>JASEHE010000077.1 GCA_030018915.1 Verrucomicrobiota bacterium
GGGCCAATTCCTTCAGGTGCGCGCCCGCTGCGGGCGGGCACCTGAGTAGTTACTCCCGTTCAATCTCCTTCTTCTCGCCGTCGCGAAGCGTCATAAACCGCGTCCTCTCCATTCGTCATGGCCATACCGGCAAGGTAGCAGCATATCCGGGGAATTGCCACTCAGATCGCGCTTGCTACAGATTCGCGGGTGGGGGAGTGTAGTAGTGGCGCAAGGCAGAAGGAAGAAAATCCGGGAAAGGGTTGATTCTCAGGGTGTGCGAACCACACGGCGGCCGAACACGCGCGCGGCGCCGTCTATGAAACCGACCCAATCGCCCCCCTCATCAGACGGACTGTTTCACGGAGGATCCCTCGCTTCGTTTCCACGAGCCTCCGCGCCCGCTCGCCCAGGCTCGCTCGAAAGGCGGCGTCGCCCAGCAGCCGCCTCAGCGCGGCCTCCAATCCGGCTGCGTCCTTGACCTGAACGATCGCATCCGCGGCCAAGAAATCCGCCAGCACTGCGGAGAAGTTTTCCATGTGCGGCCCCACAATTACCGGCTTGCCCAGCATGGCAGGCTCGATCACGTTCTGGCCGCCCCGGCCGCACAGGCTCTTTCCCACGAAGATCGCCGACGCGCAGGCGTAGAAGCCCATCAGTTCTCCGGTCGAGTCAATCAGAAAGACATCCGCCGGCTTGCCGCCCGGAACCTTCAAGGAGTCTCCTTCCGCCCCAATGGCGCTCCGCTTCAAACAAGTCAGGCCGTGCCCGCGAATATCCGCCTCCACCTCGTTGCGCCGTTCGGCATGGCGCGGCGCAAGCGCCAATCTCAGGCTCGGGCACGTTTCCCGCAGCCGCCGGTACGCGCCGCAAATGGCGCTTTCCTCCCCGGGCCAGGTCGAACCGCAGACCAGGATCAGATCGCTCTCGCCGATTCCGCCCGCCGCCAGGAGTTGCCGGGCCGAAGCCGCGCCGGCCGTGTCGGCCCGCGCGACGTCGTATTTCGCGCTGCCCAGCGTCCGCGCGCGCGAGGGTTCCGCGCCCAGGGCCACGTACCTGGCGCGGTCGGCCTCGCTCTGGGCGACGATCAAGTCCATGGCGCGAAACGCCGGCGCGAAAAACGCGCGCGCTTTCCGGTATCCGGCGCAAGACTTCTCCGAAAGTCTCCCGTTGATCAGCATCACCGGGATGCCGCGCGCCTTGGCGTAGCGGACCAGGTTCGGCCATATTTCGCCCTCGACCAAGATCAGCGCCTTCGGCTCCAGGATAGCCAGTGCCCGCTTCACCACGACCGGGAAATCCGCCGGGAAATAGATCAGGACGTCTTCCTTGCCGATCTTCGTCTCGGCGAAACGGTGGCCGGTGGACGTGGTGGCGCTCAGCACAAAGGCGGCGGCCGGGTCGGCCCGGCGCAGTTCCTCCATGAATCGGAGCGCCACGCCGATTTCGCCGACGCTGACGGCATGAATCCAGAACCGGCGCCTGTCGCGGAGCCGCCGCAGGGTTTCCGGGGCGTATCGGCCGAATCGCTGAAGAAAGTCCTTGCGGTAGCCGCCCCGCTTCCACATGCGCAGCAGGAATCGCGGCAGCATCAGCGCATAGCCGACCGCAAACAGGACGTTATAGACCGCCCATCGCGTCTCACCGACACCTGAAACCCGCATACTCATTACGCTCTCGGATGCGCTTCTTCGTAGACCCGCTTCAACCGCTCGACCGTTACGTGCGTGTAGATTTGGGTCGTGGACAGGCTCGCATGACCGAGCAGTTCCTGGACGCTGCGGAGGTCCGCGCCCCGGTCCAGCATGTGCGTGGCGAACGAATGACGCAGGGCGTGCGGCGACATCTCGGCGTTCAGCCCGGCGACCGCCAGATATTGCTTGAACAGTCGCTGGATCGAGCGCGTGGTCAGCGGACCGCCCCGCCGGTTCGTGAGAAGCGGCATGTTTCCCTGCCGCTTCTCCTCCGGCCACCGGCGCGTCTTGGCTTCGATCATCTCGCTCAAGGCCGCGCAGGCCGGCCCGCCAAGCGGGCACAGCCGCTCTTTCTTGCCCTTGCCACGAACCTTGACGATACCCGAGAGCAGATCGGTGTCGTCGTGCCGGAGCCCGGCGACCTCGCTGACCCGGGCGCCGGTGCTGTACAGCATCTCGAGGATCGCCGCGTCCCGCTTCGCCAGGTAGGCCGCCTCCGCGTTTCCCATGCCGCGGCGCGCCTTCCGTTTCGCCGCGGCATCCTTGCCCGGCGCCTCCAGCAGGCGGATCACTTCGTTTTCCGACAGCACTTCCGGCAGCAAGCGCGCGCGCTTGGGCGCGCGCAGGCCGGCAAACGGGTTTCGCTCGACGCGCTCTTCGCGGATCAGGAACTTGTAAAACGAGCGGAGCGCCGCGAGCTTTCGGCCGGTGGTCGTCGGCGCGCGGCCCAACTTCTGGAACTCGGCCAGGAATCGCCGCGCGGCGTAGCGGTCCAGGTCGCTCCAGGGATATGGGGGCCGCCCGGCTTCGCCCCAGGTGAACCGCGCGAATTGTTGAAGGTCGCTCCGGTAGCCCGCCACCGTATGCGGCGAGGCATTCCGCTCGCTCTCGATGTGCGTCAGGAAATGCGCCACGCAGGAATCCGCGGCGATATCGGGGGGCGCCTCAGCCATGATCGCTCGCCGTCCCCGGCGCGGGCTTGCGGCCGATGCCGAAATCCGCCGCCAGTTTGTCGTAGTTCGGCGCCTGCTCCCGGTACCGGGCCGCCATCCTCTTGAGCGCGGCGCGCTGGCGATCAGTCAAATACCCTTTCCGACCGAAATGCGCGCTCAGCGACAGGAAGAACTCCCGATCGTCGAACGACTTATTGCCTCTCGCGACCGGCGGCTTCCAGTCGGTTACCGACTTCAACGCCTCCAGGAGGGGCTTGCTCTCGTGGTCCTCCGCCTGCGCCTCGGCGCGGACCCCCAGACTTGCTGCCACGGCTTCGAAGTCCGGAATCTGCTTGCGGTGCGACACCAGAATCCGGTCCATGGCGCGAATCTGCGCCGGCGAAAGCGTCCGCCCCCGATCGGCCTGGCCGGCAAGCGACGCCACGAACCGGGCGGCTGACTCGTCCAGTTCGAGCCCTCCCAACAGATCGAGCTTCTTCCGCGTCTCCTCCGACAATGGCTGAGCGGACGGTTCCGCCAGAAGGGTCTCCCGACCGATCCGCTTGAGGAAGTCTTCCATGCCCGCGATCTGCGCCCGGTAACGGATGCCGATTCGCAGGAGCGCGTCGAGCTGCCGTTGAGAGATCGCCTTACGCCCATCCGCGAGCTGTTTTGCAACCGACCGCGCGAATCGCTCGTCGCTGTAGGTCCGGCCGTCCTGCTCGACCGGCGGCGCCCAGTTTGAGACCCGGCCCAGCATATCCATCGCTTCGCGAACCGTGACGGGATCGGTCGGCGGCTCCCGCGTCGCCTCCATCCAGCCTTCGAATCGCCGATAGAATGCGTCCAGCATCCGCACCCAGCCCACGGCGCCCTTCTCGATCTCGTCGAGGGACTCCTCCATGCGCGCGGTGAACTTGACGTCGAACAACTCATTCAGGGTGGCGACCAGCAGGTCATTGACCCGCAGCCCGAGTTCCGTGGGCCGAAGAACGCGTTTTTCGCGGTCGGCATAGGCGCGGTCCATCAGTGTGGCGATGGTCTGGGCGTAGGTGCTCGGCCGTCCCACGCCGTTGACCTCCAGGGCGCGGATCAGCGAGGCTTCGCTGTAGCGGCGCGGCGGCTGCGTTTCTTTCTTCTCCCCCAGCCATTGCAGGCATTGCAGGTTCTCGCCAATGGCCAGGGATGGAAGCGCGGCCGCTTCTTCGGCCTCGCCGTCTTCCTCACGCTTGCCCAAGTCCACGCCGGTCATGCGCATGAACCCGGGAAACTTCACTTCCGAGACCACAGCCTGGAACAGATACGTTCGGGTCTGTCCGGCGCCCGGCAGAGCTTCCACCTTGACCGCGCGGCGCTCGATCCGCGCCGGAGCCATCTGGCTGGCAACGAAACGATTCCAGATCAGCCGGTAGAGCTTGAGTTCGCTCGGATCAAGCGCGCCCGCCAGGCTGTCGGGATGCCTGGCAATGTCCGTGGGCCGGATCGCTTCGTGCGCTTCCTGAGCGCTGGCTCGGCTCTTGTACAGATGCGGGCGCTCCGGGCAGTACTCCGGACCGAACGCTTGTCGAATGTATTCCCGCGCCGCGCCCAGCGCCTGTTGCGACACGTTCACCGAGTCCGTCCGCATGTAGGTGATCAACCCCGCGTGCTCGCCGTCAACCGCGATACCCTCGTAGAGCTTCTGAGCGATGCCCATCGTTCGGCTCGGCGAGAACCCGAACGCGGTGGACGCGCCCTGTTGAAGCGTGCTCGTGATGAACGGCGGGTAGGGCCGCCGCGACACCTGGACCACGCTGATGTCCGACACCCGCAAGGACCGTCCCTCCAGGTCCGCCCGGATTTGCCGAGCCATGTCCGCCGACTTGACCTCGCGCTTCTCGCCGTCCACCTGGACAAGTTTGACCCGGAACGGGTCCAGTGGCGCGACGAGCTTCCGCGCCATGGCGCCGAGAATCCAGTACTCCTCGGGCACGAACTTGAGAATCTCCCTCTCCCGCTCGCACAGGAGCCGCAGCGCAACGGACTGGACGCGGCCGGCGCTCAGGCCGCGCCGGAGTTTCCGCCAGAGCATGGGGCTCACGGTGTAGCCCACGAGCCGGTCCAGAACGCGCCGCGCCTGCTGCGCGTCCACCCGCTTCATGTCAATCTCGCCCGGTTTCTGAAACGCGGCGCGAACCGCCTGGGGGGTGATCTCGTTGTATTGGACGCGAACGAACCGGCGTTCGTTCTTGGCGTCTCGCAGCAGCTCCTGAAGATGCCAGGCAATGGCCTCGCCCTCGCGATCCGGGTCCGGCGCCAGGTACACCGTGTGGCATCCGGCCAGCGTCTTGACCAGGGCTTCGATCACCTTCCGCTTGCCCTTGGCGACCACGTATTTCGGCTTGAAGCCGTTCTTCACATCCACGCCAAGGCTTCGTTCCGGCAGGTCGCGGACGTGCCCCATCGAAGGCCGGACCACATAGTCGGCCCCGAGAATCCGATTGATCGTTTTCGCCTTTGCCGGCGACTCCACAATCACGAGCTTGTCTGCCATGTTATCCCTTCAATCCGGCCGATTCGATCGCCGCCGTCCGAATCTTCCAATGCCACATCGGCAAATCGAAAATCGTCATTCTCTTCTCAGTTCCACGATGCGTCCGGGCAGCATACGGATCAATCGCTTCATTTCAAGTCCAAGCAACAGGGAAGCGATTGTGGCGGCATCCAAGCCGCAGGCCCGGATCAGCGAATCCACGTCCATCTCGCCCTGGCCGAGCGACTCGACGATCCGCTCCTCGTCGGCGGTCAGCGCCACCCTGACGACGCTCGCCTTGGCTGCGGCCGTCAGCGCATGCGCCGGCAGCAAGAACTCGTATTCCTGCAGCACGTCGTCCAGACATTCGGTCAGCCGAGCGCCCTGCTTGATCAGGTCGTGACAGCCCTGGGAGGCCGGGGAATCAATCCGGCCCGGCACGGCGAACACCGGGCGCCCCTGCTCCGCTGCCTGCCGCGCCGTGTGCATGGCCCCGCTCTGCCGCCCTGCCTCCACCACCAGCACCCCCATGGACAACCCGCTCACGATGCGGTTCCGCACCGGAAAGGTCGTCTTGTCCGGCTGGCAGCCGAGCGGGTATTCGGAAAGGACCGCCCCTTGCGCTGCGATCCGGTCGGCCAAGCCGAGATTTGACGGCGGATAGACGACATCCAGGCCCCCGCCGATCACCGCCAGCGTGCGCGCCTGCGCCTTCAAGGCGCCCTCGTGGGCAGCCGTATCAATCCCCAACGCCAGTCCGCTGACCACAACAAAACCGGCCTGCCCGAGCTGGTAGGCCAGCCGGCCGGCCGCATCGCGCCCGTAATGCGTCGGGCGGCGCGTGCCCACCACGGCGATGGCCTGCTTGTCCCGGCTCTGCAGCGCGCCCCGAACGTATAGCGCCAGGGGCGGATCGTGGATTTCCCGCAGCGGCGGCGGGTATTCTTCGTCAACGGCCGTCACGATCCGCGCGCCGAGTTGGTCCGTCCTGGCCAGTTCACCAGCCCAATCGACCGATCCGCGGTTGGCGACAATGGCTTCGACAATGTCGCGCCCAACGCCGCGCACCCTGCGCAAGTCGTCCTTATCCGCATCGAAGACGGCTGCCGCCGACCCCAACGCGTCTTTCAACGAGCGGACTGTGACAGGCCCCACCTTCTCCATCATGTTGAGTGCAATATAGGCCGACCGCTCGTCCATGCGCGCGTGGTCTCCTCGCCGCGCCATCCGCCCGCGCGACTCAAGTCAAAATTAAGGAGTCGCTACCTATCACACCGCGCGCCAGGAAGCAAGGCCGGATCATGAAGCGCGAGACCGTTGCGCTGGTTCATGATTGAAGGTCCCACCTTCGCCGGTGGGCAGAGGAGTATGCGCTATTTCCAACCTGAACCATCTTCCGCCTTCATCTTTCCGCCCTGTTGTGGAAGGTCAAGACGGATGTGGAGTTCCCTCAATTGACGCGCTGTGACCTCGCTTGGCGCGCCCATCATCAGGTCTTGGGCGCGCTGGTTCATTGGAAAGGCGATCACCTCGCGAATATTCGACTCCCCGGCCAGCAACATCACTATCCTGTCAATCCCCGGCGCAATGCCGCCGTGCGGCGGAGCGCCGTACCGGAACGCATTCACCAGCGATGGGAACTTCCGCTCGACCTCCTCGCGCGAATACCCGGCGATCTCGAAGGCCTTGAACATGATGTCCGGCCGGTGGTTGCGGATGGCGCCGCTGGACAATTCCACGCCGTTGCACACAATATCATACTGGTACGCAAGGAGTTGCAGCGGGTCTTGTATGGTCAGAGCCTCCATCCCGCCCTGCGGCATGGAGAATGGATTGTGCGAAAAGGTCAGTCGCCTGGTTTCCGGGTCAATTTCGAACATCGGGAAATCCACAATCCAGCAGAAGCGGTACACGTTCTTCTCCGCCAGATCCAGGTCCTTGCCCAGCTTGAGGCGGAGCTCGCCGGCAATCCGCGCCGCTTCTTTCTCCCGGTCTCCGACAAAGAACACCACGTCACCGTCACGCGCGTTGCACATTGCCGCGAGCGCGGTCAATTCCGGCGGCGCGATGAACTTTGCGATCGGCCCCTTGACCGCCCCGCCCTCCCAGACCAGGTACGCCAGCCCCTTGGAACCGATTTCCTTGGCGTAGTCCACCAGCCGGTCAAAGAAGCTTCTCGGCTTGTCCGCGATTCGGCGCGCCGGCAGGGCGCGAACCACGCCGCCAGACGCCACGACTTTTCGGAATGTCTGGAAGCCGGATTCCCGGAACGCCGCGCTGACGTCCAGAATCTCCAGGGGAATTCGAAGGTCAGGCTTATCCGTGCCGTACTTCACTGCGGCATCCCGGCAGGAAATCCGGCGGAATGGCCGCTCGATCGGCCGGCCGGAGAACTCTTCGAAGACGCCCGCGATAACGTCCTCGACCACCGCAAACACGTCGTCCTGAGTGACGAACGACATCTCGATGTCCAACTGGTAGAATTCGCCCGGCGACCGGTCGGCCCTGGCGTCTTCGTCGCGGAAACACGGCGCGATCTGGAAATAGCGGTCAAATCCGGACACCATCAACAACTGCTTGAAAATCTGCGGCGCCTGCGGCAACGCGTAGAACTTGCCGGGATGCGCGCGGCTGGGCACGAGGTAGTCCCGCGCGCCTTCCGGAGAGCTGCTCGTGAGAATCGGGGTCTGGAACTCGGTGAACCCGCGCGCCTGCATCCGCCGGCGGATGTCGGCGACGACCCGGGCTCGCAGCATGATGTTGCCGTGGATGCGATCGCGTCGGAGGTCGAGAAAACGGTGTTTCAGCCGGAGATCCTCCGGCCCGTCCTCCTCGGCCGACACCTGCAGGGGCAGCGCCTCCGCCGGGCCATGCTCCACCCAATCGTCCGCCACCAACTCGACCTCACCGGTCGGCAGATTCGGGTTCGCGGTCTCAGGCGACCGCCGCTCCACCTGCCCAGTCACGGTCACTACGGACTCGATCTTCATCTGCCGGCAGAACTCGAAGAACGAACGGTCCGGTCGGATCACCACCTGCGTGACGCCGTAGTGATCGCGAAGGTCCACGAAGAGCAGGCTGCCGTGATCGCGCTTGCGAAACACCCATCCGGAGAGGCGCGCGGGCGCGCCGGCGTGCCCGCTTCTCAGTTCCCCACAGGTGTGTGTGCGGTACTCGTGCATCGAAACGTCAGGGTTCAGGGTTCCCGGCTTCGCTCAGAAGCTCCAGCGGGCAAGCAGGGTTCAGGGAAAAGCCGCCAAGACAGGCATCGTAGTCCACGGCATCCTTTCGCACACCTGCCCGCCGGCAGGCCCATTTCCGGCAACTGCTTCTCCACGCATATTCTTTTTCCCGAACCCTGAAACCTAACTCTGAACTCGCTGTTCCGCGTCCGGGCTATTCCGTAATGGTCACCGGCGTTCCGATCGTCACCATCGCGAACAGATCTTCCACGTCCCGGTTTGCCATGCGAATGCAGCCGGCGCTGACGGACTTGCCGATGCCGGCGTCGTCCCAGGTCCCGTGGATGCCGTAGCCCTTGACCTTCGGGGTCTCGCCGGTCGCATCCAGCGCCATCCACCGCGTGCCAAGGATGTTGTCCGGATGGCCGTAGGGAATCTCACGCCCATGCGGCCACCAAACCGGCTCGACATCCTTGCCGGCAATCGTGAACGTCCCGAGCGGCGTCTTGTCCTCTTTGCCCGTGCCGACGCGATATCGCCTGAAAAACCGGTCGTTCAGGCGGAGCACCAAGTCGTTGCGCCCCCTGCTCACCGTAACGGAAAACTTGCCCGACAGCACCTTCAGCAGGTCGCCGGCCTTGATGATTCCGCCTTTCCGAATCCCGTTGGCCCGCTCGATCAATTCCACAGTCGTCCCATGCTCCTGGGCGATCTTCTGCAGGTAGTCCCCCTTCTTGACCACGTATTCGGTCTTCTCGGGCATGGCGCGCGAGGAAAAGACGAGTTCCACGTTGACCTGGCCGAGGTGGCCCTCCGCCGCTGTCCGAACGGCGGCATCCCGCGTGTTCGCCAATATCCAGAGATACTTTTCCCTCGCCTGGAGCAGGTCGTCACGGTTCTGGAGCGCTCGGGCGTCGTCCAATGCCAGCCTGGAATCGGCCCCCGTCGGCGTCACCGGCGGCACTGGCGGCGGCGGGACCTGGGGCCTCCCGCTGTTCGAGGCTTTCTCCAGTCTCAGGGGCTGCTCCGACACCGCGGGCCTTTCGCCCTGCCCGGCGGCGGAGGCCGTTGTATTGGTCCCCTGCCCCCCCGACCCGAACGCCGGCCACCCCCAACGGGTCAAGTGGCGCAGCGCCACCACCGCGCCGGCAATCAACAGCACGGCCAGCACGAGCCATGGCTTTCGACTGGGACGTCTGAAGTTTTCAATACTGTCGAGGTGAAGTTTCATTTCGGCGCCGAAACGTTGGTATAGCGGGATTGCCTTCTCTTGCTTCGCCCCGGAAGTCGGAGACGGGCGCGCCGGCCGCCTGGCCCGCGTCAATGCACGGAGAACCCGCCTTCAGCCGATAGCCCAACGTAAACCGCAGGTCGGCGTTGATGTTGCCTGTCC
>JASEHE010000078.1 GCA_030018915.1 Verrucomicrobiota bacterium
GTTGACCACGTTTGCGCCCGTCAGAACGGGCGCATCACGGCCCTCCGGGTGAATTTTGCGCGCAAAGCGCGCAAAATTCAGGTCCTACCCTACGTTTCTTCATCGTCCCCCCATAGCATCCAGGCGGGCGAATCCCCGTTCGGAAGCGCGAGGTCGGCGCCGCGCCACACGTCATCGTTCGGCGCGTCGCCATTCGGAGCAACACCCGATTCCGGCCACTTCGCTTCCGCCGTGAGCAAAGCCGCATGCTTCGCGTCGGCCCAGGCGGCCGCAACATCGTTCGGCCCGGTCTCTTTCGACATGGTCTGCCTCTTTCCGGTTAGCCCGCCCCGTTTTTCCATCGCTTAACCACGTTCTCCAAACGAATGCCGCGCGAGGCCTTCAGCAGCGCGACGTCGCCATCCCGCGCGTGGGCCCGGATCGTTTCCGCAGCGCCCGCTACGCCGTCGCAGCGGAAGATTCTGTCTTTCCGGAACCCTGCGGCCGCCGCGCCGTCCGCGATCAGGCCGCCCAGCCGGCCCACGGCGATCAGGCCGGCCCACGTTCCCGCCCCCGCGAACTGGCCGAGGCTGAAGTGCTCCTTCCGCTCGATCGCCCCGAGCTCGAGCATTCCGCCAAGTACCAGCCATCGTCGGCGGGACGGCTCGGTCTCCGCCAGCGCGCGAAGCGCCATGCGCATGCTCATCGGGTTGGCGTTGTACGCGTCGTTGATCACCGTCACCCCGCCGATCGTCGCGGTTTCCCAGCGCATGGGCATGGGCGAGAAGGCCTCGATGGCCGCCCGAATGCCGTCCCAGCTCGCGCCGTGTCCGCGCGCCACGGCTATTGCCATCATCGCGTTCATCACGTTGTGCTCGCCCGGCACGGCCAACCGGAAGCGGAACGTTTCCCCGCTCGCGGTCTCGCGAACAACGGCCTCGTTCATGGCCGCGTTCCGCTGGAGGCAGCGGTAATCCGCCTCGCCCTTCATGGACACGCTCAGCACCCGCGCCGGCGAGAGCGACCGGAGCAGCTCGTAGCAGTTGCCGTCGCGATTCAGCACGGCCGCGCCGCGCGGCGGCAGTCGCTTCAGCGCGCAAGCTTTCTCCCGCGCGATCGCGTCTAGCGAGCCGAAAAACTCGATATGAACGGGGCCGATGTTCGTGATCACCGCCCACGCCGGCCGCAGCATCTCGCACAGCGCGGCCATCTCGCCCGGATGGCTCACGCCCAACTCGAACACGCCGATCCGCGCGCCCGGCTCCATATTCAGCAGGCTCAACGGCAGCCCAACGTCGTTGTTCCAGTTGCCCGGCGTCCGCGCCGTGGGCGCCGCCGCCGCCAGCATGCCGGCCGCCAGGTCCTTCACCGAGGTCTTGCCCGCGCTCCCGGTCACGACGACGATCTCGGCGCCGACCCGCTCCGCGTGGCCGCGCGCCATGTCGCGCAGGGCCTGCCGCGTATCCTCGACCGCCAGCAGGGGTTGAGCGCCGGCGCTTGCCGACCCGGGCCATGCCCGGCTCACCACGGCGCCGCGGGCGCCGCGCCGAAATGCTTCGGTCACGAAGTCGTGCCCGTCGAAATTCGGCCCATGGATCGCCACGTACAACGCGCCCGGCGCCAGCGCGCGCGTGTCGTTGCATACGCCCTCTAGCGCGCATGCCGCCTCGCGCGTCCATGTTCCGCAGGTCCACGCCGCCAGGTCAGTCGTTGAAAACGTCGGCATCAGAGGCACGACCGCGCCACGGCGCGGTCCTCGAATGGAATTGTCCGGTTCCCGAATTCCTGAAACGTTTCGTGCCCCTTGCCCGCGATGAGAACGATGTCGCCATGCCCCGCCATCGCCACGGCCCGCCGGATCGCCTGGGCCCGGTCCGCCTCGACCTCGACGTTCGTCGCCGATCCGAAGCCCTCCCGAATCTGAGCGATGATGGCCAGAGGGTCTTCGGTCCGCGGGTTGTCGGACGTCAGCACAGTGTGGTCCGCCAACCGCGCGGCGACGGCGCCCATGAGCGGCCGCTTGGTCTTGTCGCGATCGCCTCCGCAGCCGAACACGGCGATCAGGCGGCCGCGCGCGATCTCCCGGAGCGCCTCCAGCGCGCGTCGCAGCGCGTCGTCGGTGTGAGCGTAGTCAATGAACACCTGAAAGCCGCGGGTCGCGCGGACCTCATCGAGGCGGCCGGGCGGCCGGGTCGGATCGGCGAGCGTCCGGGCGATGCGATCGAGGCCCACGCCGAGCGCGCCGCACACCGCCACGACGGCCAGGGCGTTGCTCGCGTTGTGGCGGCCGATCAGCGGCACCCGCATCTCGGCTGCGCCCCAGGGAGTGCTCGCCAGGAACCGGCTCCCCTCGTAAGTGAGCGCGAGGTTGTCCGCGCGAACGTCGGCCGGCTTCTCCAGCCCGTAGGTCAGCCTGCGGCAGCCCGGCGGCACGAGCCCCAGAATCTCGGACCCGCGCGGGTCGTCAAGGTTGACGACCGCCGCCGCGTTCGTCTTTCGGCTGCCCAGCCCGCGAAACAGCCGCGCCTTGGCCTCGAAGTAGTTCTCCACCGTCCGGTGATAGTCCAGGTGGTCGCGCGTCAGATTGGTAAACACGGCCACGTCGTAGTCCACGCCGTCGGTCCGCTTCTGATCCAGGGCGTGAGACGACACCTCCATGACCACGCTCCGGCAACCGATGGCGACCATCTCGGCCAGCATCGCCTGAAGCGTCGGGGCGTCCGGAGTCGTCCGGGAGGCCGGAATCTGCCTGGCGCCGATCTGGTACTCGACGGTGCTCAGCATCGCGGGCTTCCGTCCGTCGGCCCGCAGAATGTCCCGCGCCAGGTACGCGATCGTGGTCTTGCCGTTGGTGCCGGTCACCCCGATGGCTTCAAGCCGATCGGACGGCCGGTTGTGGAAGGCGGCCGCCAGGATGCCCAGGGCCAGGTGGGCGTCCCGGACCTTGATCAGGCAGACGTCGTTCCGGCGGCCCCGCCAGCCTTGCGCCGACGACACTTCGACGCTTCCGTTCGGCGAGGAAGGAACGTGGCCCCCGTTGCGGGCGCCCGCCGGGCATTCCGACACGACCGCCACGGCGCCGCGCCCGATCGCGTCCTCAACGAACGACCGGCCGTCCTGCCGCGTCCCCGCAACGGCCACGAACAGGAAGCCCGGCCGGACCTGTCGCGAGTCGCACGCTATGCCGGAAACGTCCCGCTCCGCCGGACCGATCACCCGGACGGCCTCGATTTGACTGATGAGCGCATCCAATCTGGCCATGATGTCCGGACTCCGCGCGGCCGGCCGTCATCAGCCCGCATGTTTCACGCTCCCGCGTGAAATATCCGGGTTAGCGGCTGGCCATTTCGATTCGTGTGGGCGGAATCTCCAGGTAGCGGACAGCCTGCGCGGCGATCGAACCGAACACCGGCGCCGCCACGATGCCCCCGTAGTGAGCCTTCCGCGGCGAGTCCACCACCACGGCGATGACGATTTCGGGGTCGTCGGCGGGAAGGAGTCCGACGAACGAGGACACGACATCCGTGGCCGAGAATCCGCCGCCCGGCAGCGCTTTCTGCGCCGTGCCGGTTTTTCCGGCCACGTCGTAGCCTTCCACGCAAGCCTTCGTGCCCGTGCCGCCCTCCTCGGTCACGCGCCGCAGCAGCTCCCGCATCGCGCGGGCCGTCCGCTGCGCGATGGGTCGGCCGATGACCTCCGGCTGGGCCTGGTAGAGCGTCTCGCCGGTCACCCGATTCACGCTCTTGACGAGGTAGGGACGCATCAGGAATCCCTCGTTTCCGAACGCCGCAAAGATCGTGACCATCTGCAGGGCCGTCACGGCCACGCTTTGGCCCATGGCGATGCGGGTAATATCGATCCGAGCCCATTTCTCGACGGGATTCAGAATGCCGGTTTCCTCGCCCGGGAGATCAATTCCGGCGCGGGCGCCCAGCCCGAATCGCTTCAAATAGTCGTAGTATCGCTTCTCGCCCAGGATCAGCGCCACTTTGGCGGCCCCGATGTTGCTGGACTTCTTGACGATGTCCGCCACGGAAAGGATGCCGTATTCGCGCACGTCGTGAAGAATCTTCCCCGCGTATTTCCAGGCGCCGTTCTCGCAGTCGAACTCGGTGTCGGGCCGGACCGCGCCTTCGTTGAGGGCCGCGGCGATCGCGACGACTTTGAACGTCGAGCCCGGCTCGTAGGTGAAGCCGATGGCGCGGTTCAGGCGGCTGTTCTCTTCGGATGTGCGGAATTCGTTCGGGTTGAACGCAGGGCGGCAGGCCAGGGCGAGAATCTCGCCGGTCTTGACGCGCTCGACAATGCACCAGGCGCCCGCGCATTGCTGCGCGGCCATGACCTCGTCCAGCGCTTTCTCGGCCATGTACTGGACGTTCTGGTCGAGCGTGAGCGTGACGTTGGCGCCCGCCAACGCCGGGATACGGCGGTTTCGCCGCCAGTAGAGTTCCTCGCGCCTGGCATTCACGCAGCCTTCGATGTAGCCCGGCGAGCCCCTGAGATAGACGTCCATGGTCTGCTCCACGCCGGAACTGCCGGCGCCCTCGTAGTTCACGAAACCGAGCACGTGGCACATGAACGCCCGATGGGGATAATGCCGAACGATTGTGTCGTTCAAGAAGAGGCCCGGAATCCCGAACTTCAGGACCGGAACGGCCTCCTCTTCGGGAACGTAGCGTTTCAGGTACGCGAACCGTCGCTCCGGACGGTTGATTCGGTCCGCCAGCTCGTCGGCGGGCACATTCAGATATTCGGACAGAACTGCGGCCGCGTGCGCCACGAGATTGCTGTTCACGATCTTCCGCGGGTCCGCGCAGATGTCCTTGACCACGAGGTTCAGCGCCAGGGCGTTGTCCGTCCCGCGGCAGTCAAGAATGGTTCCCCGGCCCGCCAGCAGAATCGCCCGGGAATCGTACTTGGCCGGGCTCGTGTCCGTCTCGCGGCCGAGATGCAGCGTGGCCAGACGCAGCCCCACCCTGATCAGGATCAGGATCAAAATCACCCCGCCGATGAGGATTCTGCGTCTGATGCTTCGTTCAGTCATGCATGGCAAGCTCCGCCGACCGGCGTGGCGCCCGGGAATGCTTGGCGATTCCCTCCGGTCCCCAAAACTCCAGGTCGGCTTTCGTCAAGCGAACGATCTGTTCGGAACGCGGCCAAATCATGACAATACCGTGCCTGGCCAGCGCCCGGTCAATGCTCTCCGGCGACTTCATCCGCGCCCACTTGTATTCCTCGTTGAGACAACGCTTGGTCAGTTCAGCCTTTTCGTCCTCCAGGCGTTTCAACTCCTTGCCCAACGCTTCGCACCGACATCCCAGCCAGAGATACCACAGCGCCATGGCGGCAATCACCGCCAGCAGGCCGGCGAACGGCACGGGGAAAATGAACCCGTCCATGGTCATCTTCTTCCTGTTCCTTCGTAACATCATGTCATGTGTCCTCGTGTCGGTGGGGTGTCCCGCCCGCAGTTGCCACACGTGCGCTCCGCTACCCGGAGCTTGGCGGATCGGGCCCTTGGATTTCGCTCGATTTCGCCGGCCGACGGCGTCACAGGTTTACGCGTCACGAGCCGCGCGGCCGGCGCCGATCCACGCCAGGCACGCCCCCCCGCAGGGAGCGATTCCCACCGCCCGGCGTGGTCGGCCATGAACCGCTTTACCGTCCGATCCTCCAGGCTGTGGAACGCGATCACGGCCAGCCGTCCGCCCGGCGCCAGCGTCGCCAGGGCCGCGTCCAAGCCATGCCGCAGGCACTCGAGTTCACGATTCACGCGCATCCGCAGGGCCTGGAACGTCCGCGTGGCCGGATGAATCCGGCCACGCCGCCCGCCTATCGCCCGTTCGACAAGCCCCGCCAGTTTCGCCGTTGTCCGGATCGGCGCCTGCGCCCGTTCCTTCACGATCGCCCGGGCAATCGCTCGGGCCCGCCGATCCTCTCCGAGTTCGCGAATCAATCGCGCCAGCTCCTCCTCCGAAAGGTCCCGCGCCAAATCGGCCGCCGTGAGCGGTTCGGCCCGGTCCATTCTCATGTCCAGAGGGCCGTCCTTGTCGAAGCTGAATCCTCTTTCCGCGCCGTCCAACTGCTCGGACGAGACGCCCAAATCCAGCAGAACCCCGTCCACTCGATTCAGCCCGCGCTCGCGGGCCAGCCGAGTCATCTCTGAGTAGTTCCCGCGCGCGAGATCGTAGTTGCGCGTTCCGCGTCCAAACCGCCCGGCAAGCGTCTGCTCCGCCCGCTTCAGGGCGTCTTGATCCCGGTCAATTCCGAGAACAAAGCCTCCTGGGCCTGCCCGATCCAGAATGGCTGCGGCATGTCCCCCGCTGCCCACGGTTCCGTCAATGTACGTTCCTCCAGGCTTCACGTTCAGAAGGTCCAGCGCCTCGTCGAGCAGAACCGGCTGGTGTCTCATGAGCCCGACCGATCCACGTTTCGGTTGCCGCATCAGAACCCCACATGCTTGGCCGCCTCTTCAAACTGCTTCTCGGCCACGAGGCCCATCTGCTCCAGCGAAGCCGGATCCCAGATTTCGATCCTATCGATCGTCCCCAGCATGACGACGTCGTTCCTGATCTGCGCGTGACCCAGCAAGTCGTCTTTGATCCGGAAGCGTCCCTGCGTATCCCAAGAGACGCGCTCTGACCTGGCGCCCAGCGCTCGATAGAAGTCGCGCGTCTTGCTGTCGCTCATGGGTTGACTTCGAATGCGCTCGAGTCTTAACTTCATCATCAAAGGCGTGACCATGAACAGACACTTGCGGGACACATCCGGCAGCACATACAAGCTGTTCTCGGACCCCATTTGCGCGCGCCACTCTGAAGGGATCGTGATTCGACGTTTGGAGTCCAAGCCATGCCGGTAGGTATTGACGAAGGCTTCTTCGCCTGTGATCGTTATGGTGCTTTGCATCATGGAGCCATCTGAATCCACAATACGCCTCAGTGCCCCATAGTCCACCACAACGCTGCACGGCAGTCAAGTCTTTTTTTAAAAAAATTCTCGTCCAGTGTGACTCGATCCGGAATGTCCCAGCATTCCCTGGGGAATTTGGAAGGATTGGCGCCCGCGTCGAATCTGGCGCGGGAGTTACTCACCGCCTCGCGTAACGCCGACATGACCGAATCGGCAAATGCAAGGGTAATGAGACAGGCTCTACTTTACCATGGCGCCGCTCGGCAGGTCGCCATCCAGCGTCACGAGCCGCATTTGCTCGCCGCGCGTGGCAGCGAGCAGCATGCCGTTGCTCTCGACGCTCCGAATCTTCGCCGGCGCCAGGTTGTAGACCAGCACGATGGTCTTTCCCACGATCTGTTCCGGCGCGTAGTGCTTGGCGATGCCGGCCACGATTTGTCGCTTCTCCTCTCCGACCTCGACGACTATCCGCAGGAGCTTGTCCGCGCCCTCGACCTTATAGGCTTCCAGAATCTTCGCGGTCCGCAACTGGACCTTCTGGAACTCGTCGAACGCAATCGCGGTGACGCCCACCGGCGCGGCGCCGCTCGTTGGGGCGGTCGAGGCCGATGGGCCTGTTGGGGATGTCGGGCTTGTCTGTGGCGTTGGGGTCATGGCATCCTTCTTTACGGCTGTCGCGAGTTTTGGGTCTCGTGAATCCGGTTCGATCCGCGGGAAGAGACTGCGCGGCTCTCCCACACGCCGGCCGGCGGCCAGAACTCCCCATCGGGTCAAGTCGTCGAAGTCGGACGTCTGGCCGGGCAATCCGAGCGCGGCGCGAAGCTCCGCCATTTTTTCCGGCATCACCGGGTAGAGCATGCCGCCGACGACGCGAAGCGCTTCGAGCGCGTGGTAGAGCGTCGTGCCCAGCGCCGTCGCGTCGCCTGCCTTCGCCGAGGCCCACGGCCGGCGCTTCTCGAAGTAGCGGTTTGTCTCACGCAGCGCGGCGGCCAGGCTGGCCAGCCCGCGATCGAGTTCCATTGCCTCCACGCTCGTCCGCATGGCCCGAGCGGCCTGAAGCGTCGCCTCCCGCAGGTGGGCTTCCTCGGCGCCTTCCGCGCCCGGCGCCGGGACGCAGCCCCCCGCGTGGCTGTGGACCAGCTTGAGCACGCGGCTCAGCATGTTCCCGAGATCGTTGGCGAGGTCCGTGTTGTAGCGTCGGACGAACGCCTCCTCCGTGAAGCTCGCATCCTGCCCGAGCGGCATCTCAGCCATCAGGAAGTACCGGAACGGGTCAACCCCGTAGCGGTCCGCGAACGCCATCGGATCAACGACGTTGCCCTCCGTCTTGCTCATCTTGTCGCGGCCGACCAGCCACCAGCCGTGCGCGAATATCGTTTCGGGTATCGGCGCGTTCACGGCCTTGAGCATCGTGGGCCAATAGACGGTGTGGGTGGTCAGGATGTCCTTGCCGATCAACTGGCAGGACGCCGGCCACCAGCGCCGGAACAGCGCGTCGTCCGAGCCGTAGCCCACGCCGGTGATGTAGTTCACCAGCGCATCGAACCAGACGTACGTGACGAAGTCCCGGTCGAACGGCAGCTCGATGCCCCAGCTCAGCCGTTTCTTCGGGCGCGATACGCACAGATCATTGAGCGGCTTGCGGAGGAAGCCCAGCGTCTCGTTGCGGCGGAAGTCCGGCCGGATAAACGCCGGGTGCTGCCGGATGTAGTCGACGAGCCAGCCCTGGTACTTGCTCATCCGGAAGAAGTAGTTGCTTTCCGTGATGCGCTCAACGGGTCGGCCGCAGCCCGCCTCCGGGCACTTCCCGTCCACGAGGTCCTTCTCGGTGTAGAACCGCTCGCAGGGCACGCAGTACCAGCCGTCGTACTCCGCCCGGTAGATATCGTCCCGTTCGTGGAGGTCCTTCAGAATCGCCTGAACGACCCGCGTGTGGCGCGGCTCCGTGGTGCGGATGAAATCGTCGTTCGTGATCCCCAGCCGCTTCCAGAGCGCCTGGAAGCGGACCACCGTGGTGTCCGCCTGCTCCTGCGGCGTCATGCCGGCCCGCTCGGCGGCGCGGGCCACCTTCTGGCCATGCTCGTCGGCGCCCGTCAGGAAGAACGTCGGTGCGCCGCTCAGCCGGTGATAGCGCGCGAGCACGTCGGCCAGGATCGTTGTGTACGCGTGGCCGATGTGCGGCTGATCGTTGACGTAGTAGATCGGCGTTGTGACGTAGAACTTGCCGGCGCTCATTTCACAGCCTCCCGACGATCCCAGTTACCTTATCCGCGGCCCCTGCCAGATGGAAGGAAAAACTGCGGAGGCAGCCGGCGCAATTCGCCCTCGGGGCGCCCGCCCATCACGCGAATGAACACGGCGCCTGTTCTCCATTCTTCTTTCTTCATTTTCGCGCCCTGCTGCTCTATCATGCCGGCATGTCGGTACGCACCGGATCCACCGCCATGGTCAGCCTGCGGCTGATCGCCGCGCTCCTGCTCGCGCTGCTCACGCTCGCCGTCTACTGCCCGTCCGTGCGGGAGGGAGGGAGGGAAGCAGTAGTTCCTAAAGCTGGCGGGATAGCGTGCGGAGGGTGGCGCACGTAGAAGCTGTTCTGGCCGGTTTTTGCGCCTATGGCATCCCCTTGAGCAAATTCGCATTCG
>JASEHE010000079.1 GCA_030018915.1 Verrucomicrobiota bacterium
ACGGGTAGATCGGACAGAAACTGGGTGACTGGAAATCCCATCACGGATTCAGGTATAAGGCAGGGGTAGTGTTTTGATGTTTTTGGTGTTTTGGGTGTAGTTTTGGCCTTGACATCCCCGGCCATCGGTGAAACCGTGCGGCACATTTCGTTGCCATGAAACGTGCCGCAGCAACGTTATTGGCTCTGCTTTTCGTCGTGGGAGTCTTGATCTTTCCGACGTTCCGCGGGGCACACTGCGCCGATGGCGGAGACTCGCGCGATGCCACCCACTGTCCCATTTGCCAATTCGCCAACACGCCGACCATCACTTCGTCATCGGCTGTTGCCCCTATCGCGGAGTTGGTTCCCGCTGGGAAGACACATATTCTGGTCTCGACGGTTCCCACCCGCTCTCTGGGCGACGCCACTCAGGCACGCGCTCCTCCTGTCTGCTAGCGACATTCCGTTAGTTATGGATAGTCCGTAGGCGTTCTCGCCTGCTTTCGACCATTCAGCAAAAGACAGGAGGATTTCTCATGGAGTTTCGCAAGATCGGCATTCTAATTCCCCTGCTGGGTTTGGCCCTCTGGGGAGCGCCAAGCGCCATCGCGCAACAGAATCAAACGCCGTCCAGCGGCTCGACGCTCGCGCGTGGCGCACAATCCTTTAACCCCGATATATCCGTGATCGTGGATATGTGCTACCACGCCGACGATTCCGAAGAGGGAATCAGCCACTTGGCCGAGGAGATGTCCGGCTTCGGCCATGCGCACAGCGGCGAAGAAGGACACCACCATGGCCCGGAAGCGGGGCTGAATCTGCGGCACTTGGAACTGCAGGTGTCCGCCAACGTGGACCCGTATTTCAAGGGCTCGGCCATTGCGGCGATTAGTCTCGATGGGGCCGAAATGGAGACGGCCGAGATGGAAACGACTGCTCTGCCCTATGGGCTCAAGCTGAGAGGCGGCAAGTTCTTCAGCGATTTCGGCTATATCAACGCCCAGCATTCGCACCAGTGGGACTTCACCGATCAGCCGCTGATCCACAAACTCTGTCTTGGCGATCACGGGTTGAATGACAAAGGCCTCCAATTGTCGTGGCTGGCCCCGACGCCCTTCTACCTGCTAGTCGGCGCGGAGGCCTTCCAGGGCGAAAACGAGACGATGTTCGCCTACAGCGGTGAGGACCCGCTGCCTTCCCATGACGGGCCGCGGCTCGGAGTGGCCTGGCTAAAGGCCAGCCCGGACCTGCCGGGATACCACGCCTTCCAGGCGGGGATATTCGGCGCCATCGGCAAGCACCAGGAGGCCCATGACGGCAACGGCGACGGAACGGAGGACCACTGGCTGGACGGCGACAACTCATTCTGGGGCGGCGATTTCGTCTACAAGCACAACGCCCCGCTGGCGTACGGGGAAGGGGACGTCGTCGCGCAAGGCGGGTATTTCAGCCGCCGGAAGGACCTTGAACTCGTGGGGCACGACCTGGCTCCGCAACCGGTCGGCAATAGCAAGGTGGACGATCAGGACGGCTACTACGTCCAGGCCGTCTACGGGCTCCTTCCGCGCTGGCGCACGGGCCTGCGGCGGGAACAGGTCGGGTTGATCAACCGGTCGAGGCTGCCGGACGGCATGTCCGAGGGCCACGGCAGCAGCTCCCGTTGGGGTGCGATGCTGGACTTCACGCCGTCGGAGTTCTCCCGGCTGCGCCTACAGGTGAACCAGGGCTCGTACGAGACGGCCGAAGGGCAGGAAGACGTGGCCGAAGTGTATCTCCAGTGGACGGTATCGATCGGCGCGCACGGCGCCCACAAGTTCTGATCGAAAGGGAAAGAAGGGAGTTCATCTCATGAAACGCATCATCGTTCTTTTTGTCGCGTTGCTCACGACCGCGTGGCAGGCCGCCCAGTCCGCGGACAAGTTGCGCATCGTCACAACGACCTCCGACCTGGCCGCCATCGCGAAGGCCGTGGCCGGCGACCTGGCCGACGTCGCCGGTCTTTGCGATGGCAAGGAAGACCCGCATTTCCTGCAAGCCCGGCCGAGTTGCATTCTCCAAGCGCGCGACGCGGACCTCTGGATCCGCGTCGGCCTGGATCTCGAGATCGGGTGGGAGCCGCCGATCCTGGAGGGATCGCGCAACGGCCGAATCAGCGTTGGCGCCAAGGGTCATTTGGACGCTTCCGAATGCGCCAGCGTCCTGGAGGTTCCCGTCACGACGATCACCCGCGCCATGGGTGACGTGCATCCGTTGGGCAATCCCCACTACTGGCTGGACCCGCTGAACGGCCGGCGCATCGCGGGCGCGATCGCCGAACGGCTGGCGGAAATCGCGCCCGCTCATGCGGCGGACTGGCGTCGGAACGCCGCGTCCTTCCAGCGGGCGCTGGATGAGCGGATGTTCGGGCCGGTTCTCGTCAAGGCGCTCGGCGGCGACGCGCTATGGGCGAAGATGGAGAGCGGAACCCTGGCCGCGTTTCTAAAGGAGGAAGCGAACCGCAGCAAGGAGGGCGGATGGGTCGCCGCCATGCTGCCGCTGCGTGGCGGCAAGATACTGACCTACCACCAGAGCTGGGTTTACTTCGCTCACCGGTTCGGATTGGCGGTCGTCGACGAGCTGGAGCCCAAACCCGGGATTCCGCCCACGGCGACGCACCTGGCCGAAGTGTCAGAGAACGCCCGGGCGGAGGGGGTGAAGCTCATCCTCCAGGAACCGTTCTACAGCACCAAGGCGGCGGCGCGGGTCGCCGGCAAGATCGGCGCCAGGGTCGTGGTGGTCGCCAGTTCCGTTGGCGGCCAGCCCGAGGCGACGGACTATCTGGCGCTGATGGACCTGATCGTCCGGCTGGTGTCCGGGGCCCAGCCCTAGGAGCAGACGCATGTCCTCCACGTCATCGCCGCCGCTGATCGTTTGCGAGCATGTTCATGTCGCCTACGGACGGCAGGAGGTCCTGCATGACGTGTGCCTGGAAATCCCGCGGGGCGTCCTTCTGCCGTTCGTCGGGCCGAACGGCGCCGGTAAGACCACGCTTCTGCGGGCGATACTGGGCTTGGTGAAGCCCGCGCGTGGCCGCATCCTCACACCGTTTGCCGCGAACCCCGCTGGCTACGTGCCCCAGCACAAGGCGATTGACCCGCTGTACCCGGTCACCACCCGCCAGATCGTGGATATGGGGATCTACCCGGAACTCGGCTGGTGGCGGCGGCCGAACCGGGAACAGTCGGAACGGGTGGACCGGGTTCTGGCCCGCCTCGGTCTCGCGGAACACCAGCGCAAGACCTTCGGCGAGCTTTCCGGGGGCATGAAGCAGAAGGCCCTGCTCGGGCGCGCCTTGGTCAGCGGCGCCGACGTGTTCGTCATGGACGAGCCGACCTCCGAGCTGGACGAGCGATCGGAAAAGGACATGCTCGCGCACCTGGAGGCTCTGTGTCGGGACGACGGTCGGACCGTGCTGCTGGCGCATCACGGCATCGAGCAGGCCGCCTTGCTGACGGCATCCGTCTGCGTCGTGCATCACGGCCGGGCCCGAGTCGCGGACATTGCGCATGCCCGGGAGTTGCTGGCGGGGACCTCCTCCACCGGCGCCACGCCCCTGGAACGGGGCGTGGCTGGAGCCGCGGCGGAGGTCGCTCCGTCCCTGGGGAGGAGCGCGCGATGAACGGCGCCACGTGGAGCCTGTTTCTCTCGTTCCCATGGGCCATCGCGGCGGGGCTGCTGATCGCCGCCGTGTGCGCGATGTTCGGCGTGTTCGTGATCCTCAAGCGGGTGGTGTTCATCGGCATTACGCTCGCGGAGATGGCGGCCTGCGGCATCGCCGCTGCCATGCTCGCCGCGCTCTCGCCGCTGCTGGGGGCCGTCCTGTTCACCCTGCTGACCGTCGCGTTGCTGGCGGCGCCGTTCGAGGAGCGCCGGATTCCACGCGACGCGGTAATGGGGGCGCTGTTCGTGGCCGCATCGAGCCTGAGCGTTCTGCTCGTCTCCCGCAGCGGCTTCGGGCTGCGGGAGGTCAAGTCGCTGCTCTATGGTGACCTGATTCTCGCCTCTGCGGCCGATCTGCGTGTCCTCGCCGCCGTGCTCCTTCCCGCCTGCGCTTACCTGATCCTCATGATCCGGCCGACGCTCTACGCGTTCCTGGACCGCGAGGCTTCGACCGTGCTGGGCGCGCGCCCCTGCCGGTGGGAACTCCTGTTCTTCGTGGTCCTGGGGCTGGTCGTGGCCGTGGCGTCCAAGGTGGCGGGCGCGCTGTTGGTCTTCTGCTACCTTGTGGCCCCGTCCGCCGCCGCGCTGTTGCTGTCCAGGCGGCTGGGCCGCGTTCTGGCCCTGGCGGCCGGACTCGCCGTGGCGGCCACGCTCGGCGGTTTGGCCGCCTCATTCCGGCACGACTGGCCCACCAACCAGACGATCGGCGTGGCGACCTGCGCGATGCCGGCGCTGGCCGGCCTTGCCGCCGCAGGTGTCCGTTTCCTCAAGCCTGAATGACGCCGCCCCGCCTCGCGACAACCCCGTCGGCGCTTTCGGGGCTTGACACGCTTATTGGAGCCCGCTGACCGCCAGTCTATCTTTTCCGCCACCAGCCCAGGAGTGCCAGTGCCAGAACGGTCAAGACAGACGCCGTCACGATCCACGGGGCGCCCGAGGACGTGAAGCGCGGCGACTCTTCCGGCTTGGGTTGTTCCTCCATCTCGAATCCTTCGATCTTTTTCTCGGCCCGCGCAGCCTTGGGGTCAGGTGGTCGGTTCTTGCGAATCGTTTCCGTTACTTGGTCCAATTGTCTCCGCAGGCCTTCCCGCGCCTCAGCGGCTTGCTCCAACGTTTGGCCGTTGACCTTGGCCAGGACGGCCCGAAATTGCGCCGTCTGATCTGGCGTCAGCATGCCTGGCAACGAAATGAGGGTGGCGACCATCTGGTTCAAGGCGGGATTGTTGCAGGTATGGTCGCAGCAGGCCGCGCCTTTCTCGATGACGTTGAGCGCGTATTCCTTTGCCAGGGTCCGTCTCACGGCGTCCGGCGCCTTCCAATAGTCCTTGCGAACGGCCTCCAGCATCCGGGCGGTCATGGATTGACGCGCCCATGGGTTTTCGCGGTCGAAGAACGCCTTGAGTTCGAGCCGATACTTGTCTTCGACATAAACCTCGAATGTCTGTTGCCACTTGGCGGCGTCCACTACGCTCGGCGTCGTGACCTGCCACCCCCACATGTTTTCAAGAAACCGCGACATGGCGCGAGCCCCGGCGTAGTTTTCTTTTTTCATGCCCTCGATCCAGCGGGGGTTCAGATAGCGGCTGCGAAGTTCCCCGCCCAGCGTTCGCTCCACGTCTTCGATTCTTGGGGCGGACGTGTTTTCCTGCCGGGCAATGAGGATGTCGGGGTCCGATCCGGTGACCCGGCGGACGGCCATGGAAAGACCGCCCAGATAGCCGAACACGTCGTCATTATCCATCGTCATGTACAGATTGCTGGACCGGGTATGCATGGCCGCCTTGATGCCTTCCAGATTCTTCTTATAGGCGGCTTGCATGGGTTTGCCCCACGTCTTGGCCCCATAACCGCAGGACGCATGACGGATGAACAGGTCGGCGATGTCCGTGTCCTTGTCCCAAATGCCGCTGTTGGGAACCAGTTCCTGCGCGCGCGTGCTGTACGAGCCCGGCGCCTCGCTGAAAACGCGGATGTAGCACAACTCGCCGGCCTCCTCTTCGCCGAATCCTTCTTCGCGCAGGGCCGCCCTGATCTTGTCGCTGTGTCGGGCAATGAAGTTCTCGACGTCCTTGAGTTCTGCCGCTTCGCGGACCGCTTTGTCGAGCATCTGGATGAGGCTGGGAAAACAATCGCGGAAGAGACCGGAAGCTTGCACATGGATGTCAATGCGCGGCCGGCCAAGCACGGCGCCTGGAACCGGCGCCACCCCGGTCACCTTGCCGTTCTTGTCCCAGACCGGCTTCATGCCGAGCAGACGCAAGGCAGTGGCTACCTGCGCGCCCTCGTTGCGTTGCGTCTCCACTGACCATAGAATCAATGCGATCTTATCGGGATAGCCGCCTTTTTCTTTCCGATGCTTGGCGATCATCTCGTCGGCCGTCTTGACGCCCAGCGCATAGGCGTCGCGCGATGGAATCTTGGCTGGATCGAACCCGTGGAAATTGCGGCCGGTCGGAATCGCGTCGGGATTGCGCAGGGGGTCATTACCCTCGCCGGAGACGACATATCGGCCGGCGAGAGAGCGCGCGAGGCTATCCAATTCTTTGGGGCCGCAAAGGCCCAGATCGCGTCGAAAGGCGTTCGGATCGCGTTCCGCGTTGCGCTCCTTTATCAGTACCGCGAATTCCTCCAGGGCTTTGTTGGTCGGCGACACGCCATACGTGTGCAGTCCGTATGGCATTGAGGCGGCCTGAAGCTCCAACAGATAATGCTCGACGGTTTCGGTGGCGCTTTGGTTCACGACCGACAGGCCCAAGTCCTTGTCCAATCCCAGCGTTTCAACCGTGACCTTGATTCGCGCGAATTTTTGCTCTGCCAGTTCGGGGCTGCGCGCCAGGGCGTCGTTGTATTCGCCCAGCAATACGCTCAATTCGCGGTATTCCTGATAAGCGCCGGCCTTGGTGAATACCGGCGTCAGGTGATCAATAACCACACCACGCCCGCGCCGTTTGGCCTGGATACCCTCTCCGATGTTGTCCACGATATACGGATAGATATTGGGCAGGTCCTGGATCAAGGCTTCCGGCGCGCAACTTCGACTGAGACCGGCCTGTTTTCCGGGCAACCATTCGTGCGTGCCGTGCGTGCCCAAGTGCACGACGGCGTCAGCCTTGAAGCCATGCTGGAGCCACAGATAGAAAGCGGCATATTGATGGTGCGGCCAGAGGGTTGGGTCATGATAGGTCTTCATGGGATTGTCGCTCCACCCCCGAACTGGTTGCGGCAGGAGAACGATGTTGCCCAAGTTCACGCAAGGCAGAATGAGCCTGCCGTCGCGCGACATGATCGTCGAATCTTCAGGGCGTCCCCATTGGGATTCCACTGCCTTGCGGTATTCCGGGGCCAGCCCATCGTGCCATGCCCGATAGTCGGCCAGGGGGATCTCGACTGTGCGGCCGGCGCGGCGCAGTTCGTCGAGCTCGCCCGGCGCCCAACTGCCGATGTTGCGGCCGTATTTCAGCACGAGGTCCTTGATCTCCTCCTCCCCGGGCAGCGCGCCCCGGATGGAATACCCCTCGGCGCACAAGCGCCTCAGGATCGTTTCGAGGCTTCGGAACACGTTGAGGTAACTGGCGCCCACGTTCTGGCGACCCTGCGAGTGATTGTAATAGACGATCGCAATCCGCTTGTTGCCGTTCGGCGTGGTTTGGAGACGGCGCCACGCCTCCAAGCGCCGCGCCAAGGCCCGCACATGTTCTTCGATCGCCCGGTTCACATGACAGGTCTTGCCGCTTGAAGCGGCATCCACCGCGATCTTTCCTCCGAGCAGGGTCGGCTCGATCAGACCGTTCAATTCCGGCGCGCAGAGCTGCCAGCCGATCTCGGCCGGGCCCAAACCGCCGGCCGACGCCTTCCATTCCAGCGTCGTTCCGGTAAATAGACGAATGAGGTTGAAGATGGGAACGTCCGCCTTTTGAAGCCGTGCCGGCGTCTCGCCCGGTTCGCCCGCTCCGAACCGGAAACTGAACCCGCCGATCATGTCCACGAGACGGCGGCCTTGCGAATCGAGGAACATCCGTTCCACACCGGATGGACTGGGACTCACATAGGCGGGCAGAACGTTCATGCCGTGAGCTTCCAGGTTTTCGACCAACCGGGCGCAGACCGAGTCAACTTCACCCGGCGCGGCGTACGATTGGAAATCGCCTAACCCCACCCAGACGCCGTTGGCGCGAAACAGGCCCGCCTGCCGATACCAGTCCCGGTACTCGTCATACGTCTCGAAGACGCGGGGCGCCCGAGGATGGAAATAGCCGCTGTCCGGCAAGCGGGCCGGCTCGCCGTATTTCACGGATAACCCGCCGTCGCGAGCCATGACAAATCGCAGCAGATTCGCGATGTTACTCCGACTGGGCGGATTGAAATAGGCCGCGATCTTCGCATCGAACACGATGTTGGCGAGGTTCTGGGCGCCGCCGTTGCCGTCGGGACGCAGCGCATAGACCTTGGCGCGTCGGGAGGCGGCGCGCGTCGAAGCGTACTGCGCCAGCGGGGCATACATGACGTCCACCAGGATAATGGACGACTGACGCATCGTGTCGTCGGGAATGGCGTTGCGAGCCAATTCCTCGGCGGTGAAGAATTGCGCTTCGAGCGCCGCAGCTTCCGCGCGAATGTCAGCCAAGGCGCCGCTTACGGCGTGACTGTTGCCCTCGCCTATCAGCAATGTCAGGCGAAACGTGTCTGACGCCGCCACCACCGCGCGCGCCGACAACGCTGCCGCGCAAAAAGCGGCCAGCGCGATTCGCGCGTTATTCCGGAACATAAACCGTTCTTCCGTTTTTCAGCCGGTAAGCGGCGCCCAGTTTGACCCCCTCGACGCCGCCGATCTTGCGGTCCGTTATCTTCTTCACACTGATGTCCTTCCCCTTTTTTGTGATGATTTCCATGCGGCCGTCCGAAGATCGTTTCACGAGGCTGACCTCGCTGGTTTCCGACATGAGGTCCGCCACCCCGTACGCGGCCATCAGAGCCAGGAAAAGCGCCACAATGAACACCACGCCCATATCGAACAGGTTAGCCACCATTTCCAAAGGATTTTCCATTGCCGCGGGATTGGAATCCGCGCCCCATCGCCTTTTCTTGAGAAAGCTCATGGCGTCGGCTCCCGCATCAGCGCTTCGGTCACCAGTTCAATCGCGCGGATGTCCTCCTGTACCCATCGAGACTTGGCGATGGCGAACGCCTGGGCCAGGACCCCCACGGCCAGGCCGACCACAGTAGTGGTGAAGGCGATGACAAGGCTCGAACTGACCGCGCTCAGGTTTCCCTGAGACAAGGCCGTCAGACCGGTGGCCATTGGGATAAGCGTGCCCATCAGACCGAGGCTGGGACCGACCCGTACCACCAGCCGTAGCCGATCCACATGCCGGCCAAGATCATGCTCCGTGGTTTGAATCAACGATTCCACTTTCTCGGCGAAAAAAGGATCGCGCGCGTCGGTCAATGCGGCAAATCGAACAAGGTAACGCCGCGCGGGATCCGATAGCGCGGCGAACACTGCGGCCGGCGCCTTGCGCTGACGGTGGATTTCATTCATTTCCGAGGCGATATCCAGCCGTTTGCGCCGCGAGGAGCGCGCAATCCATTCCGCTAAAAACCCGCCCGCATACACAATCGCCCAGGCGCAGAGGACAACCAACCCCAGCATCACCGGGCACAGGAGACAGGCTGAAATAGCGTAAAGAACAGACTGCAGAAAGGCCATCGTTACTTGCATATGGGTTCTCCTTCAGAGCTAACCCGTCGAGTAGGCAGAGGGGCTTGCGCCCCTCCGCCTCTCACAGAACCGGACTT
>JASEHE010000007.1 GCA_030018915.1 Verrucomicrobiota bacterium
CCGAAAATCGTCCGCGAAACTGCCCGTACTCTCGCCGCCTATCATCGCACCCGCCAAAACAGCCTCCTGCCGCGCTCTCCCTGCGCTCCTCTCCGCCAGCTTGCGGAATCGCTGGCCTGGTGTCGGCGGTGTTGACAAAAGACAGGCATTGTCCTAATTCTTTGGCGCATGAAACTCAGTTGGAGTCCCGAGAATACTTGACGGTAAAAACCGGCTAAAGGCTACGGAACAGGGCAATGCGTCGCGGGCAAAGCCCGCGCCATCCTGGAAGAGAGTCATGAAGACACCCGCAGCGAGTTTTTGGGCGATCGTCGTCTCATTGGCCGGCCTGGCCGGATGCGCCGCGTTCCCCAACGAGCGACGGATGGCGGCTATCCGGGAAGACCTGGACATGGCGCGCCTGAATGGCGAACTGAAAACTCTCCAGGCCCGGGTCGAAGGCATGGAGACGGTTCAGCAGCGAATACTGACCGAAATGGAGGCGCTTCGCGCCGAGCGGGGCAGGCCGGACGCGAGCCTGCGGCTGGCGGCGCTGGAGCAGGCGATAAAGACGGTGGACGCCGGCCGGGAGGAGGACAAGAAAGAAATTCTCAAGTTCATGCAGTCGCTGGCCGCGCCGCCGCCGGCGGCTGGCCGCCGGCCTGTTTCGCCCGGCCCGGTGACGGTTTCGCCGACGGGCGAGCATGTGGTGCAGGCGGGCGAGACTCTGTCGAAGATCGCCGCCGCGTACCAGACGACCGTGGACGCGATCGCAAGGGCGAACAACATGTCGGGCCGTGATATCCTGCGGGTGGGACAGAAGCTGGTCATTCCGGGAGCGGAAGGCGGCAAGTCACGGGCGCTGCCTGGCCGGGAACCGCGATAGAGACGAGGATGGTCGGCGGCAGAGCAGGCTGTGGCGAGCCCGCCAGGAGGGGCGTCTTGGAGGAGGAGGCGGTTTCCGCAGGGGCTGGGATGTCGGGGGCGGGCTTGAGACTGTTCGTCATGCGCGGCCATTCTTCCCTCAGGTTTTGAATCTCCCGTTGGAGCTTCAACTGTCTGAACTCCATGGCCGCCAGCAGATCGTTCATCTGCCGGAACCGGTCGGCCTGGGCTAGGCCACGCGATTCCAGGTCGGCGCCGGCCTGGAGGATAGACCGGTGTCTTGCATCGAGATCCGCCTGAACGCGGACGGTATGCTGTTGGACCCCTGTTATGGCGGCCCGTGTGTCTTGATTGAGCGCCGCGGAGAGTTCCTCGAACCGGGCAACATGCCGCTGGACGTCGCGGAAGTCGCCTCGAATTCCGCGGACGCAGGCGACGGTGAAGGCGATGCCGGCGGCTGTGATCAGGAGCAACAGGAGCGTGAAGAACGCGGCCAGAATGAAGACGCGGCGGCGGGCTTGGCGGCGTTCCGCCTCCAGGAAGTCGCGGAATTCCTGGAGAACTGGCAGCGGCTCGGCTTCCGGGTCCGGAGCCGCGGAGAGGCCCAGTTGACTCATGACAAGGGAGGCGGTGCTCCGCGCGAGTTCGCGGTGCTTCTCCATGTGTTGCTTAAGCGCTTTCGGGGGAGCGTCGTCCATGCGTCACCACGCTTCTTGTGCCACTAGTGGCACAAAGAGGCGCAAACTTCTTTGTTTTTCGGTTACTGCGGCTCTGAGGCGTTAGACCTGGCCGGGCGACTGGCTCTTGGCATGCTGGGATTGCTGCCAGAGCTTCAACTCGCGCGCGGCTTCGGCTTCCAGATCGGCGAGTGTCAAACCAGAGCCGTCCGCGGCGCCTCCGGAAACGTCGGCCGCTTCGATCGGCTCCAGTAGGACCGACTCGCCATCGGCCTGCCCTGCGGCCAGGTCGAGGCGCTGTGTTTCCAGAGCTTTTTTCTGGATCAGCTCCAGCCGGGCGGAGATTTGAGTTTTGGCCCGCTGGAGCTGTTCGAGGCGGCGGAGCAGCGAGGTCTCTTTCTGGCGTTCGCGCCGGATTTCGTCCTCGTAGAGCTTTTTCTGATGGGCGAGCTGCTGGTCCTTCTTGCGCAGTTGGAGGGTCGAGTCCTGGATGGCCTTTTTCTGCTGGATGAGTTCCTGTTCCTTTTGCCTGCGCTGCTCGCGTTCCTCGTCGTAGAACTTCTTGTGCTGGTCAATCCGCGCGGCAGAGGCCTCCAGTTCCTGCTCCAAATGCTCGATTCGCTGTTGCAGAGTCTCAGCCTTGAGGCGGCCGGTTTCCTGCTGGTCCTCATGCAGGATGCGTTGCTGCTCGGAGCGGTGAAGGGCCTGTTCGAGTTCGGCGCTGATGGCCTGCTGCTCCTGATGCATCTGCTCGGTTAGGGCCTGGAATTCCAATTCCCGCTGCTGCCGGCGGTCCTGTTCTTCCGCAAGGAGGGGTCTTTGGTGGTCCAAGTCGCTGGCGGCTTCTTCGAGCTTGTGCAGGAGCGCCTGGCGGGTCTCGGTGAGCTGCTGAATCTGCGCGGAGAGCTTCTGCTGGGCCTCGGCGTGCCGGTCCTGAGCCTCGCGCAGCAGCGCATCGCGCTGCTCGGTTGCGGCGGTCAGTTGCTGAATCTGCTCCTGGCCGATTGCAAGGTTCTGCTGGACCGCTGCGACGGTCTCCTCCAATTCCTGAATGCGGCGCGCGCCCTGCTCGCGCTCAGCCCGGATCTCGGCCGTCTGGGCGCCTGCCTGCTTGCTGGCGGCTTTCTCGTCGGCAAGTTCCTTGTAGAGTTGGGCGGTCTCCTGTTCCTTCTGTCGGCGAATCTTCTGCTCGTCCTGGATGAGCTTCTTATGGCGCTCTATTTCCTGGAGGCGGTGCTGGGCGCGGGTTTGTTCGTTGGCCGATGTCTTGCGCGCCTGGTCGAGTTCGGCGGCTAGTTCCTGTTGTTTCTGCCGCAGCCCCTGGACGACGTCTTGATGGCGGTCCTCCTGCTCGGCCGATTCCACACGCAGCGTCTCGTAGAGCTTCTTGAGTTCGGACAGGTCCTGCTCCCGCTGCCGAAGCTGGGCGAGGTTCTCGTCCAGCATGGCGTTCCGTTCTTCGAGATACCGCCGCAACTCCTGGTGTTTCTGGGTCAACTGGTGCAGGCGCTCGACCGCCTCCGTTTCCTTCTGCGCGAACTGCCGGCTGACAGCGTCGAACGCCGCCTTTTGGTCCTCCAGGTCCTTTCTGCTCTTTTGGACGGCGTCGTTGGCCTTTTCGAGGCTCTGCGCGAGTTGCTCGATTCGCTGATTGAGATGGCGTTCGCGGTCCTTGACCGCGTTCTCGCTCTGCAGATGCAGATGCTTCTCGGTTTCGAGCGATTGCTGGAGCCGCGCGATCTGGTCGGTGAACTCGTCGCGTTCGTTCTGGAGCTGCTGGACGGTCTGCCCAAGAGTCGAGAGCTTCTCCTGCCCCTCGGCCTGCGAGGCGACGATGGCTTGATTGAACCGGGCGAGCTCCTCGCGGGACTGCTGAAGCGCTTTGCGGGCCTCGCGGGCTTCGTGGCCGGCGGCTGCGAGTTGCCGTTCGAGGTAGGCCTTGACCTTCTTGTCGGATTCGACTTCCTCCGACAGGCCGTTGACCTTCTGCTCGGCTTCCCATTCGGTCTGGTCGAGCTTGCTCGTGAGAGCGGTGATCTGATTCTGGAGGTCGTCAACGCGCTGGCTCAACTCGGCCTCGCGGTTCTGGTTTTCTTCCACGGCCTGGTTGTAGCGGGAGGTCTGATACAGCAGTTCCTCGTCCTTCTGCTTCAGGTCGGCGAACATGTCGTTCTTTAGTTTGACCGTCTGGTCGAGTTGGACTTGGGTGTCGCCGAGCTTGCGCGAGAGCTGCTGGCGCTCGGTCTGGAGTTCATCGTAGCGGGCGCCGACCTCTCCGCCGGACTTGCGGATGTGCTGCTGAAGTTCCTGCGCGCTCTTTTGGAAGTGTTCGACGTCCTGTTCGGATCTGGAGAGTTTGCGGCGGAGCGATTCGTTCTCGGCCTGGATTTGCTCCAGGCGGGTCTGAATCCGGCGCCGTTTTTCTTCGTCCTCGGGGCTGGTCTTGACCTCGACCGCGAACTTGTCGAGCAGGAGCTTCTTGACCTGGACGATTTGGGTCTTGAGCGCCTCCTGCTGCTCCTGGCTCTGAACGGCGAAAGTTTCGTGGGCCTGGACGCGGGCGCGCAGTTCCTCTTCAGACGCGGCGAGACGGGCGGCAAGGTCCCGGCGCTCCTGCTCGAAGGCTGCGATACGCTGGGCGAGGGCGGTTTCCTTCCGCGCCAGGAGATTCTCGGCCTCGACATGCCGCGCTGTCAACTGCGCGAGTTCATCCTGAGCCTTTTGGAGTCGCGCGGCCGCGGAAACCGAGACATCGCGCAGGCCCTCGATTTCCTTTCGGAGGCCCGCCTCGGCGGCCGCCTGCCTCTTGATTCGAGCTTCGGCATCGGTTGCTTGAGCGGCCAGCGCAAGGAGGCGTGATTCCATTTCGCCGGCGCGCTTGGCGAATTCGACCTTGCGCCGGCCGTCGGCGCGGGCCAACTCGGCATCGCGAGTTTGATGGGTCTCGGATTCCCGGCACGTCTTTTCCGGCTCGGCGGTCTCGGCGAGCCGGCGGTTCAGCGCCTCGATCTCTTGCTTCAGCGCGGACTCCGTTGCCTGAGCTTGCTCGCGCAGTTCCTCCATTTCCCGGGTCTTTTTTTGGAGATTCTTTCCGGAAACGCCCAGCCGGCAGATCGAGGTTTGCGTCCGCTTCTGCAGATCACGGATACGGTCCTGCAGTTCGGTTTCACGCCGGGCGGCTTCGACATCGAGAGCCGACTGACCGGCGCGCTGGGCTTCGAATTCCTGGCGAGTCTGATCGAGGCGGACGCCGGTCTCGCCGAGCGCGGCGTTGAGCCGCTCGATCTCGGCCTGAAGGCGCTGCTCGGTGTCGTGGGCAGTCTGGCCGACTGTCGCGAGGGCTTCGCCGGCTTCCCGGAATCGGCTCTGTGTCTCCTCGAGTTGCGCCGCAGCGCGCTGCAATTGTTCCGTGAGTTCCTGGACGCGGTTTCGAAGGATCGTTTCCTGTTCCGGGGATGGGCCCACGGTGACGCGCTTGCCCTGGGTCCAGTCGATTTGCTCGGTCGGTTCGGCCGCCTTGGCTAGTTTCTCCTCGGCCTTTCGGAGGGCGGCGGTGGCCGCCGCTTTCTCCTTCTCCAACGCGGCGATGGTCTGCTGCCACTCCGCCTCGGCTTCCTCGTGGCGCTTCAGGGCAGCCTGCGCTTCGGCCGGACCAGCCCCGGTCGCCTGCGCGGCGGATTGCAGTTGTCGGCTGAGATTCTCGATTTGGGCCGTCAGCTCGGCGGCGCGAGCTTCCAACTGCCGCTTCTGTTCGTCGGCGCGCCGGCGCAACTGGTCGGCCTCGCGGGTTGCGTCCGCCGCAGTCTGCGTGGAGGATGCCAGCTTGGCGTTGAGTTCCTCGACCTGCCGGGTTAGGTCGGCGATCGAGGCCTTGACGCATCGGCGTTCTTGGTCAAGTTCCAGCTGCTGCTTGGAGGTGTCGGTTTTTTGGAGCGGCGCGCGCGTTTCGCGCGACGGCGCGACGGCCTGGGCCGGCTTGGGTTCGCGGGACAGGATGGTTTCCGGCGCCGCCTCGCCGAGGATGGCCGGCTTCATGCGTTCGACGGTGGAGCGCTGCCGGGTGGTTTCGTTGATGATGCGGGCGTCCAGGGTAACGGTTCCGTCCTCCAGGGAATCGGCGAGAGCGCGGATGTTCATCGGGCCGTAGAACATGCCGTCCGCGAGTTCGACCTTCCAAACCATCTCGAGATCCGGGAGGCTTTCGGCGGGAAGCCAGGTTTTGCGATCCGTGGAAATCCGGCTGCCGGGAACGATGCGGGCCTGTTCGACCCAGTCGCGGAGCGTAGCGACGGCGACTGGGCCGAAGACGGAGCCATCGTCAATCTTCAGGAACCAGGGTTTTTCTTGGGAGGACAGCTTCGGCGCGTCATTTGATGGGTCTGCCATTTGAGAACCCCCCGTTCGTTCTTGTCGCCGACTCAGCCGCGCGCGGCGCGCGGTCAAGCTCCATTGGCTACGGCCAATCGCGCGGATACTGCCGCAGGAATGGTGGCTAAGTCAAGCAGGTTTGGAACGCCATTTGTCTCTTGTGGCGCGATTTTCCCTGCCGGTCGCGCGGTGGGTGGCGACGTAGACGCTGCGTTCTCCAAGCAGGGCTTCGAGGTTGTGGATCAACTCCATGTCCGCCATGACGTGAAAGCCGATGTCGGTTTCGAGAAAGACTTTTTCGCCGGAGGGGAATTGCAGGCAGATGACGACGGGGATCCGGCCGGGATGGCGGCTGAGGATTTGGCGGATGCGTTCGAGCTTGTCGTCGTCGAGATGGACGGCGGGGACATGGATGCTGAGGCGGGCGGCGAGGTGTTTTGGGGCGTCGGCCAGCGGATAGATTTCCTGAGCGATCAGGTTGGGGTTCGGGCCCCGGCGCGACACCTGGCCGCAGACGAGCACGGCGGCGTCTTGGACAACGAGGTCGCGGTATTTCCGGTAGATGTCGGGCCACACGACGACCTCGATGGAGCCGCCGAGGTCGTCGAGCGTCAGCACGACCATGTCCTCCTTGCTCTGCTTGACGATCTTGCGGATGATCCGGGCGATGATGCCGCCGAGCCGCGTGTAGGCGCCGTCCTCCAGCTTGAGGATGCTCTCGACGGCGGCAAGCTGGTAGCGTTCCAGTAGCGGCTTGTAACGGGTGAGCGGATGCCCGCTCATGTAGACGCCCAGGAGCTCCTTTTCGCCGGCGAGGAGTTCGCTTTCGGACCAGGGCTTGACCTCGGGCAGGGCCTCGGTTTCGGCCGGCGGCCGGTCAATGTCGAACCGGTCGAAGAGGCTGATTTGTCCCGAGCGGCGGTCGCGCTGGACAGCGGCGGCGCGGGCCATGGCGAAGTCAATGCCGTTGAAGAGCCTGGCGCGGTTGCGTTCCACGCTGTCGAAAGCGCCGGACTTGACAAAGGCTTCGATGACTTTCTTGTTGACGAACTGTGGGTCTATCCGGTCGCAGAAGCTGACGAGGCCGGCATATGGCCCAGCGGCCGCGCGTTCCCGGACGACGGCGTCGGCGGCGTCGGTCCCCACGTTCTTGATTCCGGCGAGTCCGAAGCGGACGGTCCCGTCGGACGGCGTGAAACGGACCTGACTGGCGTTGACGTCCGGCGGGAGAATCCGCAGGCCCATATTCTCGGCCTCAGCGGTGAAGACCGGCAATTTGTCGGCGTTGCCGATTTCGCTGGATAGGAGCGCGGCCATGAACTCGGCGGGAAAGTTGGCCTTGAGGTAGGCGGTCTGGTAGGCGACGACGGCGTAGGCGGCGCTGTGCGACTTGTTGAACCCGTAGCCGGCGAACTTCTCGATGGCGGCGAATATCCCGTCGGCGAGTTCGACGCGGATTCCATGCAACCTGGCGCAGCCGGCAATGAACTTAGCGCGCTGTTGCGCCATTTCGCCCGCCTTCTTCTTGCTCATTGCGCGGCGGAGGATGTCGCCTTCCGCGAGGGAGTAGCCGGCCAGGACATTGGCGGCCTTCAGGACCTGCTCCTGGTAGATCATCACTCCGCAGGTTTCCTCGAGGATGGGCCGGAGCAGGTCGTGCGCGTAGTGGACTTTCGCGCGGCCGGTCTTGCGGTTCACATAGTCTTCGAGCATGTTCATGGGGCCTGGACGGAATAACGCGATCATGGCAATGAGGTCCTCGATTTTGTCGATGCCGACGCGGCGGATGAGGTCGCGCATGCCCGAGCTTTCAAGCTGGAACACGCCAACCGTGTCGCCCCGATTGAGAAGGCCGTAGGTGGGTTTGTCGTCAAAGACGAGGGCGTCGAGGTCTAGCGTCTTGCCCTGGGTGGTTCGGATCAGGTCAAGGGCTTCCTGGATCACGGTGAGGGTCTTGAGCCCGAGGAAGTCCATTTTGAGCAGGCCGAGCGCGCCGAGCGGCTCCATGGCGTACTGGGTGACGACTTCGTCTTCTTTGCCGCAGGCGAGCGGCGCGATCTCGATCAGCGGCTTCTCGCCGATGACGACACCGGCGGCGTGGGTGGCCAGGTTCCGGTACAATCCTTCGAGGACGAACCCGTAGTCCAGGATGCGCCGGCAGCCCGGATCGGTCTCGTAGGTCCGCCGGAACTCCGGGTTCAGTTCGAGCGCCTTGCGGAGCGTCATCTTGGGGTCTTCGGGCACGAGTTTGGCGATCAGGTCGCACTTCGTGTAGGGGATTTCCAGGACGCGGCCGACGTCGCGGATGACGTTTCTGGCGCCGAGCGAGTTGAAGGTGGCGATCTGCGCGACGTTCTCGCGCCCGTACTTGTTCTTGACGTACTCGATGACCTCGCCGCGGCGGGCCTGGCAGAAGTCAATGTCGAAGTCTGGCGGTGAGACCCGTTCCGAGTTCAGGAATCGCTCGAAGATGAGGCCGTAGCGAAGCGGTTCGATGGCGGTAATGCCGAGGACGTAGGCCACGAGACTGCCGCCGCCGGACCCGCGCCCGGGACCGACGGGGATATGCCGCTCGTGGGCGAATCTGACGAAGTCCCACACGACGAGGAAGTAGTTGACGAATCCGGTTTTCTCGATGACGGCCAGTTCGCCGCGGAAGCGGTCGAGAATCTGTCGCTCGCGTTCGTCCCGAGGATGGGCCGGGTCCGGAACGCCGTAGCGGCGGCGGATTCCCTCCATGCCGAGGCTGACAAGATAGTCCTTCCGCTCGATACGCATTGGCGCCTCGAAAGTGGGGAAATGAAGACGGCCGAACTCCAGCTCGACGTTGCAGCGATCGGCGATCCGCGCGGCGCAATCGATCGCGTCCGTGAAGCCCGGGAGGCGGCGCTCCATTTCCGCGCGGGTCTTCATGTAGAACTCGTGGGTCGGGTAGCGCATTCGCTTCGGATCGCGCATGACCGTCTGGGTCTGGAGGCAGAGCAGGACCTCGTGCGCTGGCGCGTGTTCCTTCTTGAGGTAGTGGACGTCGTTGGTGGCGACCAGGGGGATGCCGGTTCGGAGAGAGAGGTTGCGTATGGCCGCGTTGACGCGGACCTGTTCCTCGATGCCGTGGTCCTGGATTTCGAGGAAGTATTTGTCGCGGCCGAAAATCTCGGCGTGTTCGCAGGCCGCCCGCAGGGCGGCCTCCTCGCCTTCCTCGACGAGACGCGAGGCGACTTCCCCCTTCAGGCAGGCGGACAGGGCGATGAGCCCGCCCGCGTGGCGGGCGAGCAGTTCCTTGTCAACGCGGGGCTTGTAGTAAAACCCTTCGAGGTGGGCCAGCGACACCAGCCGGATGAGGTTGTGGTAGCCGGTGTCGTTCGCGGCAAGCAGAACCAGGTGGTCGGACGGGTTGTTGGCGGCGCCCTTGCGCTCGAATCGGCTTCGGCGGGCCACGTAGACTTCGCAGCCGATGATCGGCTTGACGCCCTTGGCCAGGGCAGTCTTGTAGAAATCAATCACGCCGAACATGCCGCCGTGATCGGTGATGGCCACGGCGGGCATCCCGTTGGCCAGGGCGGTGTCCATGACCTGGTCCAGGTGGCACGCTCCGTCGAGCAGGCTGTACTTGGTGTGCAGATGGAGATGGACAAAGGGCGTGGTTTTCACGGGCGACATCGTAGGACAGGCGGCGGGGAAAAGGAAGATTTTTCCCGGCCTGTTTCTTTAGTTCAAGATAATGAACGGGCACAATCAGCCGCTCCTGGATACTCGCGCCACAAAGCGGGCGCTCGATTCAGGGCGGCGCCGTTGGATAAACGGAGGACGGCAACTTTCTGTCCCCAGTCTCTTTCTCAATTGCCCCTGTTGCGCGCGACGGCGCGCCAGAAGAGCAGGGATTGACCCTTGGGGCGCATATCGGGTAGAGAAGAGGCGAGCGCGCGACGGCGGTGAGGCGTCATGATGAAAACACGCAAACGGGCGAAGCGGATCGATGGGATCGCGGCGAGCATTCTGCGGAGCGCGGGCACGATCAGGCGGCTCCTGGGCCGACGCCGGGCGATCGCTGCCATGAGCGAGGCGGTGGTCGCGACGTTGCGATCGGGCGGGAAGATTCTGACCGCCGGCAACGGGGGCAGCGCCACGGAGGCCATGCACATGGCGGAGGAACTGGTCGGGCGATTCCGCGGGGACCGCGTCTCCCTGCCGGCGGTGTCGCTGACCGCGGACTCGTCGGCGCTGACGTGCATCGGGAACGACTTCGGCTTTGACCGGGTCTTCAGCCGGCAGGTGGAGGGGCTGGGCAGGCCGGGCGACCTGCTCGTGCTGTTCAGCACGAGCGGCCGGGCCCGGAACCTGAGCCTGGCGCTGGACGCCGCGCGGCGCAAGGCGATGCGTACGGCATGCCTGCTGGGGCGCGCCGGGGGGGCGCTGGCGGGACGGGCGGACTTCGAGGTGATCGTGCCGGGATCGGAGACGGCCAGGATTCAGGAAGCCCACCAGGTCATCCTGCACTTGATCCTGGAAGTGGTGGAGGAAGTTTGGAGTCGTTAGGCGCTTACAGCGCCCAACTCGACAATTTCTCGCGCGCTTTCATGCGGCGACGTTGAACAGTTCGAAAAGACCCTGCATTTTCTTTTCCTTTTGGATGTTGTCGTAATGAAGGTCGGCGCGGCCGTGGGCTCATTGGTTGTGATGCGCGGCAGGGACGGAGAGTCGCGGAGGACAAGCGGTCTATGACAACACTCGCGTACATCTCGCTCTTTGCTATGCTCGCCAGCTTATGCGCCATTGCCGCCGCTGGAATCATCCTGGCCTTGCCGGAACGGCTGACCCACCGACTGGTTCCGCACCTGGTCAGCTACGCGATCGGGACCTTGCTCGGAGCGGCCCTGCTCGGCATGATCCCGCACGCCCTTGAGCATCTCGCTGCGGGGTCCGTCATGACCACGGTCCTTGCCAGTCTGATCGGCTTTTTTGTCCTCGAAAGCGTGGTGCTCTGGCGCCACTGCCACGAGCGGGATTGCCGTGTTCACGAGACGACGGCTATCTTGATCCTGGTCGGCGACGCCTTCCACAACTTCGTGGATGGCCTGGTCATTGCCGCCGCTTTTCTGGCTTCCGTGCCAGTGGGGGTCGCGGCATCCTTGGCCGTGATTGCGCACGAAATTCCCCAGGAGGCCGGCGATTTCGGCATCCTTCTTCACGCCGGCTACAGTCGCCGCAAGGCGCTGACGCTCAACTTGCTCTCGGCCTCGACGACCCTGGCCGGGGCCTTGGGCGGCTATGTCGGCATCCAGACTCTGCGGTCGGTGGCGCCCCACGTCTTGTGCGTGTCGGCAGCCAGTTTCCTTTACATTGCGCTGGCGGACCTTATCCCAGGCCGCCGCGGACAACGGGGCGCGCGCGGGCTGGTCGTCGAGTTGATCCTGATCGCGGCGGGGGTAGGGACCATCCTCGCCCTGCAGGGGCATCATCCGTGAAGGAAATCGCCGTCATCAGCGGCAAGGGTGGCACGGGCAAGACGAGCCTCGTCGCCTCGTTTGCGGCGCTGGCGGGAACCGTTGTGCTCGCCGACTGTGACGTGGACGCCGCGAATCCGCGTCTGGCGCCGGCGCCGACGATCCGCCAACGCGCGGAGTTCCGGCGCGGGCATGAGGCCATGATCCGGCAGGCGGAAGAAGATATCCAAGCCGTCTGGAGGCAACCATGCCGCAGGCCATCCAGTTGATTGTCCGTTCCGCGGCGGGACTGGCGATCGTCTTGTTGCTCGGCTGCCGGTCCGCCCGGGACCTCCCGGAGCGCGCCGCCGCCGCGGGCGATACGGTGGCGATCTCGAAGGTGGCAAGCCGCTTCGGGTTCGAGCGCTTCGATGTCGAAGACAAGCAGATCGTCCTGCGGGAAAAGCCCGGCGTCCTGGAAATGGAAGGCGACAGCCGGCGCGCGATGTTCAACCGGGTGGTTTTCTGGCTCAGCGCGCCGCCGGTTCGGCGGTGGGGCCGTTGGCGGATGCTTCAGAGCGACGTTGAGGAGATGCTGGCGCCGCTGATCGTTCCGTCCGAGGCGGTCAAGTCGGAAGGAAACCGGGTCGTCCTGCTGGATCCCGGGCACGGCGGAGAAGACAGCGGCGCCACCAGCGGACTGTACAATATTCAGGAGAAGCAGGTCACGCTGGAGTTGGCCGGCGCCGTGGCTGACCTTCTTCGCCGTGAGGGCATTGACGCGCGCCTGACCCGGACGGACGACCGCGCCATGGACCTGCCGGCCCGCTGCGAGCACGCCGCAACGGTTCGCGCGGATGTCCTGGTCAGCATTCACCTGAACTCAGCCACCAACACGGGCTCGTCCGGAATCGAGGTCCACATTCTTCCGCCGGCGTGGCATCCCGGCACAGCCGACAGGAAGGCGTCATGCGGGAACTGCATGCGATATCCGGGCAACCTTCACGACGGGGCCAACCTGGTCCTGGGGCACGCTCTGCAGGCCAGCCTGCTGAAACACACGGGCGCCGAGGATCGGGGCGTCCGCCGCTCCCGGTTTCACGTGATCAGGTGTGCTCCCTGCCCGGCGGCGCTGGTCGAATGCGGGTTCATCTCCAACCTCCGGGAAGCGCAGAAGCTCCTGACGCCGGGCTACCGCGCTCAAATTGCCCGCGCCCTGGCCGAGGGACTTGTCGCCTATCTGGACACGGTCAAACGCGCCCATTCCGAACAATCCGCTGTCCCTCCATGGAGGCCCAAATGACAATCAGGCTTGAAGTCCTGCCGTTCGTTGTCGTCGCGGCAGCCCGGAAGGCGGGAGTGAAGCATCCGGCGATCATGTAGTTCCCTGACTCGCGGATTCGGGCGCTCGGTCCGTGGCCGGTCCATGGTCGGCCGGCGGCGATGTCTCGATGGTCGGGGCCGCCTTGAGCGCGAAGTAGTAGGAGCGGGTGGAGGCGCTGGGCTCTACGCGCTCGATGAAGCCTTCGTTGCACAGGTCTCTCAGGTACTTGGTGGCCGTGTTGGGTGAGATGTTGAGGATTTCGATGACTTCGCTTCGAGTTAATTTCTTGTGCTTTTGGAACAGCTCGCGGAGACGGTCGCCCTGGCGGATGCGCGAGCGGCTGAGGAGGAAAACCTCCGCAGAGTTGGGCGCCGCGGGTTCGGCGGCAGCGGCGGGCTTTCTCTCCAGCTTCAAGCGGGCCGTTGCCGCGGCGGTTTCCTGGAACCGGAGGTCCATGTCGGACAGGTCGTACCACAGCTTGTCCGAGTGCATGAGGCGCATGCGCTCGATCACGTTCTTCAGTTCGCGGACGTTGCCCGGCCAGTCGTAGGAGCGAAGCGCCTCGCGGAGTTCCTTTGACATGGTGGCATGGATGCCGATGCGCCGGCCGAGGTCGAGGAAGTGCCGGGCCAGCAGGAGTATGTCGTTTCGCCGTTCCCGGAGCGGTGGGATATTAATCAGTAGTCGCTGCAGGCGGAACAGGAGGTCTTTGCGGAACTTGCCGTCGTCGGCCAGTTTCTCCAGTTCCACGTTGGTGGCAGCGACGATCCTGCAGTCGGTCCGGCGGGTCTTGGCGCTGCCCACGGCCCGGATTTCGCCGGTTTCCAGGACGCGCAGGAGTGTGGCCTGGAGCCGCAGGCTGATGTCGCTGATTTCGTCAAGCAGGATGGTGCCCTGGCCGGTTTCTTCGAACAGTCCCTTGGTGGCGCGCTCGGCGCCCGTGAATGCGCCCCGCTCGTGGCCGAACAACTCGGACTCGAGCAGGGTTTCGGTCAGGGACCCGCAGTTGACTGGGATGAACGCGCGCGCGCGGCGGCGGCCGGCGTCGTGCAGGGCGCGGGCCACGAGGTCCTTGCCGGTTCCGGTCTCGCCCGTGATGAGCACGGGCGCGTCGAGGTTGGCGTAGCGGATGATCGCCTCACGAATTTCCGAGACGGCCGTGCTGCCGCCGAGAATCATGTTCGCTCCGTGCGGAGTCAGTCCGGCCGCCTCGGGGGGGAGTGGCGCCGACGTGTCGGCGCCCATGCCTATCGGCGCCCTGACGACACCCGCTTCCTTGAACTGGCGGATGAGCCGCTCGGCGGACTGGCTGAGCCGCAGGACGTCGCCTTGCGACATCTCGCAGGCCAGCTTGAGCTCGAAGTCGAGCCGGCCGCGCGCGTCGTAGCGCTCCACGGAATTGAGAACGCCGGCGAAATGCCGCGCCGCGTTCGCGCGGCTGTCGAGCAGCAGATTGGCGCGGGCAAAGAAGAAATCGTCCATGTACTGCCGGTTGCCGCGCGCCTGGCGTATCTTGAGCAGGCGGAGCGCGCTGTCCGCGTTTCCGGCGGCGAGCTCGGCGCGGATGAGCCCGAAAGAAGCGAATCCCGCGCCGAAGATTGAGCCGCGCAGCTTTGACGCCTCGAGCCGGGCGAGCCGGAGCGCTTCGTTCGTGTCGCGCAGAATGAGCGAGTAAGCGATGCGGACCGAGTTCGGGACGTCGGGCGACGGGCGGCTGCCCGGGAGAAGATTCGCGTCTACTCCGCCCTGCATGAGGCGCAGGAGGGCAACGCCTGTTCGGAACGCCGGCCCGGCAAAGCGCCGAATTTCCTTTTGCTCCGGAGTGAGCTGAACAAGCAGCCTGGCAGCCTCCTGGATTTGACCGGTCTCGACGTGGTTGACGAACCGGACCACAACGGCGCGGTTGAGCGAGAAACGCTCGTCGCTCTGCCACGATATGTCCTTCAACTCGGATGGGGCGTCGGATGCGCGCCCTTGCTGCGCGAGCAGGAAGGTCAGTTCCCAGAGGCAGAACTTTCTGCGGGGCGAGTAGGCGGGCAGGAGTTCGAGGGCATTGCGGATCAGCTCTTCGCGCCGCGCGAGGTTGCCGATCGTCTCCGCGACGACGCTCTCCACCAACACGGTTTGCGCCAGGATTTCCGGCGGGGTCGAATCGGATACCATGTCCTTGATCCGGTGGAGCAGGCTTTCGGCGTCGGACGGTCTGCCGATCCGACAGGCCAACTCGGCCCAGGCGCTGAGCATCAGGATCAGGACTTCGGTGTCGGCCTCTTTCAGGGGGACCTTTTGAGCCGAGCGTATGGCCTCTCTGGCCAGGCGTTTGCCCTGGAGGCATTCGAGGAGGGAAAGGAGGGCAGCTGGGACCGGTTTCAGGGGGCTGGGCATGTCAGCAAGGATGCCCTCGAGTGGAATATCGCTGGTGCAATACTTCTCGATGATGGGGTGAAGCTGTCTATTCTTTTGGACGGATGCGTCTGCCACGTTTCTTGAGCCTTTGTGCTGGTTTTGCGCTCATTATGGGCGAACATTCCCCCAGTGTCAAGGGACCATCGCACCGGCCTGGGCAGGAAGATTCGGCATGGTTCAAAGTTCACGGTTCAATGGTTCCCGCCTGCGCGCGGAAGCTCCGGCGGGCAGGCAAGGTTGCCTGCCTGCAGCTTGGCAGGCGGGTCGGAACCAGGACCCGTGAGAAACGACCAACCGTTGAACCCTGAACCGTTGAACTATGCCGACAGGGTTCAAAACACAAATTGGCCCGGATATTTGGCACGAACAATGCGGTATTTCCGCGGCGCAAGGCCGCAGGGACGCCACCCCGTGGCCACACGTTACGTGTCGCGGTGCAGAAGAGTTGACATGTCCGGCTGAAAAGAGCAAAGTAACAGACAACGTTCATGGAAATCCAGATCCGTGAACGATGCAAAGGCCGCAATATAAGCGATGGCGTAATCTAACCATGAAAAACAACCTGTCAGATATCGGTCGTTTGGTGGTTTGCGTCTTGTTCTGCGTTTGGTTCTCATGTTCGGTTATGGGCGCGAGTTCCGAAAGCAAGCCAGCGACGCGGAAGCCGGTCTCGGCGCCGGCCGGCGCCGAGACGGACAAGACGGAAGAGGAGAAAAGAAGGGCGGAATTGACCGCAAAAGCGGACGCGGCCGGCGCCCAAATTGCCGCCTTGAACAAAGAGGAAGAGGAGTGCTCCGGCAAGCTCCGCGATGTCATGAAAGCCCTGACCTGGTTTACCACCGGTGATTCCACTTCCATCACGAACAAAGGAATCGTGGCGATGCAAGAAAGGCTGAAGGAACTTCAGGCGGAGACCAAGAAGATCAAGGCGGAGTTGAAGCCTCTGATCGAAGCTTTGCCGGAATTTCAGGGACTGAGCCTGGCATCAAAGGACGGATACGCAAAGCTGGCCGAGCTGCGCGAGAAGCGAATGGCGCTCACGAAAGAGAAAGACAGCGCGGTTGCGACGTTGTGGCAGATGAACCGAAGGGAACAGCTCGATCGTGAGAATGCCGAGAAGAATAGGGCCGCGGCAGAGTCCGGCGCCGGTCAATCCATTACGAATCGGACGGAATCGCGTTGATCAGAATGACAATCTGAGAGATTCTGGCAAGGGGGCCAAAGCATGCAAACGGACGGAAGACGTTTTCGCCCGGTTGTCGCCGGACTGGTTCTTCTTGTTGCCGCGACATGGAGCTTCGCGTTTCGGGGAGAGGACCAGGCGCCGGAGCCGGGCGCATGGGTCGCGCCTGCGCCAGCGGCCTTTGTGCGGCCGCCCGATGCAAAGGTCCGCGCCGCGGCGGCTGTCCCCGGGTTGAGGGTGCGGTGGGATGAGCGGACCGGCCGACCGTTGTCGGTTGTCATGTCTGACGTTGCGGCAACCGCGAAAGCACTGGCGGTCAAGCGATTGAAGGTTGCCGGCGCTGGTGATTTCCGGAAGGACGCGATTGCCGTATTGGACAACGTGGGCAAGCTCTATGACGTGAAAGACGCGGAACGGGAATTCGCTCCCATGACCGACGATCTGGACGTTCACGGGTTCCGCCATGTGAGGGTTGAGCAGCGCCACGCCGGGCTCCCAGTGGTGGGCGGCGCGATGGTGGCACACTTCGATCGAGCCGGCAAGCCGTTTGCCGTGAACGGGTCGTACGTGCCCGGTCTCGCGGTGGATACGATTGCCGCGCTGACTGCGGAACAGGCCACGGCAGCCGCTCAGGCGGACCTCCAGGCAATGGGGAAGCCCGAAGGAACGACATTCGGCAAGACGCGCCTCGTGATTTTCGCGCGGACGAAGATTCCGGCGCTCGCGCATGAACTCATCCTGGTTTACGATGACGCGGCAGCCGGTCCAGGGAGATGGCGATATTGGGTGGACGCCAGGAACGGGAATATTCTCTCGCGGTACAACGATATTCAGACGGCGAGCGCGAGTATTTTCGGTCGTCTTCTGCCGGGGGAAGGCGGCGCCGGCGTGACGATTTCGGCGGAGCTGAACGCGTCCGTTTACAGCATGGAGAACTTCATCCGCATGTGGACGGTCCGCAACGACGGTGGAGGGCGCGTCGGCGAGATGTACAACGACGCCATTGACGCGGGGGCGATCGCGTTTCGCCATACAAACAACTGGACAATTCCGGCGCCGCGCCATGAAGACCGGGCCGAGGTTTCCGCCGCCAATAATTTCAACGCAATCCAGACGTACTATTCCACCGTGCATGGCCGGAGCAGCTTCGACGGCTTCAACGCGCTGGCTTTGGCGCGGGCGCACGTTGGCGTCAATCTTGTCAACGCCTACTGGAGTCCTACCGAACAGAACTTCTTTTTCGGCGACGGCGACGGGACGACGGCGAATTCGCTCTGCGTACTGGACGTCTGCGCGCACGAGATCCAGCATGCGGTGACGGAGCACAGCGCCGGCCTTATTTATCAGAACGAGTCCGGCGCATTGAACGAGTCGTTTTCCGATATATTCGGCGCGCTGGTCGAGTTCAATACGCAGCCGGACAATCGCGCGGCTTATCCGAACATCACGCCTGGAACGGCCGACTGGCTGATGGGGGAGGACTGCTGGCTTACCTCGACTGCGCTGAGGGACCTCAGGAACCCGAAGAACGCGGCGACGGTGGGCGCGGGCAACGAAATGCCCACGTACTATCAAGGCGACTACTGGCACTTCGGCGCGGATGACAACGGGGGCGTGCACCGGAACATGAGCGTGCAGTGTTTCATGTTCTATCTCTTGTGCGAGGGAGGCTCCGGGAACAACGAAGGGCGGGACTACCACGTGCCGGGCATCGGCATCCTGGACGGCCGTCTGTTGGCCTATCTTACGCTGACTCAGTATATGACGGCGGACACCGACTATCGCATGGCGCGAGAGGCATGGATGCTTGCCGCGCTGGAAATGGACGCGGCTGGCGGCTATACGACTCACTACTACGTGAGCGCCTGGGCGGCCTGGCGCGCCGTGGGAATCGGGAGTCCCGACTTGATCGAGCCGTATGCCGATTTCTATTCGGCCGGCCGGGTCGGCGTTGGGCCATTCAATCCGACGAACAAGACCTACACGATTTTCAACCCTTATTCGGTGGCCCATACATGGGCGATCGCCGCCGATTATTCGTGGGTTGTCATTTCTCCTTCGAACGTGACGTTGCCGGCTTTGTCGCGCACTAATGTGGTGGTATCCATCACGTCATTGGCCGCGACTCTGCCAGAGGGCGTTCACACCAACGTCGCGCGATTCGGGAATACGACCATGCCCGCGAAAAGCGCAACGCGAAACGTGATTCTCATGGCGCTCGACAACTATCATTGTGTTTCCACGAACTTCAGTTGGGTTGGCGACGCGAACGTATGCCGGAATGTGGTCCTGGACGACGACGGTGTCAGCGAGGCCCTTGCCGCGCCGTTCCCGATCAACTACTACTTCCGCTCGTTCACCAATTTTTATGTCTCGGCAAATGGGATGATCGGGTTCTACAACGAAGGCTTGGATGAGTGGAACAACGCGGATATTCCCGCGAACAGCCTGCCCAACGGCATGCTGTGTCCGTTTTGGGACGATCTGGACCCCTCAGTGACTCCGGGCATGATTCGCTGGGGCGTGACCGGGACGGAGGCGCAGAGCAACCGTCAGTTGGTCGTGTCGTGGACTGATGTTGCGCACGCATCCGATAAAAACGCGCGGTTTTCGTTTCAAGTTGTCATCCCGGAGAGGAGTGGTGTCAACCCCAGCGATTTCGTTTATCAGTACCGCGAGGTGGGCCAGAAGCATGAAACGCTCGGCATGGGAATGAGCGCGACGGTGGGGTTGGAGGAGCCATATGGGGTGCTGGGGGCGAAGTACTCGCGCAACGGAAGCGCGTGGCTGGCGAACAACCAGGCCCTGCTGTTCACTCAGCTTCCACCTCCCGACTCGGCGAGGCCGACTGGCGCGATCAGCGTCTGGAATTGGACCACGTCGAGCGTGACGTTCGAGTTGCGATTCAACGAGATTGTGACGAATTTCACGTCGTCCGACGTGGTCATGGGCGTTTCTCCCCGGTCGGCGCCGTACACTGCGGTGATCGTCAGGGGAGGCGGCGAGCGATACCTGGTTGACGTAACAGGAATTACGGGATTAGGAACTCTTGTTATCCGTCTGCCGGAGAATGTCGTTTTCGATCTTGCCGGCAATGGGAATGTGGCCATTGCGCCGTTCTTGTTCGTGATGCCGACGCTGCAAACGGCTTTTGAGGACACCATGGAGGAAGGAGTCGGTTTGTGGACACGTACGGACAAGAATTACGAACAGGTTCGTTCCGACGCGTGGGAGTACGGCGCGCCGACCTATGCGCTCGGGCCGCCTGGGGCCTACAGTGGAACAAACTGCTGGGGAACGGTGCTGGACGGGCCGTGTGACAACACTCCGGATTGCGTGACGAAGGCATGGTTGACGAGTCAGCCCATTGCCGTGGGCGAGAACCCGGTGCTTAGTTATGCGGTGTGGCACGATCTTACGAACGACACGGACATTTTTGTGCCGCCTCCTGAGCATCCGTGGATAAACTGGTATGGCCGGGTGGAAGTGGAGAATGGGCACGGATGGTTGCCGGTCGCCACGTACAAGGGCCCGTCAGGCGGTTGGTTGCGGGAAGAGCTATGGCTGGACAACGACCAATTCGGCAATCGGACGATTAAAGTGCGTTTTGTGCTTTGGCAATGCGCCGGCCCTGGATTGTATGTGGATGACGTGTCCGTTTTCAGTCGGAAGGCGCCGGGCTTGTGCGTGGCGCAGGTGAACACGGCGCCGACCCCGATTTCGCCGATCGATACGGTCAATATGGATGTCCGGCTGTACAACAGCGGCACAGTGACGTATTCGAACGTGTCCGGCTTGGTTTCCAGTCTGAGCCCCGGCGCGACCGTGAACAGCAATTCCGTTCCAGTGTCCTATGGGACCATGCTGCCGGGACAGCTTGCCTGGAGTTCGGGGTTTGTTCAAATCGCAATGGGCGGCATAGGCGCGTTGACCGGACCGCGGGTTGCCATGACACATGACGCTTTGAGCGGCCTCTCATCCTGGTCGGATGCAATCTACCTGACGGTTTCTGGAATGCCGCCGAGTGAGAGCAGCAATATCATTGCCGTCGGATGTTCCGAGGGGGTCAAGAACTGGATGGGCGCTTTTCTCCAGGGTGATGGAGGGCAAGGCTCTTCGATCTTCCAGTTGATCGGCGCCGGCCCGGATGGAACGCGCAATCCTCCTCAGTTCGACGGTATGCCTTCCGGAGACGACCGCTTCCTCCATGGTCAGGGCGCTGCCTCCGCTGTCGGCCTTTTTGGGGAGGGGCCCGGCGCGCCTGCAGACTTGGGGCAATTCTTCAAGCTTTTCAAGCACAACCTGTCCACTAACGATCGCGTCTATGTTCGGGCGTGGGACAGCTATTCGTTCCGGGATTCCGTGGCCTACGGCGATTCCGATCTCTGTTCGATAACGAACTTGCCGGCGCAAACCAACGATTTTGCGCAGTGGATCGTGAATACTGTCATAGACCCGAACAGCGACTACAATGGCGACTCAATACCCGACGCCTGGGATATTGAGCATGGCCTGGATCCGCGCAGACCGGTCGGCGAGCCTCTGACGAGCGAATGGATTTGGATGTCGCATGTCGGAAAACGAGGCGCGGCGGACGGCCAATTCACCACGCCGGCGAGAGTTGCGGTGAAAGACCCGTTCCTGTTTGTTTTGGACACGGGCAACGCCAGGATTCAGATATTCAATCGGAACGATCTATCCTTTGTTCGATCGTTCGGAAGCGCCGGCACAAACGATTCGCAATTCTCGTTTCCGGGCGGACTGGCGCTGGATCCGCGGCCTGGCATTGATCGGATTGCCGTGGCCGACACGCACAACAACAGAATTCAAATGTTCTCGTTCGATCCGGTCACAACGAACCTTACATTCCTCTGGAAAGTCGGACAGCCCGGTCCAATGGGAGTAGGGGCCAACAACGATCAGTTTATGAACCCTGAGGGTGTGGCCATCGGCTATGGAGGCAACGTTTATGTTGCCGACACGGGCAATGGGGCGCACGTGTTGGGGTGTCGAATTCAGGTCTACGACTCTTCCGGCGCCTATTTGAGGACCATCGGCCCCGGGCACCCAACCGGGAGCGCCGGGGGTTTCATGTGGCCGCGCGGGGTGTGCGTGACGACCAATGAAACGGTGATTGTCGCCGACACCGGCAACCACCGCATCCAGGCATTCAACCAGTTTGGCGTATTCCAGTGGCAGGCGGGGACAATCGGCAACGGCAATCTCCAGTTCAACTCGCCGCGCGGCGTCCAAGTGGGGCGATTGGGCCGCATCTATGTGGCGGATACCCTCAACAACCGGGTGGGGGTGCTTGACGCTTCCCGGAATTACCTTGCCGCATTTGGAACGTCCGGTTTTGCGGTGGGTCAACTGAATCATCCCTATGATGTCTGGCCTGCCGCAGACACGAACCTTGCCTACGTTGCCGACACGTTCAACAACAGAATCCAGGCGTTTTCCGTCATTATTGACGCGGATGGCGACGGCATGAACGATTTGTGGGAGGATTTGCACGGCTTGAACGCGACCGACCCGAACGACGCCTATGGGGACCTGGACGGCGACGGGCTCGGCAATCTGGCGGAGTACCTCCTGGGCTTCAATCCGGAAAGCATTGACACGGACGGCGACGGTCAGAGCGACGGCGCCGAGATCGGAATCCCGAATGATCCGCTCTCAATTCCGCTGCCGCCAGATCAGGTTGCCCTTGTGAAACTAGGGTCCGGACAGATCGTGTTCCTGTGGCGGGTATATATCGGCGCGCGATACGCCGTGGAGCGCGGCGCTGACTTGCGCAATCCGGCGGGCTGGACCCGGCCGGCCGGGATCATTACGGCTTCGTTCGATGGAATCTATGTTTGGGTGGACGACAATCCGCCGAGCTCGGGTCCCTGCTATTATCGGGTGGTGAGGTTTGTGCCGTGAAATGAAGAATCGAAGCGCCAACGCCAAGTTGCGCGGTCTCCTGGCGCCGTTTGCGTCCGCCTGGCGGGCGCATCATGGCCCTAAAAGCGCGTATTTCGCGCGAGAGCGTGAAATATGCGGGCCGGCGATTCCGGCAATCGTCATTGGGCTTGCCGTTGCCGGAGTCTTTCTTGCGCTCGCGCCTTTCCCGGCAAAGGCGGAAAAGAAGGCGGTGTCCGAGTCCGATGGCGACATCGCCGACGCCAGGAAAGCGGAGAAAACGAGCTTGGACTCGAATCTCGCCGACATGGTGCGCAAGATTCTGGCGGTCAACAATAGATTGAAGAGCGCCCGAGATCGGGCAATCCGGAGCGACCAGGAAATAGCAATGCTGCAGAAGGCGATCACTGAGAAGCAGGCGGAACTGGAAAGAAGACTGATTCAGAAGCGCCCAGATATCGCCAAGATGACCGGCGAGCGGGACAAACTGCTCAAGGAACATGCGGCTATTGTCGAACGTCTCGCGGAAATCAATAAGGGAATGGTTCACGGTTCCAAGTCCACGGCCAGCGAGGTTGATCCCGCATGCGGGATCAACGATTCTCAGCCTGAAGACCTGAAGACAGAGAAACCGTGAACATCCGGCTTCCCGGACCGCGATGGGCGCATTGTGAGCGAAGATTGAGCGCGTAAACCGGACCGCGCGTCGGTCTATCGTTGGTGATATGAGCGTCTGATTGTCCGTCAAGGGGTTAGCGATGCTTGTGCGCAGTTTGGCATGTATCCTGCGTAGCTATAGCAGGAGTTGAAGATCAGCCATCCGTACTGAGGCGCTAACCCGGATATTTCACACGGGAGCGCGAAAATATGACGCAGGGGAAGCCAATTGTTCCGGCGATGCGGTTGGGGTGGTTGTTTGTGGCGCTGTTGTGCGGCGTCATGTGGCTTGGCGCTTGGAACGCCGCCTCCGACGCAGCCGAACCGGAAGCCGGGCCGGCGGAAGCAGGACCCGTTGAAGCATTGACGGCTGAAGACATCAAGGCGCTGGAAGCAGAGAAGAAGACGCTGGATGGCCGCATGAACGAAGTGGCGGCCAAGATCATGAAAGCTTATGGGCGTCTCAGCGATTTGCGCGAACTGGCGTTCAAGACGGATGCCGAGGCGAAGGCTGCGCAAGATGAAATCGCGGAGAAGCAGACGGCCATGGAAAAAACGCTGAAGGCGAAATATCCGCGGATCGTCGAAATGGCCCGGGCAAATGAAGACGCGATCCAGGAGGCTACGGCTATTCGCCGGCGACTCTCGGAGACCCAGATGAAGCCGGCGACTGGGAAGTCCGACTCTGACGCGGCGCAAAAGGAAGCCAAGTCCGCTGAAACCCTGCCGGCCGCTGACTCCAAAGCGCAGGAAGCCGAGCGAGAGACGCTGAATGCCCGCCTGCGCGGGATCGAGGCCGAGATCAATGCGAACAGCTGGCGTCTCCGCGACTTGCGCGAACGGAATCTCAAGACGGACGTGGAATTGAAGACGCTGCGAGACGACATCGCGAGGAAACAGGCAGAGTTGGAAAAAAAGTTGAACGCGAAATATCCGGATATGGCCCGAACGAACGGGGAGAAGGATTTGCTGGTCAAGGAGCATGCGGACATTCGCAGGCTGCTCTTGGAGATCGCCGCGAAGCTGGCAGGAACTAGACAGGGGTGATTCACGCATGAAGCGACAAAACAGAACGACAAAGAAGCAATTGTGGCTGTTGGCGGCGATGGCGGCTTTGTGCGGCGCGCTGCCGTCAACCGCGCCGGCGTACGATCTCTATATCGGGCCGATACCGGACGGTGGCGCCCGGGGAATCATTATGCAGCCGGTCGTGACGGCGACGTCCACGATCATCACTACGACTGCTGTCCAAGTGACGGTAGCGGCGCAAGGCGCCAATGGATATACTTTTGACCACTGGGTGGTTATGGACTATGGGACGGGTATGGGCCTGAATAGCACTACATCGAACCCCGCCTATCTGCGGGGACCGGCAAGCAGCGGCAATGTATTTGTGGATGCCTGTTTCAGACCGGAGCACCGCGTCACTCTTGCCGTAAGCGGAGATGGCAGCACGACGCCGGCGCCTGGTGTCTACGATTACACGAACGGTCAGGTAGTGGCATTCATGGCGGCGCGGACGGGAAATAATTACTTTCACTACTGGACGATTGACGCCGTATTCTACAGCCAGAATGAATCAATCAGTATTACAGTGACCAACGACTTTGCCCTAACCGCTGTTTTCAAGGTGGAGAACCCCGACGACTTTGACGGTGACAATGACGGCATGCCTGACTCATGGGAGATACGATACGGGCTGAATCCGGCAATCTTCGGGGCCTACGATGACCCCGATAATGACGGGCTGCCCAACCTTCTCGAATACCATTTTTCAACGACTCTTGTGCACTATGTGTCGAGCCCGATCCATGCGGACAGCGATGGCGACGGCATGGACGACGGATACGAATACTATCACATCGGCATCCCGGGCGCGCGGGGCGTCGTCGGGCTGGCGAGCAACATGCTGGCTATTGTGCGCGCTGGCGGTGAATACGGACCGAACGGCAATCCGGATGCGGACTACATCTGGAACACGTTGACCGGCTATGAAACGGGCATCGGACTCAGCAATATAAAGGAGTACAACGGGCCGGACCTGGTGGCGCCCGGAACGTGGCCGCCGGTGGTTGTGCCCAACGTGACAATGCTCGTCAATCGCTATGAGCCGAGTCCGTCCGATTCCGGCGATCAAAGCTATTCGGATACGACCGATTCGGAGGACGACGGTTTCGACGACGGCTACGAGTATTCGTGGGACATCTGGCAAGGCGGTCATGAAGGCGCGCAAGTGGGCGATCCGCTCGGGCACCTTGTGCCCTACCGGTTTGGAATGGCGGCGTTGCCGTCCTCGGTTGTGATTGGGGACTGGAATCTAGACGCCACGCAGGATGTTGCTGTCGCCAATTTCGGGCAAGACAACGTCACCATATTGTTCGGCATCGGGCGCGGCCGGTTCGGCGGGCCGGCGCTCACCAACACCTTGCCTGTCGGCGCCGGGCCCTGCGCCCTGGTGAGAAGCGATATCAACGGAGACGGCTTCATGGACTTGGTGACCGCAAATCGCAACACGAACAGCATCTCCATACTCTACGGACTGGGGGACGGCAGATTCCTCAGCGCCGTGAACTACACCGTTGGAACCTACGTGGCGGGCGACAATGCGTCGTGCGTGGCCGCGGCGGATTTCAACGGGGGCGGGGTTGATATTGCCGTTGCTCACCAGGGCAACGACTGCGTCTACATACTCAGCGCTCCGGCTTTCACGGTGACTCAGACGATCCCGCTCGGCGCCGGCGCGCGGCCCTCATACATCGCGACGGGAGCGATATGGGGGGGGGCTGACCTGGTGACGGCCAACTGGGGCGCCAATACCGTTTCTGTCCTGCGGAACAGCGGGGGGGTGTTCTCCGTTTTCACGAATCTCGCCGCGGCCGGCCAACCGAGCTGCGCGCTTCTGGCTGACTTCACGCATGACACAATCAACGATGTCGTAGTCTCCTGTTTTGGCGGCAGGGCCGTGTACGGCTGGAAGGGACTCGGCGCCGGCGCCTTTGCCGCGCCGATCGTGACCAGCCTTGGGGGGGCATCCAGTCCGCGACATATGGCGATGGGACAATTCGAAGGTGATGTCAATTGGCCGGCGCGTAACGACAGTCCGGACGTGGCCGTGGCCAATGAGATCTACAGCACTGCTTCAATTCTGCTGGGCAGCGCATTTGACATGTCTTTTGGCCAGGATTCCGAAGTTGCCGCGGAGCAGGGTCCGTACTGGATCGCGGCCGGCGATTTGAACGCGGACAACCTGGACGATCTGGCCGTTGTGAACCGGAACAGCGACAGCATGCAAGTGTTTTTCGGCATAGGCAACGGACGATTCGGCGCCGGCGTTTCCTACGCCGCGTCGGCGCGCATCGTTGACAGACGGTTTAATCCCGCCGTTGCGCATGCTCTGCCGCCCGACAACGGAAAGCCGGACTATGATTTCATCTACAACAAGGATACGGCGTTTGTCGGCAGCTGGCTTACGGACGAGATGGAGTATATGGCGTGGACAACGGCCGCGACCAATGTGTCGTGGGCTGGGACGAACGGGCTGCTCCGGCCCGAATTTCCGAATCGCCGCCGGTGCACGCACCCGTTCCTCTGGGACTGCGACAAAGACTTCCTTCCGGACGGATGGGAACTGGCGTTCGGGTACGATCCGTGGGATATAAACACGGACGACAACGACCGCAACGACGGACAGGAGAACCCGGACGGCGACTGGTACGCGCTGGGCCCGGGCGGAACCAATCACAACAGCCTGTATCTCGCCATCGGCTTCGATCCGCGCACCGCCTACGGCTGTCTGAACAGGCAAGAGCTTGTAACGTCGGCAAACAACGAGGAGTTTTCCAACTATCAGGAGTTGATCGGCCCGCGAGGATTCGCGGCCATTATGCCGAACGATCCGGACGACCGATGCACGCACCCGTTCAGAAACGACACGGACGGCGACGGTATATGGGACGGCTGGGAATGGTACGTGGGCCTGAACGCCAAGAATTCGAGTGACGGTCCTCTTGACCGGGACACGGGGGGAGGTGACGGCCTGACGAATTTCGAGGAGTTCCAGAGCTACTACACGTCAACCAACGTTTGGGGGAATTGGTCCATTCTGACGAATTGGGCGAATAAACTGCGGCCATGCGACCCGTTTGACCGGGATACGGATGCTGACCAGGCTCCAGATGGCTCTGAGCGCGACGCTTTCAATTTCTCCGGCGGTATGGGAGTGTTGCGCCAGATAAGCGGTGAGGATTTTTACTATACGGGCGGCGGTCTGAATCCCTGCACGGTGGATACGGACATGGACTACCTGCCGGACTACTGGGAGGCTTCTTTTGCGGGCGCGGTGGGCACCAATGCCGATGGGAACCTCACATGCACAAACAGCGGCATGGATGGAACCGAGGTCGACTACTTGATGGACCCTGACCGCGACGGTTTGCGCAATTACCAGGAGTATCTTGCCGGCGCGACGTATCACTGGCAATGGTCCTACAACAACCCGTTTCAATTAACGAACGGCTGGAGATCATTCTACCAGATTGATATGGTTCAGGGCAGATACAATCCCTGGGATTTCTTTGACGTGCGGATGTCCGCCACTCCGGCAAGGCCCTATGGAGATGCCATGCTCGGACCTGGCGGACGCGAGCCGAAAAGGTGGGATCCTCGCTTCTGGGCGGCGCTGCGAGTTCCTCCTGTCCCCTATCGATTCATCACGGCGGGCGAACCGATGGGGCCTCCGCTGGCCATCGGGGGTGCGGTGTTGTACAGCACGTGTTTCCCCAACACTCGGGATACGGACGGCGACGGGATGGACGACTACTTCGAAATATATCACATGATGAATCCGATCGGCGGAGTGATGTTCGATCGGGTGTTGGACAAAATACGGGGTTCCCCAGATCTTCCGCTGGGTCCACCAGGCGGCGGGGAAGACCTGGAATTCGCTCCATGGATGAACGGGTGGCACCATCTGGATTGGGATCAGGACGGGCTGCCGAATATCTATGAATCGGTTCAGCCGCTTGCGCCGGATCCGCAATTCTACCATACGGATCCGTCCCCCTATTGGTTGAGCGACATCAGCCACGTCAAGAGCTGGGCCAGCATGTACTACTGGCTGGGCCCGGAAATGGGCTCCCTGGGGTACTGGTATTGGAACCCGCTGGTGCTTATGCGTGGGCCGAACGTTCCGTTCACGCCGCCTGCGTACTTCTTCGATTTCGAGATGCACGAGGGGTTCGATACGGACAACGACGGCATTGCCGATCGCGCCGAACTCGTGGACACAACCGCAGGACCAGGCTCCACGGACCCGCTGACCGGCGAAGACCCTATCAAGAGGCGGGCGCTTCGGCTGAACGGACAGGCGGCGGCAAGGACACAGGGCCAGGGCTATGTGCATGATCCGTGGACTGCATTCCGGGAATTCGCCGCTGAGGTCTGGGTGCGAGCGGACAATCCCCAGGCGGGTCGAGACCAGGTTGTGGTGGAGCGGCCGGCATTGGTGCCAATTGGCAATCCGATGTCCCTGACCCCTGGTCTTCGGCTGAATTTCCGAATCGCCGTTGATTCGAACGGATGTCCGTATGTCGGATACCATGGCAGCGGCACGGACGCTGTTTTCGAGGAAGCCAGGGCGCCGGTCGCGCAACGTTTGATTGCCGATCAGTGGTATCATCTGGCCGGAGTGTACGACGGCCAGGCCAACGAGTTGCGGCTCTACGTGAACGGCCGGCTTGCCGCCATGAAGCCTACCGCGGAGATTCCTCACAATGGGTGGTATGGGGGTGAGTTCGGCAATCCCGATATCCCTCAGGCCTATATCTGGTCGTTCATGCCGATCATTGTCGGCGCCTGCGAGCGGAATCCAGGGGGATGGATCGGCGGCGTTCCAATGTCGTTTAGTCCGTGGATGTATAATCGCGGGATTCCATGTCCGTGGCCGGGCATCTATCCGGGTCATTCGCCTCCCGACTTGGGTCTGTTTTTCGCGGGCTATGTTGACGAGGTCCGAGTGTGGAACGGGCGTCGAACTCAGGCTGAGATTCGCGGAAACATGAACCGGACATTCCGCCGGGTTGATGTTATGGCGGCCAACCTGGCGGCCAGACAGAGTGGGGGCAGCGAGCTTTTGTACTGCTATGGATTTGACGATCTTCCGGACGTTGACTATGCCGGGCCGGCGCCCGAAGGGTTCAATCTGCTGACCGGCTATCCGCACGACGGCAGCTATATGTACACGCCGTGGTGGGCCACAGCGCCTGATGTTTCGATGGTGTACAACGACTACAAGTATGTGCCCTGGCTGGAGAACGTCGCAGGGCACTTACCTCTTGATCCTCCAGCCGATACGACACTTGTGTGGAGCAATCGGTATCCGAATACTCTCAATCCGTATGTCTATGTGTACGGACACGCGACCGAAGGCTTTTTCGAGCAGCATCCGTTCTACTACTCGCCTTTGGAGCGCGACATGTTGCCGTTGCGATGGGCGGTGGCGGAAGAGGACGTTGCCATGTGGGACAAAGGCGGCGTGCCGGCGCGCGATCCGTACGACAGCGACGGCGACACGCTGCCGGACGATTGGGAAATCGCGCATGGCCTGGACCCGCTGGTTGCCACCGGCGCCGACGGCGCGGACGGCGATCCGGACGGCGACGGCCTGTCGAACATATATGAGTACCTGACCGGCAACGATCCGCACAGCGGGGATTCCGACGGCGATTCGATCCCGGACAGGGACGAAGACTATGACGGCGACGGCCTGAGCAACAGGGCGGAACTGAATATCGGTACCATGCCCCACCGCGTGGATACCGACGACGACGGCGTGACGGACTGGGAAGAAACGACCGGCTCGACGGATTCCAGGTACAACGCGATCCGTCCGAACACGAGTCTGCCGCCAAGCGGAATGACGGACCCGCTTGATGCGCTCTCGCCGTTCATGCAGCGGTCAATGTATTTCAACGGAAACGCGCGCCTGATCGTGCCGCCGTCGAATAAGCTGATGGCGAAAGACTGGTCGCTCGAGATGTGGGTTCGCCCGATAACAAACGGCGACGGCGGCGTGTTGGTGTGCCGGTATATCACGGCGCCGGTCCCCGGAGAATTCGGCGTCAACTATGAACTCGGCCTCTCAACGAACAGCCCGGCGGGCGCCGTGCGTCCGTATGTTCAATATGTCGCCAATGACGGCGCCACGGTTCGGGTTGACGGCACGGGACCGACGGAGGTCACCGCCCAACTGCATAGGGTGACGATCCCGCTGGATACGTGGTCTCATCTGGCGGCGACGTACGACAGCGTTGCGTACAGGCTGTCGTTGTACGTGGACGGCGAACTGGCGGCCTATCGGACGGACGCCACGGTGACGCCGCCGACGGTCTTCGGTTACTTCACCGATCATACCGCCGATGAAGTGACGATTGGGGCATATCGGTCAATCGGAGCGATTACCAATGCGTACGAAGGCTATATTGACGAAGTCCGAATATGGCGCGGGGTCAGATCGGCCGCGGATATCCAGGCTCGGTACAACGCGCCGGAGGTTGTCCCGGGCGGTTTGCGCGGCGGCGACCTCGTGGCGCTCAGGAATCGGGCATGGGTTCCGAATGAGGGCTTGAGCGCGGCCGTTATGAGCCTGCCGGAGAATCAAGCGGCGCGCGTCTTGGTCCAATTCCGCGCGGAGCCGCCGACGCAGGGCATTCTGGCGTTGGAACGGGCGGGCGCTCGAATTATGAACTATGTTTCGCGGAGCGTGCGGCTGGTTTCCGCCACGCCGGCGCAATTGCGCGCCGCGCGGGACGGCATTCGCTGGGCCGACGCGCCGGCGGCGAGCGACAAGATTTCCGCGGACCTGTGCGTGGACGGAAGCCACGCGGCCAGGAAGGTGCTGGTTCAGTTTTTCGATGACGCGCCTTTGGCCGACGCGCTGGCGGCGATTTCGAGCGTCGGCGCGAATATCGTGGGAGAACGGAAATACCTCGCCTCGACCTACATGGTTGTCGAGGCCGACGATGCCAAGCTTGCCGCGCTGGCCGGTAGCGACGCGACAGCCTGGATTATGAGGTGCCCGAATCGGTTGCCGTTCGGCAGCCCGGCTCATGTCTGTTCCGGACCGATGGTGCAGGGCCTGAAACTGGCGCCGTTTGCCGTCGTGGGCGATGGATGGGACGGGCCGGGACGGGGGTCCGCCGATCTTCTCTATTGCTTCATGAACGTGACGCCCGATCTGCCGGAGACGGCGGCGCGGCAGGCGGTCATTGACAGCATGAAAAAGTGGGCATTTGAGGCTGCCTTGTCCTTTACCGAGACGCCCGCGCAAGGCCGGAACAATTCCATTGATATCGGATGGTACGCCGGCGATCATGGCGACGGCGATCCGTTCGATGGGCCGTTCGGCGTGCTCGCGCACGCTTTTTTACCAAACGATGTCAATCCGGAACCGATTGCGGGCGATGTTCACTTTGACGAGGATGAGACCTGGAGGGTCGGCGTGGGAGCGGGCATAAGTCTTCCGTGTGTGTCTCTGCACGAACTTGGACACTCGCTCGGGATGGATCATTCCACCGATCCTGATGCGATTATGTTCCCGTTCTACCAGGATGTGGCGGATCCTCAGTTGACACAGGACGACATTGACGGCATTCAGTCCATCTACGGTTCTCCCGTGGGGCGCGGCGTGAGCACTTCGTTCCGGTTCGACGACGGCGGAACGACGGCGGAAGATTTCGGTGAGCCGCAAGACTGGCTGAATGACTGGGCGTCCGCCGCAGTGCTGGATGGGTGCGCGTTTGCCACGAACCAGTTCGCGCCGTTGGACAAGGATTCGGACGGAGATGGCATGCCGGATTTGTGGGAGATGGCGCATGGACTGGATCCGTACGGCGCCACGAGCCCCAATGGGGCATGGGGAGACCCGGACCGGGACGGCCTGAACAACATTTCGGAGTATTGGGCCGGCACGGACCCGATGGATTCGGACAGCGACAATGACGGCTTTGGCGATTATGACAGCCGCAGCAGCCCGAACGCGAGGACCTGGGGCGAGATGTACGACGACGGCGACGGCATACCGGACGAGTGGGAAATGCTCTATCCGGGCCCCGCGCCGACCACGGGCAAACGGGGGCTGGACCCGGCCTACTACGACGCCCATCTCGATCCGGATGAAGACGGCTGGAGCAACTACGCGGAGTATATGGGTTCCTATCTCGATGCCACCCGGAACCTGGTTCGCAGTTCCGATCCGTTGAATCCGGCAAACTATCCGGAACCGCTCCTGACCTTGCATGCGCGGTACCATGGCGCGCGAGGGAATATGATCGAAGACGTATTGGCGCAAGGCGCACAGATTCATATTGACTTCTATACCACTGCCGCGATGGACGGCTTCCCGGTCGGCGCGTTGAACATGACGACGGCGTCGAGCCAGACGCGCGCGCTGACGACCGGTCACCTCGTTGAGGGAACGAACTATCTATTCTGCTATCTCGATCTGGACGTGAACGGCCAATGGGATCCGATAAACGAGCCGGCCGGCATACCGACGGAACAACCGTTGATCGGGTGGGACGATTCGAACGACATCGAGATCGGGCTGACGGACAGTCAGCCGGCCCGGCCTCGTTTCGGCTGGGGCGCCGTCACGACCGCCGTGTATCGTATCGAAATAAAGCAGGGCGCGACAACCGTGTTCACTCGACTCATGAATGCGCCGCGCAACTATGTTCATGAGGGCGACTACCTGTATGCGGGCCTGTCCGCCCTGGCCAGCAACAACAACGCGTACACCTGCCTGATCTACACGAACGCCGACTTCTATGGGCACAAAGAATGGCTGTACTATACCTACGCGATCAAGTTCGTGGAAACTCCGCCGCTGTCGCGGCCGTCGCTCTACGGGCACGATTGGACGTATCCCTATGCCAGAAACGTCATGGAGTGGACCATGGACGCGAATTCCACGAGATACAGCATGGATATTGCCGCCTTGACGAATGGGCCCATCCTTATGACCGTCGCGGATCGGCCGGCGCCCTATCGCAACCGGCACGGAAACTACGCGACCGAGATTCCGAGCGCCAATCCGGCCGGGCTCTTCTACGCCGGGGACACCTACACCCTCGGCGCAAACTGGGCCAACGGCAGGTATTGGATGCGAATTCGTTCCGGAGCGGGATCGAATCGCGTGTCAATCAACTCGGCCTGGCGCGCGTTCAACCTGGGCCTGGCGCCGCCGGCCGGCGCCGGCAAGTCCATGATAGATGGAGACGTGCGCTACTTCGGAAAGGTGAGCCGCGGATACGGCGATCCTCAGAGCAATCTCGTCATTGTCGTGCAGTCGTTTATGTCGCAAGGGTTCAGCGGAAACCCGGACGGGCAAGTTCAGATCGTCTATGTTTGCGACCCAAACAGTCCTTCGCCGCTCAAGGGTTCCTACCGGATCATGGGGCTGCACAATGGCCGGCACTACGTCCGCGCGTTTATTGACATGAATGCCAACAGAAAACTGGATCGCTTCGAGCCCTATGGATTCGCCAAGGATTCCGTTACGGACACCGACTATGTCCCGAGGATGGTCAACCTTTCCGGCCAAGGCGGCGTGGCGGCGACCGACATCGACATCGTCATTCGCGATCGCGACACGGACGACGATCAACTGCCGGACGGCTGGGAATGGCAGTACTTCGGCACTCTCGCCTACGGCGCGCACGACGATCCGGACAACGACTTGGCCGACAACCTGCAGGAGTACATGGACACCTTGTACGATTCCGACCCCTCGGATCCTGATACCGACGACGACGGGCTGCTCGACGGGCAGGAATTGGCGCTCGGGTTGTCAACGCATAATCCGGACACGGACAGAGATGGCGTCTCGGACGGCATCGAAGTGCTGCGGACCAAGACCGACCCGCTCGATGCGGCGGACTACCTGAACATTAACGCTGTCGAGATGCTCGCCGTGCCGTTCGATGGCGTGAGCTTCACGCTCCGCTGGGTGGGCAAGGATGGCGTGCTGTACGGGGTCCAATACAGCGACGATCTGAGCTCGTGGCAGAGCGTTACCAACATCTGGACCGGCGCCGGAGTGCACGAGTACAGAGACCCGCAATCTCCGACGTGCCCGAAACGCTACTACCGCGTGATTGTGCCGTGGTAACCGCTCCTGGCCGCCTTGCGCGACAAGAGCGAGAGATCGTTGGGAAACGCGCGGCCGTTTTTCCTCCTGTCCTGAATCTTGCGCCGACCCGGCGCAAGGTTCGGGTCTTGACTTTACGTGGCTCGTCAGGCGAGAATGGTCGCTGTGATTTATGATTTCAGGGCGAAGGGTAACGACTAAACGTTGGAAGGAGCCGACAGAACTATGAAGACATCGTGTGTTTTAGTTTCCGTCCTCGCCGTAGCAAGCGTGTGCATGGGGTTGGTTGGCTGCGAATGGAAAATGGCCGGAGACGACGGATTCAATTCGTGGAGCGATCGGTACAAATGGGTCAATTTCAGCGGCACCTATCGAGGAGACAACGACCTTCTAGTCAAAAAGGCAAGTAAGTCCCGGGGAGGCGGCGGTGGCGGCGGTGACGATGACGGCGACAGGGTGACCATCAGGAATGAGCCGGACGGGGTGGCGCCGCCGTATACGGGCTCGCTGTCGGGGAATATGGAGCACCTTCCGGTTGTGCCTGGCTCGATTACCATCGTGTTTGGCTGGTCGCAGAGCGGAGCCTTCGGTTCGTTCACCGACGATGGCGAGGGAGTGCTGGATGGCTGGTTTAGGCTTTTCGGTCCGGATCCGCCCCTTCGGGGCAACGGCAGGATCATATACGACACCGGTGTTTGGACTCTCTCATTGGCCCAGCCCGGCTTAATGAACGAACAGCCCATCACGCTGAACTATCAATACACACTGACCAACATTGTTATTGTTGATAAAAAGCCGACGAATGATGTAGACATTGTAACAGCCGGCGGGTCCATCTATACGTTTCAGGTGTTTCAGAACGGCGAGGACCTGGAAATTCTCGACAACAACGGCTATCGCTATCATGGTGTTATGGCCGGCGTGAAAACAGCGGGCGGAGACGACACTGGAATGACATCCGGAGACGTCATCGCGCAATACGAGGCGCGGGGCGGCAAGAAAGCGAGCGTAACCATTGAGGGCACGTTCCGAGGGGTGTACACGGCGCCGGCGAATACAGGTCTTTCCGGCATCCTCAGGAATCGAGTGATTGAGGGCACATGGATGGAGGAT
>JASEHE010000080.1 GCA_030018915.1 Verrucomicrobiota bacterium
CAGCCTCCTGCCGCGCTCTCCCTGCGCTCCTCTCCGCCAGCTTGCGGAATCGCTGTGGGGGCGAGCCCGGGCTTGACCGGGCCGAAAGAATGTGCCACATTGTGCACCTGACAACGATATCCGTTCGCGAGCTTCACTTGCACGCCGGGCGATATGTCCGCCGAGCGGCGGAAGGCAAGACGGTCATCACGGACAGAGGCCGCCCAGTGGCGCTCGTCGTGCCGATGGATCCCCGCCACATCGGCCAGCCCCTCCCGGACCGGGAGGGGACCATCCGAAAGCTTCCTCGCCTCTCCGTTGACTCGACCCGGCTCATCTCGCAGGACCGAGACCGCGCATGATCTACTTCGACACATCTATCGCCAAGTGCTATCTCAACGAACCCCACGCCGAACGTTAATCTGAAGGAGTCATCGCCATGTCTCGTCTGCTTCTCGCGGCTCTCGTTGCCTTGCACATCATCTCCCCCCTCACCGCTCAGGATGAAACCGGACGGCGGCGGCCACCCCAGAGCCCGCCGGCCGAGGCGTCGCCCCTGGCCCCGGGCAACACCGCCTTCGCCTGCGAGCTTTACGGCAAGCTCAGCGGGAAGCCCGGCAAGCTCTTCCTCTCGCCATACTCCATCTCCACCGCGCTGGCCATGACCTATGCCGGCGCCCGGGGCGAAACCGGCAAGCAGATGGCCCATGCGCTGCACTTCGATCTCGAACAGGCGAAGCTACACGCCGGGTTCACGGATCTGCAGAGCAAGCTCAACGCGATCCAGGCCAAGAAGCACGTCCAGCTCAGCGTCGTCAACTCGCTGTGGGCCCAAAAGAGCTGCGCGTTTCTGCCCGACTTCCTCGATCTGACCCGAAAGCACTACGAGGCGGGCGTGAACCTCGTGGACTTCGCCACCGCCACCGAGGCGGCCCGTCGCGAAATCAACGCCTGGGTCGAACAGAAGACGCGGGACAAGATCAAGGAGCTGATCAAGTCCGGAATGCTCGACGCCGCCACCCGCTTGGTGCTCTGCAACGCGATTCATTTCAAAGGCAACTGGGCCAGCCAGTTCCAGAAGAAGCTGACCAAGGAGGCGCCGTTCAAGCTCGTTCCGAGCAAGACGATTCCCGTCCCGCTGATGACCCAGAAAGGGGCCTTTGGCTATCAGGAGACGGATGCCCTCCAAATCCTGGAAGTACCCTATGCGGGGAACGATCTTTCCATGGTCGTGCTGCTGCCGAAGAGCGACGACGGCCTGGCCACGTTGGAAGCCGCGATGACCCCGGAGAACGTCAAAGCATGGACCTCCAAGCTGCCACAACGAGAGGTTGTCGTCTTTCTGCCGAAGTTCAAGATGACCTGCGAGTTCCAACTGGCGCAAACGCTGGCGGCCTTGGGCATGTCGGACGCCTTTGACGCGGGGAAGGCGGATTTTCTGGAATGGCCGGGAAGAAGGACCTCTTCGTCTCCGAGGTCATTCACAAGGCCTTCGTGGATGTAAACGAAGAGGGCACCGAGGCCGCCGCTGCCACGGCAGTGGTCATGGAGCTCGGCATGTACACGCCACCTTCGGTCTTCCGCGCGGATCATCCGTTCGTGTTCCTGATCCGCGAGAACGCCACGGGCAGCATCCTCTTCCTCGGCCGCGTCGCCGACCCGCGGTCGTGAGCGATCAGGCCTCCGGGACAGGCAAAATCCTGCAACGGGCCATGCTGGGTGCGCTCGGCTTGGTTGTTTTGAGAACACACGCCGTATCGCTTGCGCCAGAGCAGAGTCTTTTTCGGGAACATTCCGGTCTCGGAAAGCGTCTGGGAGTATTGACAGCATGATTCCAGAAGCCCACATTTGTCAGAGAAACACCCAAAGACAGCAAAAGGAGACAGACATGAAGTGGTTCAAACCCGTGCTGGGAATCGGATTGTGCGCGGTGGTGTTGCTGCTCGGCCTGGCGGCGGATACGGCCGCGCCGGAAGGGTCGCCGGCCGATACGCGCCAGAAGGCCCAGAAGGCCAAGCAGAGCGGCAACTGGAAAGACGCCTATAACCTGTTCGAGAAACTCGCCCTGGACCACAAGAACGACGCCGAAGTCTGCGACGATCTCCAGAATGCGGAGCAGTGCCTTCAGCGGCTCGGCCGCATCAGCGAGTTCGATGACTTCGTCGAGAAGGTCGTCAAGGCACACGACGGCAACTGGCGCCTGCTCATGACCTCGGCCCAGCAATATGACAGCGTCGCACACTACGGCCACATCATCGCCGGCAAGTACGAGCGCGGCAGCCACCACGGCGGCGGCCGGCTCGTCAACTCGCTCGAACGCGACCGCATCCGCGCGCTCCAGCTCATGGAGCTGGCCCTCAAGAAGAGCAAGGGCGAGAAGAACCAGAATGACCTCGCGGACCTCCATCTCAAGTTCGCCGACATGCTCCTGACCTGCCGCAGCCAGCAGGAAGCCTGGCGGCTGCAATATCTCAGCGACCTGTCCAAGCTCCCCGACTACGAGGACGGCTACGGCTGGATCTGGGGCCGGCGCGACAGCATGGGCGCGCCCGTGGATCCCGACAACAAGCCGGTCTATCACTACCTCCCGAAGAGCTACGAAGCGGCCGCCACGGACGGCGAGCGCCGGCGCTGGATGCTCATCCAGGCCATGGAACTCGCCCCCCAGCGCGCGAACAAAGTCCTGTTCCGCTTCGCGAGCTTCCTGCACCAGCAGTTCGGCACGGAGACCATGGCGCAGTATTCCTGGTGCTTCCGCGACTGCAGCAGCGACGACGACAAGAAGAACCAGCCCCAGACCTACGTGCTCCACACCCTGAAGGACACGGAAACCATTGCCCGCCTGGCCACCGGCGTCCAGCGGTTCAACCTGCCCGACGAGTTCAACTTCATCACGATCTACCGGAAGATCGCCGACCGGCCCAACGACGGCGGCAAGGGCGAAGACGCGCTCAACGCGCTCGCCCAGCTCTACGAAAACCGCCGCCAGTTCGACCAGGCGGCCGACTACTGGAAGCGCAGCATCAAGGAATACGGCGCCGGCCACTACGCCTGGAAGCAGAAGAAGGTGGACCAGATCCTCGGCAACTGGGGCCTGTTCGAGGGAACCCGGCCCCAGCCCGCCGGCAAGGGCGCCACCTTCGAGTTCCGCTTCCGCAACGGCCGGAAGGTGACCTTCGAGGCCAAGACCGTTGACACCCGCCGGCTCTTCGACGACGTCAAGGCCTACCTGAAGTCCGGCCCCAAGCAGCTCGACCGGGACCGCATGAACATCGGCGACATCGGCTACCGCCTCGTCCAGGGCAATGGCGACAAGTACATCGGCCAGACCGTCGCCACCTGGGACCTCGCGCTCGAACCGCGCGCCCTGCGCTTCGATAGGCGCGTCACCATCGCCACCCCGCTCCAGAAGCCCGGCGCCTACTGGATCACCGCCCGCATGGAGGGCGGCAACACCTGCCACAGCATTCTCTGGGTAGACGACACGGTCATCGTCAAGAAGCCGCTCGATGGCGGCGCCTACTACTTCACGGCCGACGCCGTTACCGGCGCGCCCGTGGCCAAGGCGAACCTCGAGTTCTTCGGCTACCGCCAGAACTGGCGCGAGAAGAGCCGCGATTACGAAATCCTCACCCAGAACTTCGCCGAGTTCAGCGACCAGGACGGTCAATTGATCCTCAAGAAGGAGAAGATTGACCAGCATTACCAGTGGGTCATCACGGCCACCACGCCCGAAGGCCGGTTCGCGCACCTCGGCTTTACGGGCCTTTGGTTCGGGGAACACCACGACTCCGAGTACAACCAGCTCAAGGTGTATGGCATCACCGACCGGCCGGTCTATCGGCCCAATCAGTCCGTGAAGTTCAAGTTCTGGGTCCGCGAGGCCAAGTACGATCAGGAGGACACATCCCGGTTCGCGAATCAAGATTTCGTCGTTGTCATCAACAACGCCAAGAATGAGAAAATCTTCGAGAAGACGTTCAAAACCGACGCCTATGCCGGGCTCGACGGCGAGTTCACGCTGCCCAAGGACGCCGCGCTCGGGGTGTACTACGCCCACGTCATGCAGGGCGACGGAAGATGGGGCGACATCAACTTCCGAGTCGAGGAATACAAGAAGCCCGAGTTCGAGGTGAAGGTCGAGGCCCCCGAGGAGCCGGTCATGCTCGGCGAGAAAATCACCGCCCAGATCAAGGCCAAGTACTACTTCGGCGCGCCCGTGACCAAGGCCAAGATCAAGTACAAGGTGCTTCGCTCCGACTACAGCGCCGACTGGCACCCCGTCTGCTACTGGGACTGGTTCTACGGTCCGGGCTACTGGTGGTTCGCCTATGACTACGACTGGTACCCCGGCTGGCGGGACTGGGGCTGCAAGCGGCCCTGTTTCTGGTGGTGGCCCCGCTCGACCACCCCGCCCGAAGTCGTCGCCGAAGCCGAACACGAAATCGGGCCGGACGGCGTCACCAAGGTCGAGATTGACACGACGCTCGCCAAAGAAGTCCACGGCGACACGGACCACAAGTACGAGATCACCGCCGAGATCGTGGACGAGTCGCGCCGCACCATCGTCGGCGCCGGCCAGGTGCTCGTGGCGCGCAAGCCGTTCAAGGTCTACGCCTGGGTGGACCGCGGCCACTACCGCATCGGCGACGTCGTGACCGCCGATTTCTGTGCCCAGACTCTGGACCGCAAGCCGGTCAAGGGCACGGGCGTCCTGAAGCTTCTGGCGCTGTCCTATGACAAGGACGGCCAGCCACTGGAGAAACCCGTCGGGGAATGGAAGCTCGACACCGGCGAGGAAGGCCGCGCCTCTCAGCAGATCAAGGCCTCGAAGGCGGGCCAATACCGCCTGTCCTACACGCTCACCGACGCCAAGCGCCACACGATCGAGGGCGGCTACCTGTTCTGCATGATGGGCGAGGGATTCGACGGCAAGGACTTCCGGTTCGACGAGATCGAACTGGTCCCGGACAAGAAGGAGTACGCGGCCGGCGACAACGTGAAGCTCATGATCAACACCGACCGCAAGGAGGGCACGGTCGTCTTCTTCGCGCGGCCCGCCAACGGCGTGTACCAGGCGCCCAAGGTCATCCGCCTGGCCGGCAAGAGCGCGCTCGAGTCGCTCGCCGTGACCAAGAAGGACATGCCCAACTTCTTCGTCGAGGCGTTCACGATCAGCAACGGCCGGCTCTACGAGGACACCCGCGAGATCATCGTGCCGCCCGAAAAGCGCGTGCTGGACGTGAACCTCGAGACGTCGGCCAAGTCGTACAAGCCCGGCGGAAAAGGATGGGTCAAGGTGAAGCTCACGGACCATTTCGGCAAGCCGTTCCTCGGCTCCATCGTCATGGCCCTGTACGACAAGTCCGTCGAGTACATCTCCGGCGGCTCGAACGTGCCGGAGATCAAGCAGTTCTTCTGGAAGTGGCGCCGGCATCACCGGCCGTCTTCGGAGTGCACGCTGGCCCGGTTCTTCCACAACCTGGTCAGGCCCAAGCAGGACTGGATGCAGGTCATCGGCGTGTTCGGCCACTCCATCGCGGACGAAGGCGAGCTGGAGCAGGCGGCCGGCGATCCGACCGGCAGCCGCATCAAGCGGGGCAAGGGCGGGTTCGGTCGCGGCGAGACGGAAGGAATGCGGTTCGGCGCGGCGCCGCCCGCAGCCACGGTGGCCGCCCGCAGCAGCATGTTCGACGCCTTCGGGGCCGAGCGAGGCGCCGACGACGGCATGGTCATGGATGATCAGGACGACGACAAGCGCGAGATGCTGGCGAAGAACAAGAGCGCCCCCGGCGGCGCGCACGGCGAGGCTGTCGAGCCCATGGTCCGCACCCAGTTCGCCGATACCGCCCTCTGGGTCGGCTCGCTCACCACCGACGCGGACGGATTCGCCAAGGTGGACCTGACCATGCCCGAGAACCTCACCAGCTGGAAGCTCCGCGCCTGGGCCTGCGGCCACGGCACCAAGGTCGGCGAAGGCAGCGCCGAGGTCGTCACCGCCAAGAAGCTCATGCTGCGCTTGCAGGCCCCGCGCTTCTTCGTCGAGAAGGACGAGGTCGTGCTCTCCGCCAACATCCACAACTACCTGGACAAGGAAAAGTCCGTCCATGCGGTCCTGGAGCTCGACGGCAGGACGGTGGAAATCCTCGGTAAGCCCGCCCAGACCGTGAAGATCAAGGCAGGCGGCGAGCAGCGCGTGGACTGGCGCGTCAAGGCGCTCAATGAGGGCGAAGCCGTCGTCCGCATGAAGGCGCTGACGGATGAGGAATCCGACGCCATGGAGACGCGCTTCCCCGTCTACGTGCACGGGATGATGAAGATGGAATCCTTCTGCGGCGTGATCCGGCCGGAAAAGGACACGGCCAAGATCACGATCACCGTGCCCAGGGAGCGGCGGCCCGATGAGTCGCGGCTCGAGATCCGCTACTCGCCCACCCTGGCCGGCGCACTGGTGGACGCCCTGCCCTACCTGGCAAGCTACCCCTACGGCTGCACGGAGCAGACGCTCAACCGGTTCCTGCCCTCCGTGATCACCCAGAAGATCCTCATGGGGATGGGGATCGACCTCCGGAAGCTCAAGGAGAGGCGGGCCAATCTCAACGCCCAGGAGATCGGCAACGACCAGGAGCGCGCCGGCCAGTGGAAGAAGGACGAGATGACCGTGGACAAGGACGGCAACTGGGCGCCGAAGAACCCGATCTATGACCCGGATGTCCTCGAGGACATGGTGAAGGAAAACGTGCAGGCCCTCACGGCCATGCAGTGCCCCGACGGCGGCTGGGGCTGGTTCTCCGGCTGTGGCGAACACTCCCGGCCGCACACCACCGCCGTCGTGGTCCACGGCCTGCAGGTCGCCCATCAGAACGACGTCGCCCTCGTCCCTGGCGTGCTCGATCGCGGCGTGGCCTGGCTCAGGAACTACCAGGCCGAGCAAATCCGCCGGATCAAGAACGCACCGTCCAAGACCCACCCGTGGAAGGAGCGCGCCGACGACCTCGACGCGCTCGTTTACATGGTCCTCGTGGACGCCAGGCAGGATAACAAGGAAATGCGCGAGTTCCTGTATCGTGACCGGATCGAGCTTTCCGTGTACGCCAAGGCCGTGTTCGGCATCGCGCTCCACGCCGTGGGCGACAAGGAGAAGCTCGACATGGTCAAGCAGAACGTCGAGCAGTACCTCGTGGAGGACAACGAGAACCAGACCGCCTGGCTCAAGCTCCCGAACCAGGGCTGCTGGTGGTACTGGTACGGCAGCGAGACCGAGACGCTGGCCTGGTACCTCAAGCTGCTCGCCAAGACCGAGCCGAAGAGCGAGAAGGCGTCGCGCCTCGTCAAGTACCTGCTCAACAACCGCAAGCATGCGACCTACTGGAACTCGACGCGCGACACCGCCTACTGCATCGAGGCCATGAGCGACTACCTCAAGGCCAGCGGCGAGGACAAGCCGGACATGACCCTCCAGATCTTCGTGGACGGCAAGCAGCGCAAGGAGGTCAGGATCACCGCCGAGAACCTCTTTGCCTGCGACAACAAGCTCGTCCTCGAGGACGACGCGGTCGAGAGCGGCAAGCACGAGGTGACGTTCAAGAAGACGGGCAAGGGCCCGCTCTACTTCAACGCCTACCTCAGCAACTTCACGCTCGAGGACCCCATCACGAAGGCCGGCCTGGAGATCAAGGTCGAACGCAAGGTCTACAAGCTCGTCAAGTTGGACCAGAACATCAAGGCCTGCGGCTCGCGCGGCCAGGCCGTGGACCAGAAGGTCGAGAAGTACGAGCGCAAGCCGGTCGAGAACCTCGGCGCGCTCAAGAGCGGTGACCTGGTCGAGATCGAGATGGAGATCGCCAGCAAGAACGACTACGAGTACGTCGTGTTCGAGGACATGAAGGCGGCCGGGTTCGAGCCGGTCGAGGTCCGCAGCGGCTACAACAAGAACGATCTCGGCGCCTACATGGAGCTGCGCGACGAGCGCGTGTGCTTCTTCACCCGCGTGCTGGCCCGCGGCAACCACAGCGTTGCCTACCGCATGCGGGCCGAGATTCCGGGCAAGTTCAGCGCGCTGCCCGCCCGCGCCCACGCCATGTACGCGCCCGAGCTCAAGGCCAACTCCGACGAAATCAAGCTCCGGATCGAGGACTGATCTGCCAAGCCATATCCCTTCGCCGGCGCGACGCTGGAGAACACCATGAACGTGGCGCCCTGCGGGCGATCACGACAGTCAGGGCAGCGGGTTGCTTTCGTTCAGGCGCTTGATCCAGAAGTCGTCGCCCGGCCCGCGAACCCGCGACAGCACCGCCTGCACCGACCCAACCGGCGCCTCGGCTTTCAGCATGGCGCAGAGATTCCGCGAATCCCGGGACACCCACATGGACACCTTCCCCGACCGCACGAAGATGCCATCGAACTCCGCCGTGGGCTCCAGCCTGAGGCAGTTCACCTGGCCGTAGTTCGGCAATTGAACGGTCTCGTCGCGGTCCGCCAGAATGTGGAGGTCGTAGATTTTGTCGTCGGCCATGACCCGCTCGTTAAGGTTCGTGCCGGCCCGGAACTCCTTTGAGCGCATGTAGTACATGAACGTCACCAGGTCCCGGGTGTCGTCCTCGATCGGAAAGGTCCTGGCCTTGTTCTTGACGGCCGAGGTCCAGATGGCCGTTTTCGTTTCGTAGTCGAACAACGTGGTTTCCTTGCGGTGGAACTTGCCTTCCTTGAGATTCAAGTCGAACCGGACCGGTCGAAACGTGGCGGGATCTATCAGGGCGACGATGAGGTCATTGACCGGGTAGATTTTGGAGAGAGCGCGGTTGCTGCGCGCCCAATAGGCCACTTTCAGCAGGGGCCGGTCTCCCTCCCGGGTCCAGGCCGTTATGATCGTGGCCCGACCCACCAGCGCCTTGGCCCACATGATATGGTAGTGCAGTTCCTCGCCCACCGGAAACCAGAACGAGGGCAAGGCCGCGTTGGTCGCCGGCGCGTGGGTGTCCGCCAAGCCCGTGGCTGCGGGATGAGCGGCTTGCGCCCGGCCTACGACGGTATTAGCAGCGGGCGAGACCAGCGCCGGGTCGGCCCCCAAGGCCGGCCACACGGCCAAGACCAGGCCGCCCAGCAGCAGGCAACCAAAAGAAAACCGAACAGAAGATCGCAAAGAGAGCAAAGGTAAAGTCCGATCTTCGCTTCCTTTGCAACCTTGGTGTTCAAATCTTCTTGTTTTTCGTGGCGAATCCATCCGTCTGAAGCGCCATTGAATAGCACACGTCCGAGCCTCAGGCAAGCACGACCACCGCGATTTCAAGGTGTTCCGGCAAACCGAGGGCAGACCAGACCGTCCCCAAGCTTGGCTGCCCCTGCGCAAAGGAGTCGCCGACATGAGCCGTCGAGCGCAAGTGTCCCGACGCCACAGCAGTAGTTCCTAAAGCTGGCGGGATAGCGTGCGGAGAGGGGCGCACGTAGAGG
>JASEHE010000081.1 GCA_030018915.1 Verrucomicrobiota bacterium
GGGGCCAATTCCTTCAGGTGCGCGCCCGCTGCGGGCGGGCACCTGAGTAGTTACGAACGGGATGCCATGAACAACGAGATGTTGACTGGAGTGCTGGAGAACTGGCTTCGGGCGGCGTTTCAGACCGTGGCGACCAGCAGCGGCGCGGAGCCGGGCAACGTGACTGTCGTCGAGACGACCGACCCGCAATTCGGCGACTACCAGTGCAACGCCGCCATGGCGCTCGGCAAGACGCTCAAACAGCCGCCCCGCAAGATCGCCGAGGCCGTAGTTCGAAGCGCCGCTCCGCCGGCGCGCGTGGAAAAGATTGAGGTGGCCGGGCCGGGCTTTATCAATCTGCGCCTGAAGACAGCCTGGCTGGGAGAATACGTCCAGGACATGGCCCGAACCGAGCGGCTGGGCATTCCGTTACCCGGCCAGGGCAAGACCGTCGTGCTCGATTATTCCGGCCCGAACATCGCCAAGTCCATGCACATCGGCCACATCCGATCCACGATCATCGGCAACGCCCTGGACCGCATGCATCGCGCGCTTGGCTATCGCGTGATCGCAGACAATCATCTGGGCGACTGGGGCACGCAGTTCGGAATACTCATCGCGGGCTATCGCCGTTTCGCCGACTCGACGTCGCCGGCGGAATCCCCGGTCGAGAAACTGGAGCGAATCTACGTCCGAAGCTGCGCGGAGGCCGAGGCCGACCCGGCCTGGCTGGATCAGTGCCGCCGGGAGCTGGTCAAGCTCCAGTCCGGCGACGCGGAGAATCTCGCGCTATGGAAACAGTTCGTGGCGCTGAGCCTCAGCGAGTTCGACCGCGTGTACCGGCGGCTCGGGGTTTCCTTTGATCTCGTTCGCGGCGAGAGCCACTACAACGACCGGCTGCCTGGCGTCGTGGAGCGGCTCGAGAAGGAAGAACTGGCCCGCCCGAGCGAGGGCGCCACGGTGGTGTTCCTGGAGGAGGAAAAACTGCCGGTCTGCATTGTGCGGAAAAAAGACGGCGGATTCAACTACGCGACGACCGACATCGCCACGGTATTGAGCCGGATCGAGGAGTTCGATCCGGACCGGATCGTCTACGTCACCGACGAACGCCAGCAGCTTCATTTCCGGCAGTTATTCGCGGTTTGCCGGCGACTGGGTATCCGGACAAAGCTGGAGCACGTCTGGTTCGGGTTGATGCGTCTGCCGGAGGGCGCGTTCGCGACGCGGCAGGGCAACGTGATCAAGTTGGAGGCGCTGCTTGACGAAGCCGAGCGCCGGGCGCTGGCCGTTGTCCGGCAGGCCAGCCCCGAGATGCCGCCCGACCAGCAGCAGGAGGTCGCGCGGGCCGTCGGGATCGGGGCTGTGAAATACGCGGACCTGAGCCAAAACCCGCAGACTCTGGTCACCTTTACATGGGAGAAAGCACTCGCGCTGGACGGAAATTCCGCGCCGTACCTGCAATATGCCTATGCGCGGATCGCCAGCGTTCAGGACAAGTATCGCGAGCGATTCCCCGGGCGGAACCCGGAGGATTTTCCAATCGCGCTCGGCGAACCGCTCGAGCGCGCGCTGGCGCTCAAGGCAGCGCGCTTTCCGGAATGCGTTCTGCGCGCGGCGGAACTCCATCGGCCGAGCGCGCTGACGGACTATCTTTACGATCTGGCTCAGACCTACAGCGCGTTCTATCAGAAGGCGCCGTTCCTGAAAGCGCCGAACAGCGTCCGAGAAAGCCGGGTGCGCCTCTGCGGAGTCGTAGCCCGTGTGCTGAAAAAAGGCCTGGACCTGCTCGGCATCGAGACGCCGGAACGGATTTAGCCCGCATATTTCACACTCCCGCGCGGCGGAGCGCGCGGGCAATCTGTTATCATCGCCGCGTGACTGAGGCGCTACAGGAGAAGGACGCGCGTCCCCTACCGGCTTCAGTACTGGTACCGGCTGCCGCCAATGAACTCGCGGAGGAGCGAATCCGAGGGGATGCAGGATTCGTCGCGAACCGGCCGGAGCGGCTTCAGCAGCGCGTACACCCGGTTGACGCGGATGTGCGCGTCGAGGCGTTTCGGGTCGTCCCGGTATGCGTGAATTCCGCCGACGAAGTGGCGGAAAAGCCTGCGCTTGAGGATCGGCAGCTCATAGGGCAGAGCGCTGTTGATGATGACATCCGCATGCTTGATGTAGGGGATGATGTTCTCGATCTCGCTCTTTCGCACGTAGTGCCAGTGCGTGAGCGTCGCCATCGGCTTGAGGTTCCGGTGATCCTTGTCGCGGACCATGCGCCGGAGCAGGCGGTTGTCCGCCCAGCGCATGAAGACGCCGTTCTCGACGCGGAACTGGCCGAGTGTCTCGATATACACCTTGAACTTGTAGTCGGCTGGGACGCTTTCCGTCATGGGGCCGAACAGCCCATGCAGGCTATCAATCAACAGAATTTCGTTTTTCTCCAGCTTGATTTCGTGCGCCTCCGGAATCCGGCTGCCGACCTTGAAGTCGTAATGGGGGGTTTTGACGGCTTGCCCGTCGAGGAGTCGGACCAGGTGCCGGTTGATGAGCGCCAGGTCGAGGGCCTGTGGGATTTCGTAGTCGTAGTCGCCGAACTCGTCGCGCGGATGGCGGTTGAGATCGAAGAAGTAGTGGTCAATGTTGATGGCCTTGAACCCGATGCCGGCCCGGCCGAGCCGCTCGCTGAGCTTGATGGTCGTTGTGGTCTTGCCCGAGGAGGAAGGGCCGGCGACGACGACGATCCGCGCGCGGTTCCGACGTTCCAGGATTTGTTCGGCGGCGCGCTCGATCTCCAGCGCGTAGCGCCGGTCTGCCTCGGCCACGAGGCTCGGGAACTCGCCGCGGGCAATGATGCGGTTCAGAGCGGGCAGTGATTCGCAGCTGTGCTCCATGTTCCAGCGGAGCACTTCGTAGATTGCCTTATAGGGAACGTTGTCGGTGACCTCGAAATCGTAGGCGCGGGCTGCCCGGGCCATGGCGTGCTGATGGCGGTAGATGATGTAGCTGCGCGCCACGCGCGCGAGGCGATTCTCCATGAGGACGCTTTCGACGACGTCCTGAATGTCCTCCACGCTCGGCGTCACGGCCGATCCATAGGCGCTCGCGAGGGCAGTTTCCACTTTCTCGGCCATCGCCTCGGCAAGAAGGGGATTCGCGGCGCCCTCCGAGGCAACGGCCTTGGCGATGGCGTTGGCAATCCGGCTGCGGTCGTAGCGGACTACCGAGCCGTCGCGCTTGATGATTCTGGCTATCGGACAGGACTTGATCATAGATAGTTTCCGATTCCCGCGGCGTCCACGAGGAATACTAGGGGTTGGCCTTCCGGAATTCAACACGGATGTAGGGGCGGATTCACCCGCGAATTGTGCTACAGAGCCAAATCAATTCTTTCTGACCCGTTACCATGGCTTGCGGAACCGCGCGGGAATCTGGTAGTTTCCTGCTCGATGATCATCAGAACCAAAGCGTATCCGCGGGCCGGGCTGGCCGGCAACCCGTCGGACGGCTACTTCGGCAAGACTATCGCGTTTTGCTTCGGCAATTTCCATGCGCAGGTGGTCCTGTACGAGAGCCAGGAATTGAAGATCATCCCGGACGCGCGGGATCGTTCCGAGTTTGCCGGCATGGACGCGCTCGCGCAGGACGTGAAGCTGTTCGGGTACTACGGCGGAATCCGGCTGCTGAAAGCCACGATCAAGGTTTTCGGGGAATACTGCCGGAATCACGGAATCCGGCTGCACGATCGGAACTTCACAATTCGCTACTACTCGAACATTCCGCGGCAGGTCGGGCTGGCCGGATCGAGCGCGATCATCACGGCGTGCCTTCGCGCCCTGCTGCGGTTCTACGAGGCGGTCATTCCAAAGCCGCTTCAGGCCAACCTCGTGCTGGCCGTCGAGCGCGACGAGCTGCAAATCCCCGCCGGGCTGCAGGACCGCGTGGCCGAGGTGTATCAGGGGCTGGTGTATATGGACTTCAGCAAGGACATTATGGATAAGCAGGGGTACGGCTTGTACGAGGAACTGAACCCGGCCCTGCTCCCGCCGCTGTACATCGCCTACCGGGCTGACCTATCAGAAGGCTCCGAGGTCTACCATGGCGACTTGCGCGCGTTGTTCCTGCGCGGTGATCCTGACGTGCTGGCTGCCGTGAAGTTCTGGGGCGGCCTGACGGACCGAGTGAAAGCCGCGCTCCTGGCGCAAGCGGGAAACACGATCGGGCCGCTGCTCGACGCCAACTTCGACCAGCGCGCCAAGGTCTCGGCGATCAGTCCGGGCAACCTGAAGATGGTGAGCATGGCGCGGTCCATTGGGGCAAGCGCCAAGTTCACGGGATCGGGCGGAGCGATCGTGGGGACCTGCGACGGCGAGGCAATGTTCGCGCGGCTCCGCGAGGCGCTGGAGCCGATGAAGATCAAGGTGTTCAAGCCGGTCATTGTGCCGGCGAGCGGAACAAACGGAGAGAACCATGATACGTAAGGCCGTCATACCGGCGGCGGGATTCGGCACGCGCTTTCTGCCGGCCGCGAAATCGCAGCCCAAGGAAATGCTGCCCATCGTGGACACGCCAGTGATCCAGTACGTCGTCGAGGAAGCCGTGGCCTCGGGCATCACGGACATTCTGATGATCATCGGCCGCGGCAAGCGGGCCATCGAGGAACACTTCGACCGCAACTTCGAGCTGGAAGCCGAACTCGAGGAGCACGGCAAACGCGAGGAACTCAAGGCTCTGCGCCGCGTCTCGAACTTGGCGGAAATCCACTTCGTCTGGCAGCGGGAACTCAACGGACTGGGCGACGCCATTTCCTACGCCCGCAACCACGTGGGCGACGAGCCGTTCGCCGTCCTGCTCGGCGACACGCTTCTGGAGTGCGAGGATCCCGTCATGCGCCAGTTGGCCAAGGCATACGACCGCTACCAGGAATCGGTTGTCGCGCTCGAGGCCGTGGATCGGAGCAAGGTGAGCCGCTACGGGATCGTGGCCGGCCGGGAGATCGCCAAGGACGTTTACCTTGTGGAGGATTTCATCGAGAAACCCTCGGTCGAGAATGCGCCCTCGAACCTCGCCATTGCCGGACGCTATGTGCTGACCCCGGAAATCTTCGAGTACATCAAGCACACAAAGCCCGGGAAAAACAATGAGATTCAGTTGACGGACGCCATGCGCCTACTGGTAGCGTCCCGCGCCATGTATGGGCTGCGCTTTGATGGGCGGCGGCACGACATCGGCAACAAGCTCGACTTCATCAAGACGAACATCCACTACGCGCTGATGCGCGATGATCTGAAGACGGAGGTGGCGGCGTATATCAAGGACGTAGCCGAGACGCTCTCCTGAACCATGCCCGATTTTGCCCTTTTTTGCCCCGGACCGATCCCCAAAAAAATGTCGGCATTGTGTTGCTTTTTTTTTCGAAAGCCGGTAAGTTTTCATCGGTTGCTGGGATAAGGTATGGAAGTGAGTCGGTTCGATTGTCGACAGGCCCATTGCGCGGCTGGTGACAATTCGACGTCCAGATGACCTGGGCACGGTCACTGCCAGTCCCGCACGAAGCAAGAGGTAAGAGCGATGGGTACTAAACTGTACGTCGGCAATCTGTCATTCGACACCGTGGAGGCGGACATCCGGTCGTTGTTTGAGCAGGCCGGAAAGATTGAGGACTGCGCGCTGATCACGGACAAATTCACGGGCAAGTCGCGCGGCTTTGCCTTTGTGACCATGACCAGTCAGGATGAAGCGCAGAAGGCCATTTCCCAGTTCAACGGCCACGAACTGGACGGCCGCGCCCTCCGGGTCAACGAAGCGAAGCCTCGCGAGGATCGCCCGCGCCGCGATTTTGACGGCGGCGGCCGAGGCGACCGAGGCGGCTATCGGGATCGCCGGTAGAATCCAGGCCATACGCCAACACAGGGGCGCCGTGGGGCACACGGCGCCCTTTTTTTTCCGCCTCACGCGCGAGCAGGTCTGCCCCACGGGCGCCATCGGCAACAACAGCCGGATTCCGCGGCGATAGACACGCGCTCAAAACTCAATCTGCAGCCCGACACCTGCCAGGTCCGGCCGCGCGAGCGCCGTCAGACGAACACGGGAACGACCGGCTTCAGTCCGATCGACTGCGTCCACTGCCAGCCACGCCAGCCACCAGCCCATCGCGACCTGCGACAGATAGTGGTCGTCGTCGTTGATTCGCGAGAGGCCGCAGAGCGCGGAGGCCGCATAGCAGGCGGATTTCAGGGCAAGACTGTCGGTCATCCGGCCGGCGGTAAGGAACGGAACCGCTCCTATGAACGCGTGACCGGACACGCCATTACTGTCCTCAAATGGGCGCCATTTCGAATCCGCCTCGTCGTCGGACGGTCTCGATGCGCCCAGCGCGCGCTGCAGCAGAAGAACCGGCGGCGCCCCCACGAATACGCTCCGGAGGCTCCGCTGCCCCCATTCGCCGATCGCCCCGCATGTCAGGAACTCTTTTCCCCACACGGCCAGCGCGCTCGCGCACGCCATCAACGGCACGGCGAGAATCCCCTCTCCCATCCACTTGACCGCGCCTGCCCAGTCGTTCGTGCCGGAGCTGCGCGCGTCCTCGTCCGCCGAGGAGTTGGCCAGGACTCCGGCGACAAGCAGTCCGCCGCCCAGATTCGCCAAGCTCCAGCCGGAGTAGAATTGGGCGTGATCCTGCTTGACGTCCTCCCATAGCGCGTCCGCCGCGGTTCGGCTTCCGTCCGCGGCGCCGGCCGCCGTGGCAGCGACCATCATCGTCACTGCCGCAATTCTTCTCATTATTCGGCATCCTCCAGTTTCCCGCGATACCCGTAGCAGCGATACACGTCAAATACGCGCGCGACGGCCCCTTTCCGCCAGACGGTCAGGCGCATCGGTTTTCGGTTTATGTTCATGAACAGCGGACGATACCGGTCGGGCCCCTGGCGCCATCGGTCGTCATCCACAAAGAGCGCGTCCCACCCCTCGTGGGCGGGCGCGTCGAACCAGAGCCGGTACTGACCGGGCTTGCGATGGAGCGACGCCAGATGCGTTCGGCGTTCCATGTGGACTCCCAGTTGGCTGGTCGTGTAGAACCGGTGCGCGAACACGAAGGTTCGCGCCGGATCGGGCATGGCGCCACGGATTCCCTCGACCCAGTGCGCCGCCTGGTCCCAGCCGTACATGTCGTTGGTGAGGTCGAATTTGCTTTTGAATGTCGGCATGGTCGGGACACTCTGAAACCGGGCATTCAACCGGAACGTCGCCGCCCGCGCGACCCGGTAGCAGGGCTCCACGATCGGCCACGCCATGGCCGCCTGCACGAGCAGAATCATACCGACGCCCACCGCCCCGCTGGCCAGCGCCCAGCGCCGCCAACAGACCGCTGCCCGCCCTTGCGCCGCGAGCCGCCGAGCCAGGACGTCCGCCATGACGATTACGCCGCCCCACCAGCCCACCGCCGTCCAGTGCGGCAGAATCTTTCCGAACAGCCCCATGGCACAGAAGAATACGAACACCGGAACGCTCGCCCAAAGCGCGAAACGCAACGCCGGCGCCGCCGGCCGCTGCGCCACGGCAACCGCGCAGACGATCGCGAAGAGCGCCAGGATCACGGGGGAAGCGGCGACCAGTTGGCCGCCCGCGGTTTCCAGCAGTTTCCCCACCGTGAACCGTCCGCTTCCTCCACCGTGATGAAGCTGGTACGCGTAGGAAATCCAATCGCGCCGATAGTTCCAGACGACGTTGGGCAGGAAGACGAGAAACCCCGCCAGCCCCGCCGCGTACGGTTTCGGGCTCCACAGCCAATGCCGGGTTTGCCGGGACGTCGCGGCGTATCCGAACAGGCACAACGGCAGCAACGCGCCATGATACTTGCTCAGCAGCGCGCCTCCGAAAAACAGCCCGGTCATGATCCACAGCGACCACTTCCCGTCCCGAAACGCCCGCCACGCCGCGAGCAGCGCCGCGCACCAGAAGACGTTCAGGGTGGCATCGGGCAGCAGAGCGATGGCCAGCAGGTGCTGGACCGGTATGACCGTCAGCCATGCGACCGACCAGAAGGCCCGTTTCTCGCTGCCCAGCAGTTCCAGCGCCAGGGTCCGGAGCACGATTATGCTCAGCAGCGCGCACAGGACAGGACCGAGGCGGAAGAAGAAGACATGGCCGCCAGCCAACGTCATCAATGCGGCAAGCAGGCCCACCATTGGCGGATGGTCGAAGTAGCCCCAGGCCGGGTGGCGGGCATAGAGCGCGTAGTGGGACTCGTCGGTGCTCAGGCCGACCATGCCGATCGCGGCCAGCCGAAAGAGCGTCACTCCAACCGCCAACAGCCAGAACAGGCGCCGGTATCGGGTCTGTTCCAGACGCTGAATATCGCCATCCGTCATGACACCGCCTTACCTTGCTCGTTCGTCCGCCGGAACAGCCACCAAGCCAGCCATCCGCCGGCAGCCCCTGTGCAACTGCCCGCCACGCAGTCGGACGGGAAATGCGCCCCCACGTACACACGCGAAAACGCCACCAAACCGGCGAGGGCCAGAACCGGCCATCGGTAGGCCCGTCGGTTCAAAGCCACATAGGTCATCAAGAAAAAAGCCAGCGCCGAATGCCCGGACGGAAACGCGTTCCGTCTCGGCGTGTCTCCATTGCCCAAGGGCATCCGAACGATCCTTTCCGTCTGCCCGGCAAACTCCTTCTTTGGCCTGGGCCGACCCACAGCGCTTTTCAGTCCGTAGTGGATCGGCGCCAGGACAAGAAGGACGGCCAGAACGACCAGAAGATGCCGCAACAGCGCGCGCCGCCCGGTGTCCGCCAGAAAGGCCGCCGCCATGATCGCCATAGTCCACTCGCCGAGCGACGAGAGACCAAGGAACACTGGGTCGAGCCATTCGGCGCCGAGACCGTTGTTGATGAGGAAGAACAGCCCGTGATCAATCCGGATCAGCCATTCCAGCATAGGGATCGTCCCCTTTGCTTCATTGAGACAAGCTCCAGCACAGGGCCGCGTCTTTCGCCACCCGCGCGGAGCGCCTCAGAACATAGCCCAGCCGGTTCACTGCCTGCAACCAAAATGACGCGCCTCTCTCCGCGGCGCGTTGCCTCATATTAAATGACACCGAAGGAGCGTGGGAAGGGGGTGAAAAAGAAATACGTTGCCTCATCTGAAAATGACACCGAAAGATGAGGCATGAAAATGAAAACAGAGACAAGGGAGGAGCGGCTGGCGAAGTTGCGCAGTTGGCACGCGCGGTGTGCCAGGGAAGGCAAGAGTCGGCTGCTGAGTGAGGTGTGCGCGCAATACGGCTACAGCCGAAAGCATGCGATCAAGTTGCTGCGAGGCAGCTTGCCGAAGCGGGGCAAGCGACGACGAGGAGCGACGCTGCGCTACGAACCGATTTGTGAGGTCGTTGAGCGGATTTGGCAGGCAGCCGAACAGGTATGCGGAAAGCGGTTGGCAGCTGCC
>JASEHE010000082.1 GCA_030018915.1 Verrucomicrobiota bacterium
TTGCCCCGCCATTTGTGCGTGGCGGGTTCCACGCCGGCCAGCCGCTTCTTCCCTTCAGTTGCCTCTTCTCTTCACACGGATTCACCCACAAATTGTGCTACAGAGCCATTATTTCATTACAGGCTCTAACGCCTTCCGCAAGCACATGAGCACCGGCTCCAACCCGAGCTGCTCCAGGCTCTCAGTCGTCGGCTCCCGTGCCAAAACGTTTTCACCAGCCGGACCCCAGACTTGGGGATCCGTTGGGCCGAACAGCGCGACAACCGGGATTCCGACTGCCGCAGCCAAATGCGTGATGCCCGAGTCGTTGCCGATATAGCCTGCGCAGGTCGCGAGGACCCCGGCCAGGTCAAGCAGGTCGAGCCCGCGAAGCACGGGAATGTCCGGCGCCAACCGGGCCAGCGCCTCGCCGATCGCGTTGTCCGCTTCACCAAGCGAGAAGAACGGCGAGCCGAGCTTGTCGCCGCGAATCCGCCGCGCCAGCTCCGCGAACTTCTCTGCCGGCCAGTTCTTTTTCGGACTTCCGCTGCCCGGGTGGAGACAGAAGCGGTTCTTTTCTGCTTCGATTGGGTATCCGTCGCCTTGCGCTGTCTTGCCGCCATTCTCCGGCAGTCTCAGTCTCGGAGTCTCTCCGCCCCTCACCTCGATTCCCAACTCCGCCAGCGGTTGGAGCAGGTGGTTCACGGCGTGACCGGACGCGACGATAGGCGACGCGCACACCAGTCGCTTCGCTCCGGCCCGGACGAAGTTCTCCCGCACCACGCCGTCCGGATCGTGCAGATAGGACAAGACGAGATCGAAAGACGGAATTCCGGACAGAAGATCGCAAAGGACGCCAAGTTCCTCCTCTTTTTTTTGTTTCCCTCGTTTCCCCTTGCGCAACGCCAGCTCCGGGGCAAACAACCGGGCCGCGTCCGGACTATCCAGCGACTCGAATTCATCCGCCAGTTTCGTCTCGAACGCCAGCCGTTTCACGCGCGGGTAGCCGACCAGTTTGATTCGCGCTCTCGGCCACCGCCGCCGTAAGGCGTCGAACACCGGAAGCGTCAGAATGAAATCTCCGACCGCCCCGCCGCGGAAGACAAGAATACGCGTCACGGCCCGATCTCCGGGAAGAGAAATCCTCTGCTCTCCTTCCAGGTCTGGCGGCGCTCACAGCCGGGTGGTCTGCTCCCGTTTCTCCAGGACCTCCGCGACGGACCGGGTGAGTTCCGACAAGGTGATGGGCTTACTGAGCACGGCGTCAACGCTCTTCGGCAAATCGCCTTCTCTGCGCATCAGGTCACCCATCCCGGTCAGGAGCAGGATCGGCAGGGCCGGGTGTTTCTGCCTGAGGCCGACGGCAACCTCATCGCCCACCATGTCCGGCATGGCGCGGTCCAGAATCACCAGGTCGAACGCCTGTTCGACGCCTTTCTTCAGCCCTTCCCTGCCGCCGGCCGCCGTCTCGACCTTGTGGCCTAGCATGGTGAGACTCTTGGTCAAGATATCCCGCACGCACTCCTCGTCGTCCACCACCAGAATCTTCGCCTTCTGTTCGGTCCTGTGCTTGCGCCGCTCCCGGGATGACGTCGGCTTCTTGGCGCTCTTGTACACGGGCAGGGACAGAACCACCTTGGCGCCGGCGCCCGGTGTGCTCCGGATGTCCACCGTGCCGCCATACCGACCAGTCGCGGCAACTACATAGGTCAAGCCCATGCCGCTGTGCCCGGCGCCCCGGGTGGAGAAGAACGGCTCCAGGCATCGTTGCCGCACTTCTTCGGTCATCCCCTCGCCGGTGTCGGAAACCTCAACCACCACGTTGTTGCCTTCCGCGCGGATGGTTACCTCCACTTTCCCGCCGTGCGACGTTGCCTCAGCCGCATTCTGAATCAGATTTGCGATCGCCTCCGTCAGTTCGGTCGCATCACCCTCGACGAGCGGCGCCTCGCCGGCGCGGAGATCGCAGGACACATCCACTTCGGCGGTCTTGCCGGCCGTCCGACGCGCAAGCGCGACCAGCTCGATCGCTTTCTTCGCGGCAACGTTGACGCCCACCGGCTCGCTCTCCCGTTTCTCCGGGGTCAGGAAAACCTCGGAGAGCAGGCGGACCTGCCGCTCCGCCTCGCGCGCCGCGCCATGGATACGCAGCAAATGCTCGGTAAGCTCCCGGCGGTCGCTGAGGCACTCCGGATAGGCCATGAGGAAATCGATCGTGCTGACCATGGGCGTAATCGTACGGCGAAATCCCGCGCCACGCCCTTGACGATCTGCTCGAGCGCCCGCAGCCGTTCCTGCTGCACGATCTGCTGCTGGGCCCGCTTGAGCTTGGTCAGCGCGTCGGCCAGACTCATGTTGGCCTGCCGAGCTTTGGCCGCCGCGTCGAATCCTTTGTCATATTCCCGCTTCCAGTCGTCCCGTTCATGCTTCACGGTGTTGAACGCCTGCTCTAGACGAACGACCATCTCATTGAACGCCAGAAAGGCCTCGCTGAGTTCGTCGCCCATTATGCTTTCGATCAGGGCGTTGAAATCGCCGGCGGCAACCTTTCCGGCCGCCTCCTTCAGCTTGCGCATCCGCCGCACCACGTCGCGGCTTGCCGCAATCGTCAGCCCAGCCAGCACCAGGCCCGCGACGGCCACGAACACCATGAGGAACTTGTCCGCCATGCGCTCGGCATCGCGGCCCTCTGCGCCCGTAGTCCGGACAAAGCGTAACGCGGCCATGAGAAGCGATCCCATGTCCGCGGCGACCGCTTTTTCGAGTTTGGGCAACTCCCCGGGTTCGGCCGACTCCTGGAGCGGAGCGTTCCGCAGGTCCAGCAGACGCGCGGCGTTCGTTCTGATCGCCCGGCTTTCCCCCAACAGCAGGCTCAGTTCACTCTTGCTGGCGAGTTCCTTGGCAATCCGTTCGGCGAGAAACCCCTCCAGTAGGCGCGTGTGGTTATCCCATTCCCGGCGGGCCTCCGCATCGCGCCGGATCAGGCTGGTTTGCAGGCTCGAATAGACCTCCGAGATCCGCCGGACAAGTTCCTCGGCAAGATTTTCTTCCGCTCTGGCCCGCTCCATAGTTCGGGAACGCGCCAACAAGCCCAGGGTCGCCAAGAGCGCCATCACAATCGGAAACACGCCGCTGATCTGCAAGCTGGTTCGGAGTTTCATGGACTTTGTCTTCTTTTGGCGCCGCATTATACGCCTCGGCGGCCAAACTATAGATGCAAAGATGCCGGACTCCGGTTAGCCGGTTACGTCCTCTGCGCCACTATGTCCAAGAATCTTCGCGCGGCGCGAAGATTCTTGCGGCTTTTCCGCTGGAGGCAGCCTGCCCGCCTTAAGCGGGAATCCGCCTTCGGAGAAGCGGCTATTCTTCTTTTGGGGTTGCGGCTGAAAGGCCGCGCTGCGCCTTGTCGCCCGAGCCTCCGAGCTCCAGACGCCGCTCGATCTCCTTGATCAACGTGTCCATGGCGATCGGTTTCAAAAGCAAGGAACAGCACGGATTGGTCTCGACGATCTCTCTCACCCCGTCTGGCGGGAGGTAGCCGGTGCAGAAAATGATGGCCGGCTCGGGAATCTCACGCTCCTCGCAAAACTCGCGAATCTCATACTCGGCTTGGGCGCCGTCCATGACCGGCATATGGATATCCATGATCACGACGTCGTGCCGCTTTCGTCGAAACGCCTCGATGGCGTCGAATCCGTTGGCGACAAGGTCAACCTGCCAGTCCGGGAAATGGCCGGTAATGATCCTCTGATAGACCTTCCCAACGGATTGCTCGTCGTCCGCGATCAGGATTTGCTTCGGCCGGGCGTTCTTCTCTTCTTGTGCGTTCACGTGACCTTCCTTCCAAGCGCCTTCTTGACCTCGTCCGCGATCGGGCCCAGGTCCCGGTTGCCGTCTACGTTCATAAGCAGCTTTTTCTTCGTGTAACATGCGATCAGCGGTTCGGTCTGCTTGCGATAGACCATTAGCCGGTTGCGGATCGCTTCCGGCTTGTCGTCGTCGCGCTGAAACAGCTCGTCCTTCGGCATGTCCGACGGCGGCTGCGGGATGCCCTCCGGGTTCACGTTGTATATCTTGCCGGTCTTTCGGCTCACCCGGCGTCCGGAGAGCCGACGGATGATCACCTCGTCGGCTATGTTGAAGTTGATGACCCGGTCAATCTTGACCTGCGCGGCTTCAAGCGCCTCGGCCTGCGGGGTCGTGCGTGGGAAGCCGTCGAGAATGAATCCGTTCTTGCAATCCGGTCGGGCGATCCGCTCCTTGAGCAAACCAATCACCAGGTTGTCCGGCGCGAGATCGCCGGCGTCCATGTGGGGTTTGGCCTTCTTGCCGAGTTCGGTTCCCTTCTTAACCGCCTCGCGGAGCAGGTCGCCGGTCGAGATATGGACAATCGCGAGGTCATCCACGAGTTTCTGCGCCACCGTGCCTTTACCCGCTCCGGGAGGACCGAGAAATATCAGTTTCATCGTCTTGCCCTTTCCATGGATAGAGACTAGCGAATCGGGCCCGGGAAAGCCAGTAAAATTCCGGCTGCATCGTCTTTCAGCGATGACGCCTGCCGCGCTCCGCTACGTTTTAACCCGGACGCGGACGTGAGTTCCCCCGTTGGAAAACAACGTCCCACCTCACGGACACGCGGTGTTGCGATGTGGAACGCGCATGAGAGAGGATGAACCGCCTGACCATCGAGATGAGCCGGAGTCGAGGACGGGAGAAGGGGCGGAAACTGCTCTTCAAGGCGGGTGTGAGGCGCTAAATCTCCAGCAGGCTCGGTTCGGATTCGTTGCCTAAGCCTTCCATTTGAAGCAACTGCCTGGCCAAGGTCCGCAGTTTCTCCTCCCTGCCGGTCGCCGCCTGAATGTCGGCCACTGGGACGGGCATGGGGTCGTCAGCATCCGCTATGGCGAGGATCGCATCAATCTCATGGATGCGTTCCGCATGACGACCGGCCGTCAGGGTATGCCATCCGGCCAACAGAAGCATGAGGGCGGCGGCACAGGCCAGGACACGGGCGGCAGACCTGGCAAAGCGGAGAATCGGCTCGGGCTTCGCGCGCCGCTCGGCCTCCATGCGGATAGCCCGGGAAACGGCCGGACTGGGGGAACCCACTGGGAGGGCTTGGCCCGCCCACGCGGCGATCTGATCGATATCCTCCCGGTAGCGGCGACAGTCCTCGCAGCCGGCCAGATGCTTGCGCAGTTCGTTCCATTCCCCGGCGGGCAGCTCGCCGGATTGGGCGAGCAGAATCTTGTTGGCGATGTCCTCGTGCATGGCAACCTCAAGCGCTCTGGTATTCCCTCAGCATCGGGCGCAGCTTGGCAAGCGCATACTGCATCCGGGCCAGCGCCGTGTTGATCGATACCTTCTGGGCCCGCGCGATCTCCTTGAAGGGGAGATCGGCCTGGATTCGCATCAGGAACACCTCTTTCTGTTCGGCCGGCAGGCATTCGACGGCCTTCGCCAGCCGGGCCGCCAGATCCTTTTTCTCGATTTCCCGCTCCGGGTCGGGCGTGGCCCCCGGGATAGCGTCTCGCAGGGGGACGCCATCAGCCAACTCTTCGTCGAGACTGACGTCCGACCGTTTCCGGCGAGCGCGATCGATCACGAAGTTGTGCGCGATCCGCGCCAGCCAGCCGAAGAAGTTCCGTTCTTCGTATCCTGCCAGGCTCCGGATCGCCCGGAACCAGACCTCCTGAAATATCTCGTCGGCTTCGTTCTGCCCGCCGATCATGTTGAGAATGAAGGCGAACAGGGGCCGGCGGTACTTTTCGACGAGCACGCCGAGAGCATCAACATCCCCGCGCCGGTAGCGGGTCAGCAGTTCCTTGTCTGTCGTCTCGGCCATGCTTGCCGTTCACTCCGCATGACGTTCCAGCCGGCGGTTTATTGCCTGGCCCCGAGCGATCCATGAATGCGGGCCAGCCAGCCACAGGCCAGCAGGGCGGCGGCGACCAGGTCCTTCTTCAGAAAATCGGCCAACTGCCGCCAAGTCGCGGAAGACACCAGAATGATCCAGAACGCAATGCCCAGCGCGTTCAGCGTATAAATGACGGCATAGGAGAACAGCCGGCCGTTCTCCCGGATGTCGCTCTGGCGTTGAAACAGCGAGCCGAGCGTGAAGGTGAAGTGGAATCCCCAAGTCAGACCGACCAGCCCGAGCCATCCGAGATAGTAGTCCTGGACATTCGTCATGAAGAGGGAGCAGCCGTAGTAGGCCGCAATGACGATGACAGTGTACAGCGGGAAAAAATAGGGGGCCAAGCTGACGAGGAAGTTGCTCTTGGAGAGGGTAACGCTGCCGGCATTCCTGCGTATCTTCATGTTGAGGATCCTGGCGCCCATCAGGGCGCCCCACAAGGCATGCGTGAGTTCGTGCGCCAAAACGTAGGCGCGGGCCGGCCGAGGCAGAGCCGCATAGATGAGGAGCCACAGCGCAAAGCCGCCGATCAAAGCCAGCGCCGGCGCGGGAATGAACACGTCCGGCGAGGGCTGGATTGCCAGGATCAGCGAAACAACGGTTCGTGTCACGGCGATACATGCCGGAATCAACAGCAGCCCCATAATGAATTTCGCGAGTCTCAGGAGCATAGGGAATCTACCGCGGCCTTTTGGCAGCCATGGTTTCAACGCGAATTGCCGCTGCAATCATACGGGATTATTCGCCGATCTGAAACAAGTTCTCGAGCCGGTTTTTGTTGACGTCCACCTTGATTTTGCGGGCGGGCGTCAACTCGCCAGCGATGATCCCGCGGGCAATCGGCGTCTCGATGTGTTGCCGGATGAAGCGCTTGAGCGGCCGCGCGCCGCAGGCAGGGTCATAGCCGGCCTCGGCGATGAACGCCCGCGCCCGATCGGTCAGGTCCACCTTCAGTCCTTGCTCCGCCAGCCGGCCCCGCAGGTCCTTCATCTGCAAGTCCACGATCTCTGCCAGTTCGTCTTTCGACAGCGGCTTGAACAGCACGACGTCGTCCACGCGGTTCAGGAACTCGGGCCGGAAACTCCGGCGCAGTTCGTCCAGCGCCTGCCGCCGCGCGTCGTCGCGAATGTGTCCGTCGGCGGTGATCCCATCCATCAGGCGCGGCGAACCGATGTTGCTCGTCATGATGACGATCGTGTTCTTGAAGTTCACGGTCCGGCCGCGCGAGTCGGTCAATCGGCCGTCGTCCAGGATTTGCAGGAGCACGTTGAACACGTCCGGGTGCGCCTTCTCTATCTCGTCGAGCAGAATCACGCTGTAGGGCTTGCGCCGCACCGCCTCGGTGAGCCGGCCGCCCTCGTCATATCCGATATAGCCCGGCGGCGCGCCGATCAACCGCGACACGGCGTGTTTCTCCATGTACTCGCTCATGTCAAGACGCGCCATGTCCTCCTCGGTGTCGAACAGCGCCGCCGCCAGCGCCTTGCCGAGCTCCGTCTTGCCCACGCCCGTCGGGCCCAGGAAAATGAACGATCCGATCGGCCGCCGCGGATTCCGGCCCGCGCCCGCAGCACGGCGGCGGCTACGGCCCGCGCGGCCTCGTCCTGCCCGATCACCCGCTCGCGCAACACCTGGTCGAGCCGGAGCAGTTTCTCGCGCTCGCCTTCGAGCAGCCGCGCGAGCGGAATCCTGGTCCGGCGCGAGACGACCTCGGCGATTTCCTCCGCAGACACTTCCTCGCGAATCATCGAGGTCTTGCCGTCCTTGCGGCTCATCAGCTTCTCCTGCTCGGTCAACTGGGTCTGGAGCGACGGCATCACGCCGTGCCGGAGCTCAGCCAGCCGGTCGAGATCGTAGGCCCGCTCGGCCTTCTCCATCTCGCGCCGGGTCTGCTCCAGCTTCCCGCGCAGATCGCGGACCTTTTGGATGGCGTTCTTCTCGGCGTCCCATTGGGCGCGCATGGCGTCCGCCTCGGCCTTGAGATCGGCGAGTTCCTTGCGCAGCGCCTCGAGCCGCTTTCTGCTGGGCTTGTCCTTCTCCTTCTTGAGCGCCGTCTCCTCGATCTCCAGGCGCATGACTTTGCGCGTGATCTCGTCCAGCTCGGCGGGCATGGAGTCTATCTCGGTCCGGATCGAGGCGCAGGCTTCGTCCATCAAATCAATGGCCTTGTCCGGGAGAAAGAGGTCGCTGATGTAGCGGTCCGAAAGCGCGGCGGCGGACACGAGGGCGGCGTCCTGGATGCGAACTCCGTGGTGCACTTCGAACCGCTCGCGCAGCCCGCGGAGAATCGAGATGGTGTCCTCGACGCTCGGCGCGTCCACAAGCACGGGCCGGAAACGCCGTTCGAGGGCGGCGTCCTTCTCGATGTGTTTACGGTGCTCGTCCAGGGTGGTAGCGCCGATGCAGTGGAGCTCGCCGCGGGCCAGCATGGGCTTGAGCATGTTGCCGGCGTCCGTGGAACCTTCCGTTCGACCCGCGCCGACGATGTTGTGAACCTCGTCAATGAAAAGGATGACGCGGCCTTCGGCGGCCTTGATCTCGGTGAGCACGGCCTTGAGCCGCTCCTCGAATTCGCCGCGGTATTTGGCGCCGGCCAGCAGAGCGGTTATGTCGAGAGCGAAAATGGTCTTGTCCTTCAGCCCTTCGGGCACGTCGCCGCGGACAATGCGGCGCGCGAGGCCCTCGACAACGGCGGTCTTGCCCACGCCAGGCTCGCCGATGAGCACCGGATTGTTCTTGGTCTTGCGGGAGAGAATGCGGATCACGCTCCGAATTTCCGCGTCGCGGCCGATCACCGGGTCGAGCTTGCCGGCGCGAGCTTGCTCCACAAGGTCCGCGCCGTACTTCTTGAGCGCCTCGTACTGCCCTTCCGGGTTGTCAGTGGTGATCCGGTGATTGCCGCGAATCGTCCGCAACTCCTCGAGTGCGCGTTTGCGGATGACTCCGAACTCGGCAAGGAGCCGGCCGGCCGGCGTTTCCTTGCCTTCGTCGGTGAACGCCAGGAGCAGGTGCTCGACGGAAACATATTCGTCCTTCAGCCGCTCGGCTTCTTCGCCGGCTTTCACCAGCAGCCGATTGAAACGGTTCGTGACATAAACCTTCCCCGACTCGACGCTCGGCCCGCTCGCCTTGGGAAGGCGTCCGACTTCTTCCTCGAGCCGGGCCTTGACGGTCGGGATCGAGACGCTCATCTTCTCGAGGAGCTGCGGCGTCAATCCGTCGGCTTGGTCCACGAGAGCCAGCAACACGTGTTCGCCGTCAATCTCCGGGTTGCCGTTCTGAACGGCAATCACGCGCGCGGCCTTGAGCGCTTCCTGCGCCTTCTGTGTCAGTTTGTTGATATCCATTGTTTTCGCCTTTCTTTTGGCGGTATCTAAAAAGAACGCAAGCACGATACATACCAACCGCGAATCACCTATCTATTCTTCACATCTCCCTCATAATCATAATCTCTCCTGGATCCGTGATGGGAGAGCAGGAAAAGAAGGAAGATGTATTGACAACTTGC
>JASEHE010000083.1 GCA_030018915.1 Verrucomicrobiota bacterium
CCTCTACGTGCGCCCCTCTCCGCACGCTATCCCGCCAGCTTTAGGAACTACTGTCCTGTAACGGCCTATGCCGCTGGGTTTTCCGGAATCCTCCGTATCTGGTCTTGCGAAATCAACCTTCGAAACATCATGGCCGGCGCCGTCAAGCTGGAGCTTCTCTCCAACATCAACACGAACTTGGTCTACTCGCTTTACGAAATCGAAGTAATCGCCTCCAAGCCGGGATTTCGACCGGAGAGCCGCCGCCCGACTTGTCGTCGCCATGACCCGTGGCGCCACGGAGACGCGTCGAAGGAACAATCGCGCTTATTCAACCGACCGCCTTCCCCTTCTCCAGCCGCACCACTCGATTCGCCACGCTCTTGACGTATTCGTCGTGCGTCGCCATCAGCACCGCCCGGCCCTCTCTGGCCAAGTCGGCCAGGTGTTCAAGAATGAGAGCCGAGTTCTCCCGGTCCAGATTCCCCGTCGGCTCGTCGGCCAGAATGAGCGCCGGGGCGTGCAGCAGCGCCCGCGTCAGCGCCGTCCGCTGTCGCTCGCCCGTGCTCAGCGCGGCGGGCGCGTGGTCCTTCCGCTCCACCAGGTTGAACTTCCGCGCCAGCGCCAGAGCCTTCTCCATTGCGCCGCGCGCCGGCCGCGCTACCGAGGGCGCCAGCACGTTCTCCAGCACGGTCAGGTACGGGATCAGGTGAAACTGCTGGAACACGAACCCGATCGTCTCCGCCCGGAACTTGGCCCGCGCGTCCGGTGACAAGTCGTAGGGATTCGTCCCGCCGATCGTCACCGTTCCGGCCGTCGGCCGGAGCAGCGCGCCGGCCGCCAGCAGCAGCGTGGTCTTGCCGCAGCCGCTCGGGCCCACCACCGCCACGAACTCGCCGCGATCCACCGTCAGCGACACGCCCTGCACGGCCGCAACCAGCTCGGCCGGCCCCTGAAACGTCTTGGTCAGGTTCTCGATCGCCAGTACGCTCATGATTGACCTCGCAGCGTTACCGCCGGGTCCTTGCGCAACGCCAGCACCGCCGGAATCCACGTGGCCGCCACGCTCAACGCCAACGCCGCGCCCAAGCCGATCAGGAGCGCGTCGCCACCGCCGCCCGACATACGGACCGATTCCAGGGACACCCCGATCCGCCGTCCCGCCAGCGCGCCGGCGCCGGCCCCCAGAATCTCACCAAGCGCCGCCACGCACAACGCTTTCGTAAACGCGAGCAGCAAAATCTGGCGCGACCGCAGGCCAAGCGCGCGGAGAGCTCCGATCTCGCCCTGCCGCGCGTTGACATTCTGCAACGCCAGCATGGCCACCCAGACCACGCACGCCACGAGCGCCAGCGCCGTGATCAACGAGCACAGGTTTTCGCGCTGTCCGCGCAGTCGAGCGCGCTCCGTCTTCACTCGCTCCACAGCCGCCTGGGCCTCTTCGCCTGCTTTGAGCCGGCTTTCCGCGCGGGCCAGTATCTTCGTGCCCATCTCCACCACCTGCGCGTCCGGCAAAATGTTCATGATTTCCCGCCGCGCCGCAGCCTGTTTTTCGATCGCGCACAGGCACTCCAGGGCAAGAATCGAATTGATTCTGCCCGGTTTCCCCAGCAGTTCCTGGGCGTCCTTCAGCGGAATCCACGCCGTGATGTCGTCCTTGCTCCCACGTTCCGGATGGCAGGCGTGGACCTTGAACTCTCGGCCCATCAGCTTGACCGTGTCGCCCGCATTCAACGAAAGGCTCGTGTGCAGTTCGTGCCCGAGCGCGATCGTTCCGGCCGGGACCGGCTGCGCCAGCGGCTTCCGCGAATCCTGGCGCTGTTTCGGCGCCTCGCCCCGCGTGCCCACGAGGATGATCGTCCGCTTGATCTCCGGCCATTCCAGCTTCTGCTGCAGGTTCGGCAGGATGTGCTGAACGAGAACCGCGCCCGACTTCACCAGCCGTTCCCCGTATTCCTCCGGCATCTCCTTGGCCGCAAAGTCCTCGGAGTAAAAGTCGCTCAAGTTCTGGCCTTGTGGCAGGATCAGCAGGTTGAACCCGAGCTTGAGCGTGTCCTTGCGCATATCCTCGTTGAGCGCCGCCATGGCGTTGCGGCAATCCTCTTCCTTCCGCCGAACAACGGCTTCGGTCCGCAGGTCGTAGGCCCGGAGCACGACCACGCTGCCCACCGGCGCGCCGGCCCCAATCGCCACCGCCAGCAGAGCGAGCAGAAACCCAGCGATCCGATACCGCATCTCCCGCAACGCCATGCCAACCGTATTCATGATCGTCTATCCGTCGTTCTCGTTCTCGTTCTCGAACAAGCGCCCGAGCGCGACGGACGAGGACGAGAACGATTTGTGTTCAACACGGCCGTCGCCCGTGACCCAATCGGCAATCCGAAATCGGCAATCGGCAATCTATTCTCCCTGCAGTGCCACCGCCGGGTCCTGTCGCGCCAGGTACGCGAGCGGGATACAACTTCCAAGGAGAGCCAGCCCCAGCCCCACAGCCAGGACGAGCCCAAGCATCTCCACGTCGCTCAACCCGGCCAGGATCAGTCCGGCCTGCGCCGCCGCTTCCTCCGGGCCACCGGCGCTTACGGCAACAATCGTCCCGCCAACAAACCCGCCAGCGGATCCCATGAACGCCAACAGACACCACTTGCCCCCGACAAGCAGGCTCACCCGCGGGAACCCCCAGCCCAGCGTCTGCCATGCGCCGATCTCCATCCGGCGCTCTACGGCGTTGCTCAAGGCCAGCAGGCCGATCCAGGCCCCGCAGATCAGCAGCGCCAGTCCGTTCAGAACCCGCGCGAGCCGGTTGCGCTCGGCCGCCAGCCGCGCCTGCGCGTTCCGCTCCCGCGCCACCGTCTCTCGGACCTGCTTCACCGTGTTCAAACACGCCTGCAGCTTGGCCCACCCGCTTGGAGGTCTGCTCGACCACCTGGACCCCTGGCAGCCGGGCCGACACCTCCCGCTTCACCGCAGCCAGATCGCCTCGCGCCGCCATCGTCTCGATGGCCACGATTTCGTTGATCAGGCCTTTCTTGTCCAGAAGCGCCTGCGCTTCGGCCAGGGGCATCCAGATCGTGATGTCCTCGTTGTTTCCCTCGGCATCCAGGCAGCGTCCGACCCGAAACTCCCTGCCGTGATGGCGACGGCCGCCCCTTCTTTCAGGTCGAGGCCACGATGAATCTCCTGCCCCAGCCACACGGTTCCGGCGGCCAGCGGTTCCACCGCGCCCGTGGCCGAAGTTTTCGGTATCCGGCCTTCTGTCCCGACCAGAATCACGGTCCGCTGCCTTTCCGGCCACCGGATTTTCCGGCGCAGTTGGGCCGTCGGCTTCTCGATGGTCGTCAGGGCGCCGGTCTGCAGCGCGCGCGCCGTCTCTTCCGGCATGGTCCGCGCGGCGTAGTCCAGGTCATACCAGTCGCCAAGGTTCTGTCCCTGCGGCAGAATCGTCACGTTGAACCCGAGCCGGTCCATGGCCTGTCGCACGGTCTGACGCAAGGCATCCATCCGGAGGCGCGCCTGCGTTTCCCGCTCGTCCAGCAGGGCCTGCTCCCGCGCCTTGTGATAATACAAAACGCTCCGCGCGCCAGTGACCGTCCCAACGGCCACCAGCACCGCGCACACCGCCAGCAACGAATGCCCGGCGCGGGAAAACAGTTCTTTGAATACCAGCCGCCAGACTGACATCGTTGATCCTTGACAAACCGAGGACCGGGGTGGTTGCCAGGCCCGCATATTTCACACTCCCGCGCGAAATATGCGGGCTGGGCGCTTGGTTTCAGGTTTCAATGACAAAAACCGATCGCCAATCACCGAAAACCGACCACCGATCACCTTCTTTCGTCCGGCCCAGGAATATGCCAATGATGACGGCCAGCGCCAGCAGCGCGCCCAGCCCGCCCAACACCACGAACCGGAGCCGGCGACCTGGCGGATCGCGCGGCGCCGCCGGAGGCGGCGGAACCAACGCCTCGACGGCCGGCGCCGGCGTCTTCTCCTGCTCGGCAAGGGCCGCCACGCCCACCAGCTCGGGCGGTTTGTCCGGCGCCGACATCAGGTTCGTCACGGCGCTATACCAGTCCACGTTCATCAGCATATCCGTGCCGGGGTTCATGTCCTTGATCTCGCACGAGCAGAAGCCCAGGATGAACCCGCAGGCGTTCTCGATCACTTCCGGGTTGATCCCGTCGCTCACCAGCGCCCAGATCGCGCGGCCCTGCCCGAATATCGGAAAGGCCATCGGCTTGTCCGCGTTCCTCGCGTGGTCCGGCTCGGCGCGCAGCAGCATGTTCAGGAAGACCTGCTCGTTCGGATCGCCGCGCGAGATTGAGACGACCGTGAAATCAATCTTCAGCGGCGCCACACCGGCCATCTGACCCTGGGCGGCCTCACTGTAGGATTCCTCCGGCAGGCGGACTTCCTTCTTGATCAAGGCTAGACGTTCCTCCAGCAGCTTCCGCTTCGCGTCGTCAGTCTCCTTCCTGCCGCTCTCCACGAACACCCACACGCAGGAAACACCCGACAGGATATCCCGGGCGATCTTGTCGCGGGCCGGCGAGTGGATGACCCGCTGGAGCGCGTTGCTCTCGAATGGCCCCGCCCAGACGACATCGTCCGCCACGGGACACGTCCGCCGGCGACCGAGACGCGCCCAGCCGCCCTCGCGCTCGGGAGGAAGGGATACGGGTAGCGGACGACCAGCCACGGCATTGTCGTGGGTTTCTGGCTCCGCCAGATTTTTTCCATCTCGGCTGAAATCTTCCCGGTGGTGTTGACGGGCGAGATCGCGAGGTTCGCGCGAGTCGAGTTCAACGACTCCAGGACCTTCCGGTGCTCGTCGCCGAGCGGGTCCTCGTGGAACAGGGCGGCTTCGTACGCATACGGCTGCCAGCGCTCCAGCGCGTAGCGGAACACGGGTATTGCGCAGGCGCTCGCGCCGAGTTCGCTGCCGGCCCAGAATCCGATCGCCAGCGCGGCCGCCGATCCCAATCGTCGCGTCGCGAGGATCATGTCTTCCGGATCGCCCTCCCTACTTCGCCATATCCTTGAGCGCTTGTTCGATGGCCTGGCGTTCGCGGGAGCCCTGGGCGGCGCGCTTGAGCGCCTCCTCGTAGCGCCGCTTCGCTTCCACAAACGCCGCCGCAGCCTTGTCGTTCTCGCCCAACTCGCTCCATAGCCGGCCGATGCGCGCCGCGTTCAACCCCAACACCTCATCCTTCGACACCCGCAACTTCGTCATCGGGTCTTCGGCCGAGACCCGAATCTCGTCCATCTTCTTGATCGCCTCCATGAACCGAGCAAACAGCGCCACCGCCTCTGCCTTGTTGCCCTCCGCAAGCGCCTTGTGCGCGCGAATCTTGATCAAGAGCATGTCGTTCATGTCCCGCTCGGACTCCTCGTTGCCGGCCTCGGCGGCAACCCGCAGCGCTTTGTCGAAGTCCCCGGTCATGAAGTAGATATCCAGTAGAATCGTGTTGCCGTCCGACTTGTTCCGATCGCCCTGGAGCTTCCCAACGATCTGCTCGCAGAGATCGCGCAACTGCGTGAGCGTCTCCTTCTTGTTCTTCTCCATGATGAAGTAGACCACCTGCCGGGCCAGGCGAAGCTGGGCGGCCGGCTCTGTCACCCGCCGTAGAACCTGCTTCAGCCGGGCAAAGGCCTGGTCGGGGTCGTCCATATCCCTGGCCACCGTGAGCGCATGTTCCGCAGCCGCGCGGACAAGAACAGCGCCGGCTTTTTCCATGGCCAGTATCTTCAGACAGAGTTCGTCGGCTTTCTTGAGGTTCTTCCCCTGCCGCGCCAGCCCGACCACCTGCCCCAGCAGCCAACCGGCCCTCGAATCGCCCAGCATATCCAGTGACTGGAGCAGCGCTCGTTCGGCATCGTCCAGTTTGGAAGCCCGCGCGAGGAGCCGGATGCGGAACGCGGCTGCTGTCGCGGCCAGGCCGGGCAGGTCCTTGAGAGGAGGCTTCTCGACGACGCCAAGCGCCTGCTCGATTTCCGTCTGCTTCCAGGCCTGAAAAAAGCTCTCCAGCAGTCGTTCCACCACCTGACTGGCGGCCGCGCCAGACAGCCGGACCGGCAGTCCAGCCAGAGTTTTCAGGGCCTGATCCATTTTCCCGTCCGCCATCTGCGCCTGGAGCAGACGATCGGCGACCGATCCCGCGATGGGATCCCCGAGATTCCGGGCAAGCAGCGTGTCGCACCACGTTGCAAGCTCGGCGTGACGGCTGTGCTGGGCGAGGTAGCTTTCGATCATGCCGAACGCCTCCTGGGGCGTCCGCTTGTCGCCGCCGGCGGCAACGGCCAGGAATTTCTCCTGGGCCTTGGGCACATCGTCGCTCATGAGCAGAATCGTCAGCAGCTCCCGCAGGATCGCCGGCCGCGCGGCGCTCAGTTCATCTCGGCTCATGGCCTGGTCCAGCACGAAGATAACTTCGTTGGTTTTGCCCTGCCGCATCAGGTCGCGCGCCTGCGCGCGGAGCGCTTCCGCCGGCGGCGCGGCAGGCGGCGTCTCACTGTCCAGGCATCCCCCCGACACCAGAGCCAGCATCACAACTCCCAGACCTATTTTCTTCATGCGATCGCTCCTTCGTTCCTTGTTCGCGCCTGAATCTTGTGCCGACACTGGCGCAAAATTCAGATGATAAAATAGTAGCGGTCTGCGCGCCCGGAAAGCAACACAGAAAAATCGGGCTACTCCGGAGCGCTTCAATTCCTTAACGAGCCGACACGATCATTCACCCCGCGAGACTCAGCGCGTGAACGCGCCGAGCCTCGCCCCACGCGCCCGCAATCGCCGCTTCGGATGCACTGGCGCGGCCCCAGGAGGGGCACGCTCAGGCAAACGCGGCTGGTGTTCGCCCTTCACCCGTCGCCGCAGAACCGTCACTCCGAAAGTGTCGCCCCAAGACCCGCCTTCAAGAGCGCCTTGCTCTGCGTCGCCATCCCGGAACCAGGGCTGTCGCCGCAGAGTCCGCCAGAAGGCCAAGGCCCTCTTGATGCGCCCCGAAGACGGGGGGTCGCACCGGCGGCACCCCGTCACTACGTTCCCCCGTGCGGTGTTCGCTCCGCTCACCCGTTTCAAGGTTAGCCCCCGGCGCGCCTGTTTTGTTTTGAGACGGCGCGCCGGGCCGTGCGGGCTGCGCAGGCTTGCCCGCACTGGGGTCGCGCTTCGCGCTCCGTGGAAGGACTACGAGTCATGACAATACAACCAACAACCAGACCCATCTACCCCACGACAGACAAAACCCCCATCCCACGGACCAGAACCACCCCGGACGCTCCGGCGGCACGCCCCTCTGAGGCTGAGGGCGCTTCTTCCCACGCGCAGGGCCGAAAAACACGGTCGGCGGCTACGCTATGAAGCGAGCCGCCTTGCCGCAAAGCGGTACCCACGTTTTCGCCCCTTCGCGCCCTACGCCTCTGCCGGGGCGTCGCCGTCTGACCGCTTGGTGGAACCGAGAGAACCGTGAAGATCGCTCTGGTCAACGCCCAGGCATATCGGTACAGCGCTGTCAGATTCAGTGAACACATGATAGCGTCATAGAGGGTGCGGGAACATGTTGTTGCCGCAGGAATGAGATGGTCGGGCCGCCATCCCTTCAACTCAACCGCGCGCAATGCGCAGGAACAGGATGGTGTGTCATGCAAGAGCAGAAAGATGCGCCGCTGACCGGGTTCGGCGTTCTCGCCCGCCTCTACTGGTTGTTCTTCGGCAACGCCCTGTTGTTCTTCCTTCTGGTCTTCATCTTCGAGAAGGCCGCAAGCTTTCCCTCCTTGATGGACGCTGCCCTTTGGCTGACTGCCGCCTCTCTCCTCCTTGTGCGGTACGTTGACATCCGGTATCTCAACGGCCAGACGGGTGAAGGCAAACCGGCCACGATGAGACACTGGCGGCAGCATGCCCTGGTTGTCGCGCCGCTGGCGCTCGGCGGCTGGATTCTCGCGCATGTTTCGGGACACTTTCTGCGGTAGGAGCAAGAGATGTCAGAGATTCGTGACGAACGAATACTGGAATGCCTCCGGCGCATCCGTGAGAAGGGGCCGAAGGTCAGGTGCTGCGTCGTCGGGACTGGTCACGGCGGGCTGGCCATGGCGGGGCATCTGGGAATCATGGGATTCCCCGTTCGCCTCTACAACCGCACCGATGAGAACCTGCACGCGGTGAGATGGCATCGCGGTATCAAGATCACCGGTGCGGTGGAAGGGTTCGGCCCTGTTGACCTGGCAACCACCTCTATGGCCGAGGCAGTCGCGGAAGCCGACGTGATCATGGTTGTCGTCCCAGCGACGGCTCACCGTTTTGTCGCGGAACAGATGGCGCCTTGTGTGCGCACGGGGCAAATCGTGGTCCTGAATCCCGGGCGAACCGGCGGGACGCTGGAATTCCATCGCATTCTGCGCGCTGGCGCCGTCAGTAAGTCCGTACTACTCGGCGAGACCGCGACATTCATATACGCCTCAAGGGCGCTTTCTCGCTCCGAAGCTCGCATATTCCGCATCAAGAACACCGTGCACTTCGCAACGCTTCCCGCGTTCTGGATTCCCGAAGTGTTACCCGTGCTGAATCAAGCGTTCCCGCAGTTTGCCGCAGGCGACAATGTTCTTTCGACAGGGATGGAGAATATCGGGGCCATTTTCCATCCGGCCTTGACCCTCCTGAACGCCGGCTGGATTGAGACGACACGGGGCGACTTCGATTACTACCTCGGCGGCGTGACCTCTTCCGTTACGCGAGTGCTGGAACGGCTGGACAAGGAACGTGTTGCCGTGGCCGGCAGCCTGGGGATTCACACGGTTTCGGCGCGGGACTGGCTCTATCTGACCTATGACTCCTCGGGCCGTGACCTGTGCGAGGCAGTTCAAAACACCGGGAGCTACCGGGGAATTCGAGCGCCTCAGAGCATTATGCACCGGTACGTGACAGAAGATGTGCCGATGAGTCTCGTGCCACTCGCCTCTATCGGAAATATGTTGGGCGTCCCCGTGCCGACGATGGAAATGGTGATCAACCTAGCCAACATGATGCACGGCAAAGACTACTGGGCCGAAGGTCGAACCGTGGAACGAATGGGACTCGCCGGAATGTCGGTCAAGGCGATACGCCAACTGGTCGTCGGAATCGAGTGAGCTATCAAGGAAGGAACGCGCCATGGAGAACATACAGGAATTGCTCAGTGGGATCCCCACATGGTTGACCGCCATGATCGTACTTGCCTTGGGATGGCTGGCCGCCATCGTGATTAGGGTCGTCGTCACCCGGCTGTTGAGGTTCTTCGTAACTACTCAGCAGGCATCCCGCGGCGGGATGCTTGCTGAGGTAAAAGGGGCAA
>JASEHE010000084.1 GCA_030018915.1 Verrucomicrobiota bacterium
CAAACTCCATCTATTACCGCGCACAATATGGCAGAGCCAAGCGTGCGCGCCCACACGGATGGGCGGCGCGGGCGAATGGCAGCGCGTATAGAGCGTCAAGTTCCTCGGTCGAGAGCGGCGCGGCCGGGGGCGTCAGGACCACAATCCGATCGCCCGCGGACTGAGTGGCCCAGGCGGCGCCGTCGTGCGCCCACTGCTCAAGCAGTAACGTAGCCGCCATGAGCTTCTTCGGGTCTGCGAGAATTTCGTCGTGCGACGGCAAACGGACGACCGGCGCGTTGACCGGGACATTCGCCTCGACCCCGACGAAGGCCGTACCAGCAATGTCGCGGGGCAGGGAAAGGACCGGCCGCTGGATCGCTTCGATGCGGAGCGCTTCGCTCAGCCGCCGAGCGAGCTCGAGAACAGCCCGTTCGGCCATGCCGTAGAGAAGGAGGCCGGCCCGACCGTCCAGCAGGATGGAGCGGCGCACCTTGTCGGACCGGAAATCGTAGTGGGAAACGCGGCGCATGGAGGCTTCGAGGCCGCCGATGACGACTGGGAGTCCTCGGAAGGCGCGGCGGACGAGATTCGTGTAGACGATGACGGCGCGGTTCGGGCGGGCGCCGGCGTGGCCGCCGGGCGTGTAAGCGTCGTCGCTGCGTTTCTTGCGGAAGGCCGTGTAGTGGGCGAGCATGGAGTCGAGGGCGCCAGCAGTGACGGCGGCGAAGAGCCGGGGCCGGCCAAGCCGCGCGGCGTCGTCCGAGCCGCTCCATCGCGGCTGGGCCACGATGCCCACGTGGAACCCGCGCGCGGCCGGCAGGCGCCCGATCAGGGCGGCGCCGAAGGCCGGATGGTCCACGTATGCGTCGCCCGTGACAATCAGAATGTCCACGGCATCCCAGCCGAGCTTGTTCATCTCGGCCCTGGACATGGGTAGGAAGGCCTGCGGATAGCGAGCGCCCGATTGGCGTTGCGTGGCGCGGGATGTATCGAGTCGCTTGGTCATGGCTAAAATAAAAGCCGCGCCCCGTGGGGGACACGGCTTTTTGAGAGCCTCGCTTCATCCTCGGCTGGGCAACTGTGGCTGGCGTTGCCGACGGCGCCACGTTGGCCCTCCCGGATGGAAGAGCTACTCAACTTTTTCGACAACAACCGCCTTTTGGACAGTGGCGGTCTTCTGGCCTTCTTCTCCTTCGACGGTGCCGGTGACCCTCACCTGTTTCTTCTCCATAGCGGCCAGTTTCTTGCCCTCATCGTCAAGTTTCACCGCCACAGTTTCCTTGGCCGCAGTGGTGATGGACACGGAAGTCACGGCTCCCGCGTCATCCTTCACGACGGCCACGGCGCCGGACAGCTCGGTGGCCTTGACTTCCTCAGCCACGACGACCGAAGCGGCGACGAGCGCAACTACGCAGAATACGACTAGCGCCGCAAGTTTCTTCACAGCCCCACAACTTCCTTTATTGGATTTGGGCCTGCATTCGGCCCTTTGCCCACGCCGCCGGCAATCCCAATATTACGGGCAGGCATGCGTGTAGCACAGGGAGTCTGCGGAATGCAAGAGCGAAAAAGACTATTTTTTTTGTTGATCGGGTGAGCATTCGCTGCTATCACAGAATGGTTTTCTCCGGCAAACGAACCAGGGCGGGCCGTCTTGCTTGGCCCGGGCAGGGCGCGAACCGCGTGACAGGAATCGGTAAACGAGGAGTCAATTCAGCGCAGGCACGTGTTGTGCCGAAAGGAGACAGGTTCAATGAAGAGTCGCGTTCTGAAGGTCGGTTTGCGTTGCGTTGCGGGGTCGGCGCTGGTGGGCGCCGTAGCGCTGTCGTCGGGTTGCGCGTCGTGGTTTGGTCCGGACGAAACAACGGCCAAGACCATCACTCCCGCGCCTGTGGAGCCGGTCGCCATGACCGACAAGATTCCTCCGGTTGAACCCCGCTACGCGCCGCCTCTCCCGGTTGAGACGAAGAGCTACGTCGTGAAAAAGGGCGACACGCTCAGCGCAATTGCCGCGCGCTACGGTGTGTGCGTGGCCGAACTGGTTGAACTGAACGGACTCGCGAACCCGAACAAGATTCGCGAAGGCAAGACAATTCGGTTGCCCGCCTATGCCAAGGACACCGGCAGGAAGGTGGCCGTTTCAGCGAAGAAGGCGACGGCGGCTTCCGCCAAGAAGGCGGTGGTGGCCAAGGGCGCGTCTTCGGACAAGGAACGGACCTGCGTGGTAAATGGCGACGAGACGCTCGCCTCGATCGCCGCCCAGCACGGCGTGACCGTGGCAGCCATTCGCGAGGCGAACAATCTGGCGAGTGACACGCTGACGCCCGGCATGCGCCTTGTGATTCCGGCCGGCAAGCCGGCCACTGGCAGCCTAACAACCCTAATCGCGGCGGAGGAGGATACCGCCGCAACGGACGAGGAGAAGCCGACGCTTACAGCGCCGCCGGTTGCGACGCCGGTCCCGGCCCCGAGCGTTGCCCCGCTTGCTCCGATCGGGCGGACGCCGATCGAGTGACCGGCCGGCCGCTTGTCGGCCCCAGAGGTTAGTGATCACGGTTGATGTCTGGGCATGGTTCAACGGTTGGGCGTTCCTCTCACATGGCTCGATTCCGGAAACCTTTGCCGTTATTCGCTATTCAGGCCTGACCCCGCGCGTCCCGCGCGCAAGTCCAAGGCAGAAGCGCGAAATGCGCAATGCTACTTTCTAGTTTCTATGTGCGACCCGAATGGCGCTAAGATAAGACGCGTTGGCGGGCGCGCCCATCGCCCTTGTGGACAAGCGCCTTGAAGCGGCGTCGGGGTTTGGTGAGGAGCGGATAGGGTTTGGGACGACGCTTGACCGCCCGTGGCTCGGAGTGGTTGGGGCGAAGAGGGACGAGGTCGGCGGCGAGGATTTCCAAGAGACGGCGACGGAGGCGGTTGATGGCGCGGAGCGATCGAGCATGGAGCAACTCTCGCGCGCCTTTCTCTTCCTCGCCCTCCCAGATACCCGTCGTCGTAAGCCGTTGTCCCGGAAAATTATGGGCCTTATCTAAGCGCCATTCAGGCGCGATCCTGGAATCGCGGAATCTAGTTTCTAGGCGCGACCTTGGAATCGCCCTGAAATCGCCGACCATGGAATCGCAAGGGGCAGGGATCACTTCGCGCGTGACAGGGCATAGGGGTGGGCCTATGGTGGGCGGCGTGAACATCCGGTGGCCGGCATGGAGCGCCATAACGGCGTGTCCGCGCAACGTCATGACGGCGGGATCTCAGCGAAATGCCTTGAAGTCGCGGTCCGGCAACCGTTAGCATTCGGTCAAGTCGGCGGCCAACCCGCGGCGAGGTGTCGAGTTATGCCGGTCAAAGGCGATGCGTCCAAGACGATGCTCATTGATATCCCCCCTGATGTCCTGAGAAGGATGAGCACAGGCAAGATGCTGCCGATCTGGAAACACAGACCGATCCGCGGGCCTGCCGGCATCCAGTCGCCTCACCGGAAGGCGGCCGTCGTTACCGTCGAGAACGCGGATTTGCAGGAATTGTTTCAGGGGGTCTACGACGCCGGCTTGATCACGAACATGGCGGGTTCCGTCATGGACGCCAATCTCCGGGCCGTGCAGTTCTTGCGGTACAGCCGCCTGGAATTCGCGGAACTCGCGCTGACGGACATCATTATCGGCTTTACCCAGGAACTCATCCAGACGATCCGCGGCAACCTGCAAAACGACAAGTTCACGCTGATCATGGCGCATTGCCTGCGAAAGGACGGAACCAACTTTCCGGCGGAGATTTCGTCGAGCCGGTTGAAGTTTTCGAGCCGGGACTATCTTTGTTTTTTCGTGCGCGACATCACGGCGCGGCGGGAGGCGGAGAACGCTCTGCTGAAGGCCCACGAGGACCTGGAGAAGGAGGTGACGGAGCGCGCCAGGACCAATGAGGAACTGGTCAAGGAGATCTCCGAACGAAAGCGAGCGGAACAGGAGTTGAGCCGGGCGGTCGAGGTCCTCCAGGCGCATGATCGCGCCAAGTCCCAGTTCGTCTCCAACGTCTCGCACGAGCTCAAGACGCCGGTGACATCGATCATGTACGTCGCGGGCAATCTATTGCGGGGCGTGCTGGGGCCCATTGGGCCGGAGGCCCGGCAGCACCTGGAGATGATCAAGGAGGATTGCCGGAGGCTCAGCCGCACCGTGGAGGACATCCTGGACATGAGCCGCATCGAGGCCAACACGATGACCATCTCGCCGGTGAATCTCCCCCTGGCCGATCTCGTCGCGCGCGCCGTCGAATCCATGAAGGTGCAGGCGGCGGCCGAAGAACTGAGGCTTACGACGTCCATCGTCGCGCGGGAACGCTTCGTAGTCTGCGATCCTCAGAAGATGGAACGGGTGATCTTCAATCTTGTCAAGAACGCCATCAAGTTCAACGTCAAGAACGGCACGATCGAAGTCGTTCTGAACGACGACCCGCGCCAATCCGGCTTTGTGACGCTGAACGTCATTGATAGCGGCATCGGCATCGAGCCGCAGCACCTGTCGCGGGTCACTGAGCGGTTCTTCCGCGTGGGGGAGCACGTGAGCGGGACCGGGCTTGGGTTGGCGATTTGCAAGGACCTGATCGAGCGGCACGGGGGAACGCTGGAATTCCAGAGCCCGCCGCCGGGCCGCTCCAAGGGCACCCAAGCGACCGCGCGCCTGCCGGTCGCGACGCCGCCGACGGTCATGGTCATTTACGACGATCGGAACGTCCGCCTGGAACTGATCCGGCAACTGGCGGAGTGCGGCTACAATGTGGCCGGCAGCGAGATCGCCGACTCGATCGCGGACCGCATTCGGAAGGAAGGCGCCGAACTGGTGGCGCTTGACTGGATTTCCGCCGGCATGATGGGCGGGATCATGATCGCAAAAATCCGCAACGAGAAGGATCTGAGCGCTTTGCCCATTGTGGCCGTGACGGGCCTGGCGTTGGAGCCGTCGAAGCGGGACATCCTGGACGGCTTCGACATCCCGCGCGTGGCCTGGCCCTGTAACAAGCGGGAACTTCAGGATCGCCTGTTCGATGCGATTGTCAATAAGAAGCGGCTGGAACGATTGAAGAAGTAACCACGGAGAACATCATGAGCGAGAACGCGAAGAAAAAAATCCTGCTGGTTGACGACGAAAAACATCTGCTGATGTCTCTGAAGGACTACCTTACGTTCGAGGAGTTCGAAGTCCTCACTGCCAGGAGCGGGGAGGAAGCGCTGAAAGCGCTGGAGAAGGCGGCGCCGGACCTCATCGTGCTTGACATCAGCATGCCGGGCATGGGCGGAGTGGGCTTCCTGCGGCGGATATCCAACGAGCATGGCATTCCGCGATATCCCGTGTTGGTGCTGACCGCGCGGTCTGCGATGCGGGAGTTCTTCGACACGGTCGAGGTGGACGGTTTTCTCGAGAAGCCGTGCGACGAATCGGATCTCCTCGCGAAGATCCGGAAGATCTTTGTCCATCGAATGGGGCCGGGCGTCGCTGGAGAGCGGGGCCGGCAGCGGATTCTATTGGCCGAGGACGATGCCTCGGTGGCGGACCGGCTGTGCGAAGCGTTGCGCGACGCCGGATACGATGTCGAAGTGGCGCGGAGCGGGCCGGAGGCGCTCGAAAAGGCTACCATGGTGAAGCCGAGTCTCATTGTCATGAAGGAAATCCTCCCGCGGCTGAACGGAAGCGCTGCGGCGTCTTTGATCGAGGTGATGCCCAGCGTCAGCACGATCCCGGTGATTCTCTACGACGAAACCCGGGCTGGGTCGCCTGAGGCCGGGTCCCGCCGGCGCGACGTGAAGCGCGTCCGCCGGGTTCTCCATACGTCGGACTCGGCGGAAGTGGTCAAAGCCGTCAGCGACGCGCTGTAATCCAGCGACAAGCCTGAACCGCGCATCGAGGCCTTCCGCCGCGGGGTCGGAGCAAAATACGGGGTCTGTTAGCCCGGAAGTCGGTGTCCGGTATGCGCCGGAATACGCAAAAATCCGACCCGAACCCTGCCCGCTTTTTCACTGGATTCCGATGTCCGGCGTGCTATCTTCATGCGTTTGCCGACGGCCTGCGGGCGACAGCAGGCATTCCGAAAGGGTTGCGCCATGAGCGTTCGCGCGCGGTTTGCCCCCAGTCCCACAGGGCCGGTGCACATCGGGAACATCCGGGTGGCCATCTTCAACTGGCTGTACGCCCGCCACGAGGGCGGTCGGTTCCTGCTCCGCGTGGAGGATACCGACCGCGAGCGGTCAACGCCCGAGGCTCTGCGCGTCCTGCTCGATGCCCTGGAATGGCTTGGCCTCGACTACGACGAGCCGCCGCTCTATCAGTCCACCCGCATTGCCGCCTACCAAGCGGCCGCCAAGCATCTCATCCGCGGTGGCCACGCTTACCGCGAGAACAAGGACGGCAAGGGCGAGTGCGTCATGTTCCGCATGCCCGGCGCGGACATATTCTACAAGGACGAGATCAAAGGCGAACTCCACAAACGGGCCGAGGACCTCAAGGACTTCCTCATCGTCCGCTCTGACGGACACGCCGTGTTCCACCTTGCGAACGTCGTGGACGACATCGAAATGCGGGTCACCCTGATCATGCGAGGCGACGACCATGTGGAGAATACCTACCGGCACGTGGCCATGTTCCGCGCGCTCGGCGCCGAGCCGCCGAAGTACGCGCACCTGCCCATGATCGTCAACGCGCAGGGCAAGCCGTACTCCAAGCGGGACGGCGACGCGTTCGTGGGAGACTTCCGCGACAAGGGCTTTCTGCCGCAGGCGCTGTTCAACTACCTCACGCTGCTCGGCTGGTCGCCCGGCGACGACCGGGAGAAACTGTCGCGGGAAGAGCTGATCAATCTGTTCACCCTGGACCGGGTCAAGAGCGGGCCGGCGCAGGTGGACCTGAAGAAGCTGCTGCATCTGAACGGGCGGTATATGGCCGAGCTGCCGGCCGAGACGTTCGTTGCCGGCGCCCGCCGGCAACTGTGCGCCTGTGACTGGTGGCGGGACGTGGACGACGCCTACCTCCGTCAGGTCTGCGCGCTCATGCAGTCGCGCGCCAGGATTTATCCGCAGGTTGAGGAGTGGAAGCACTTCTTCTTCGACGCGCCGGACTACGAAGAAAAGGCCGTGAAAAAGATTCTGGGCAAGGGGAACGATCGGGCGCTGTTCGGCGCGCTGAAAACGCGGCTGGAAAGCGCCGCGTTCACCGTCGAGGCCGTCGAGCGGGCCCTGCGCGCCGTGGAAACCGACTTGGGGCTTGGACATGGCCACGCAAACCAGCCGGTCCGCGTGGCCGTGACGGGCCGCTCCACCGGCGCTGGCATCGCCGAGACGCTGGCGCTGTTGGGCAAGTCCCGCGTCCTGGTCCGGCTCGATCACGCGCTCGCGCGGCTGTCCGGGTGAGGCCGGGAACGACCGCCGGGCCACGAACCATGAACATCCACATCGAATTGACGAAGCGAGGCAACGCCATGACTGAAACAGCGGAAACAGCGTCGGACTTCATCCGGGACATCATTGACGCGGACATTCGCGCCGACAAGAACGGTGGGCGGGTGATCACCAGGTTCCCGCCCGAGCCGAACGGCTGCCTGCACATCGGGCACGCCAAGTCAATTTGCCTGAACTTCGGCGTTGCCGCCGACTACAAAGGCTGCTGCCACCTCCGCATGGACGACACGAACCCGGCCAAGGAGGAGGTCGAGTACGTGGACTCCATCAAGCAGGACGTGCGGTGGCTGGGGTTCGACTGGGGCAAACATCTCCACTACGCGTCGGACTATTTCGGCAAGCTCTACGACTACGCGGTTGAACTGATACGCAAGGGCAAGGCCTACGCGTGCGCGCTGGGCACGGAGGAGTTCAAAGGCTATCGCGGTTCGCCGGACAAGCCCGGCAAGGAGAGTCCCTGGCGCAACCGTTCGCCGGAGGAGAGTCTGGAACTGTTCCGCCGCATGCGCGCGGGCGAGTTCGAGGAAGGCGCCTACGTGATCCGCGCCAAGATTGACATGAACTCCCCGAACGCGCACATGCGCGACCCCGTTATCTTCCGCATTAAGAAGGCCGAGCACCACCGGACGGGCGGCGCGTGGGTGGTCTATCCCATGTATGATTTCGCGCACTGTCTCTCGGACTCCATCGAGGGCATCACGCACTCGATCTGCACGCTGGAATTCGAGGTGCACCGGCCGCTCTACGACTGGATACTGAACGAGCTGGGCGCGCGCCATCCGCAGCAGATCGAGTTTTCGCGGCTCAACCTCACCTACACGGTGATGAGCAAGCGGAAGCTGATCGAGCTGGTCAAAGACGGGCGCGTCAGCGGCTGGGATGACCCGCGCCTGCCGACGATTTCCGGGTTGCGCCGGCGCGGCTACACGCCGGCGTCCATCCGCGAGTTCGCGCGGCGTGTAGGCGTCACAAAGTTCGAAGGCTTCACGGACATCGCGCTCCTGGAGCACTGCATCCGCGACGAGTTGAACAAGACGGCGCCGCGCGTCATGGTGGTCCAGCGCCCGCTCAAGGTCGTGCTCGAGAACTATCCGGCAGGGCAGGTCGAGGAAATGGAGTGCGTGAACAACCCGGAGGACCAGTCCATGGGCGTCCGCAAGGTCCCGTTCTCGCGGGAGCTCTACATCGAGCGCGACGACTTCGAGGAAAACCCGCGCAAGGATTTCTTCCGGCTGGCGCCGGGCCGTGAGGCACGGCTGCGCTACGGGTACATCGTCAAGTGCGTGAGCGCGCCGAAAGACCCGCAGACCGGCGAGATCAGCGAGCTGCGCTGCGTGTACAATCCCGCCACCCGGGGCGGCAACGTTCCGGACGGCCGCAAGGTGAAAGGCGCGATCCACTGGGTGTCCGCCGCGCACGCGGTGGACGTCCAAATCCGGCTCTACGACCGGCTGTTTACGGTCGAGCGGCCCGAAGAGAACGAGGCGGTGGACTTCAAGACCCACCTGAACCCTTGCTCGTTGGAGGTTCTCATGGGCAAGGCCGAGCCGCTGATGGGCCAGGCCAAAGCCGGCTCGCGCTACCAGTTCGAGCGCAAAGGCTATTTTTTCGCCGATCCCGTGGAATCCGTGTCGGGCGCGCCGGTTTTCAACCTCATCGTTACCCTTAAGGACACCTGGGCCAAGATCGCCAAGCGCGGCGGGTGAGCAGACTGGGAACGCAGCGGCAAACAAACCCGGGTTCACTGGCGCTGGCCGCTTTGTGAAAAACGGTAAATGAGGTAACTACTCAGGTGCCCGCCCGCAGCGGGCGCGCACCTGAAGGAATTGGCCCC
>JASEHE010000085.1 GCA_030018915.1 Verrucomicrobiota bacterium
ACAAGTCCGGTTCTGTGAGAGGCGGAGGGGCGCAAGCCCCTCTGCCTACTCGACGGGCTATGGGATCGATCATGGACAAGATGTGTGTGAATGATCTGAGGCTGAAGTGCGTCATCGGGACCAGGCCCGAGGAGCGGAAGAAGAAACAGGCGGTGCTCATCAATCTCACGCTGGAGAGCGATTTGCGCCGGGCGGGACGGACGGATGATCTGCCGGATACGGTGAACTACAAGCGACTGGCCGAACGCATCGTCGCGCTGGGCGAGTCGAACCGGTTCTTTCTGATCGAGCGGCTGGCCGACCGCGTGGCCGCCCTCTGTCTGGAGGACCGGAAGGTGAAAGCCGTGACGGTCCGCGTGGACAAGCCCGGAGCGCTGCCGTGGGCGCGAAGCGCGGCCGTGGAAATCCGACGGGCGGCGAAGAGGTAGGTTTCAGGCGTCAGGTGTCAGGACGGAGGCTGGCCGGCAGGCGCGTTGCTTCTGTGACGGCCGGAGATCAAGGCGTAGATTCGCGCGAACGAGGAGAGGGCATGCGGCCCTATCAACGTCTGCATCATCTGACACCCGAAACCTGACACCTGGCGCCTGAACCTTGGGCGACAGACATGAGCAACCAGAAGGCAAACCCCACGGCGAAACGTCACTATCACCTGGCCGGGATTGCCGGGGTCGGTATGAGCGCGCTGGCGCAGGCGCTGGCTGCCGAAGGATACGACGTGTCGGGTTCGGACAGGGACCTGGACCGCGGCGCGGACCTGGACGTGCTGCGCAAGCTGAGGCTCGCCGGGGTGCGGCTGCGCGCGCAGGACGGGAGCGGCGTGACGGCAGGAACCGCGGCGCTGGTCATCAGCACGGCCATCGAGAAGGACAACCCGGACATCCTGGCGGCCGAGGGACTGAGTGCGCCGGTCTTGCACCGGGCGGATTGCCTGGCCCGCTTGATGGAGGGCAAGCCGTCGGTGGCGGTGACGGGCACCTCGGGCAAGAGCACGGTCACCGGGATGATCGGGTGGATGCTGGAGCAAGTGGGCGCCGATCCGGTGGTAGTGAACGGCGCGCCCGCGCTGAATTGGGTGACGGATCGCGCCATCGGCAACGCGCGCGTGGCGTCCACGCGCGGGGCGCGGCCGGCCCGCTGGTGGGTGTTCGAGGCCGACGAGAGCGATCGTTCGCTCCTGAAGTTCTCCCCGAATTGGGCGGTCATTACCAACATATCGAAGGACCATTTTGGCGTGGAGGAGACCAAGGCGCTCTTTGCGGAGTTTCGCGGCCGGGTGAAGAAAGGCGTGGTGGACGAGGCCGCGGTGGGGGAGGCGCTGGCCCAAACACGGGCGGAGATCTCGGAAGCCGGGAGCGTGTTTGTTTTCAAGGGCGTGGAGGCGCGCCTGGCGCTGCCTGGCCGGCATAATGTCGCCAACGCGGTTTTCGCGTTGGCGTTGTGCGAACGACTGGGGTTCAAGGTGGCGGACTTGGTAGGGGCGCTCGGGACGTTCCGAGGGATACGGCGGCGGTTGGAGGTGGTGGGGCAGGCGGGTGGGGTGACGGTGGTGGACGACTATGCGCACAACCCGGCGAAAATCCGGGCGGCGTGGGAATCCCTGGCGCCCTATCACCGACGGATCCTGGCCGTGTGGCGGCCGCACGGGCACGGGCCGCTTCGCTCGATGATGGAGGAACTGGTCGGCGCCTTGGGCGAAATCTGCCGGCCGCGCGACCAGTTGCTGGTTCTGCCTGTCTATGACGCGGGTGGAACGGCGGACCGGAGCGTGAACAGCGACCAACTGATTGACCGCCTGGCGGGGAAGGGGGCGCCTGCCGCTCTCGCGGCGGAAGGGGCTGACTTGGCGAAGTCGCTGGCCGCCCGGGCCGAGCCGGGCGACGTCATCCTGATCATCGGCGCCCGGGACCCGGGCCTCTCCGCGCTGGCCAAGCGCGTGGCGGAACTGCTGATGCGCAGGTAGCCGGGCGTTTTTCCAGGATCTATACCCTAGTCTATACCTTAGTCTATACCCTAGATTGCGTTCCCGTCGCTCTTTCCGTGCTCTGGAGCAACGAACTTCTCCCCGCCGAGCTTCTTCCAGTACACGTACACACCAACAAGACACGCGAAGCTGGCCGTGTTGGCGGCGAACTTTATGAGATACCCATAGCGATAATTGTCCGTATCGAAAGAGTCGGCCGTCATGTAGTCCAGCAACATTGCGCCAAGCAATCCTGAAAATGCTCCAAGAAACTGCCTGACCATCGCGTTTGCGGAACTGAACTGGCCATACTTCGTCTTCGGATACAAGATCACCATCATGGGAAGCGCCGCCATGCCGCCCAGCGCCAGTATCGGCATCATTGCCAGGTCTATCCAGAGACTGGACACGTAGTCGTAATAGAAAAAATAGTAGATGAGAGTTGTCGGCAGTCCCAGGAACGTGGTCCACAACACGATCTTGATCGGGTTCAAGCGGTCCACCAGCACTCCAAGCGGGTAGGACAGCAAAAGCCCGATGATCATGAAGAAATTCCCTTTGTAGCGATTTCCTTTTTCCAGGCTGATCCCCTGATCGATGTCCCAAACATGAACCGTTCCATCAATACTGGAGTTGGCCAGCAGCGCCCCTGTTTTCTGCGCAGCCATGCCCGTGACACCGCAGGTATACCCGGAAAACGCCTTGAACGACTGATCGTCGGCCGTCTTTTTTGTGACGGTGTCTATTTCCAATGGTTTCCAGACGCGAATACTTTCATCCAGGCTCCCGGTCAGGATAACTCTTATGTCCGGTTTGTAAGCGACGCTGCAAATGGCCATTTTGTGCCCCTTGAGCGATTTGGTCTTGAGGTTTTCAACAGCGGGTATCAGCTTCCCTTCGTTGGCGTCCCATATGCGAACGCCGGAATTCACCTCGTCCGTCTCTCCATCGCGTCCGCCCGATATGACCCAGCCGTCCTCACGCAGTATCTTGCTCAATTGATCTTGTGACTCTCCGAACAGCGTCTCATTCACGAACACATTTTTCAGGAACAACAAAACGGCCTCGGTTCCAGCCGCCAATTTCCCTTTTTGCCGTCTTTCCTCTTTCGGCGCCGGGCCCAGCGCCGGCGCAAAACACACGGTGTATACGGGGCCGGGACTGCCCTCGATCGTTTTCAGCGCGGTTCCTGCTTTCACATCCCACACGATGATTTTCTTATCCGACCCGCCCGAGACCAAGCGGTCGCCATTTCCCGAGAAGGCAACGCCGTTCACCTGATCCTCATGACCGGTCAAAGTCCCGACGCATGTCCCGGTCTTGACATCCCATATCTTCACAAGCTTGTCGGCCCCTCCGGAAGCCAGCGAGGCCCCGTCCGCGGACAAGGCCACGCACCGGACCCCTCCATCGTGCGCCTTAAATATCCGCGCGCGCTTGCCCTCGGCGGCATTCCACATCTCGACGAAACCGTTAGAAGCGCCCGTCAACAGGCTTTTCCCGTCGGGCGACAGCGCAAGCGACGAAACCGCTCCGGACTGTGCGGTCAGAGTCTTGAGCATCACAGGTTTCTTGAGATTGCTGTTGTCCCAGAATTTCAGAAGACCATCGCTTCCGCCGGAGACAACGCATTTCCCGTCCGAACTCAGCGCAATGCACGAGGCCGGACCCGCATGCGCCTGGATCCTGCTCTGGTGCTGGCCCAGGTGCAGACTGAAAATGCCGGCCGGATTCATTGCTCGACTCAAAACCGACGCTGCGGTTACCGCGTAGATCATTATGTACATGGGATGATGGAAGCACTCCTTGAAGTACAACTTTGTCTTCTCCAGGAATGTGGCCTCCTTCGAGACATCCTCCACCGGCGGATATTCGCCCTCCTTCACCCGCCAGCACACCAGCCCGAACCCGACGAAGTAGAGGATGGACACACCGACGTGAATGGCTTTGATGTGGGTCAACTGGTAGGGATTGACCCACGTGTTCATGAATATCCCGAGTATCTGACCGGCCACATTCGTTGCCCCCTGGAATCGTCCGAGGAACTGGCGCGGCATTACGTCGGGCGTGAGATAGTAGAAGACGGTTCCCACGAACTCGTTGAAAAACGACCAGCCCACGGTCAGAAAGCCTATTATTCCGAGCGCGGCGGCAAACGGGCCGACAATCGAACCGGGCGTGAACTTCACTTTGCAGAACGCAATGATGTCATCGGAAAAACCGAGCGCGATGGCGAAAAACACCAGGAACGGCGCCGTGTACAGGATGTATGGAATACGCCGACCAAGGCGACTGCGCGTGCGGTCGGACTGGAAGCTTATTATCGGCGTCATGAATGTGCCGATAATCATTGGAATAAAATTGAACAGGATGCTGATCATGAGATTGCTGACATGAAAATTGTCCTGGAGATAGAACGGTATGCTGGCTGCGCCGCCGTTGCCTTCGAACAGGCCGAAGCACAGGTTAGCCATTATCATCCATCCGAAAAGCGAAGCCAGGCTGGCCTTCGTGTATACCAACGAACCGACTCGGTATTTTTCGTCAACTTCTTGCGGCGCGCTTGTCTTGTTCATGGCAGTGAAGTCCTTCTTGTTTCTCGTCGGTCATTTCGGCTTGTCCGTCGCGGGAATGTCGTCGTTCTCGTCATCGAGGCGGTCGAGTTCCGGGAGAATGCCGCTGCCATAGGCGCAGAGATAGGCGGCGTAAACCATGCCGCCGATCAGGCTCCAGGCCAGCATGGAGGCGTAGAGGAGCAGTGAAAGGGCGATCGCGCTGGTGGCCGGAACGCGCAGCACGCCGAGCAGGAAGATGGCCATGCCTTCGCGCGCGCCGAGACCGCCCGGGGTTGCTGGGATCGCCGCCACGGCGTTGATGACGGGGAAGACCTTCAGGTAGTCCAGGAAGGTCAGGTTGATCTTGAGGGCGGCGCCAAGGAAACAAGCGCAGACCACGAACGCGATGTGGTTGACAAGCGAGAGGACGGTGGTCTTGAACAGCAGCCCTGGATGGCTGAGGCACAGGCGGAAGGCGCGGTAGACGCGGCTGACGATTGCGCCCAGGCGCGTTCGTTCCTCGATCCGCCTGAAGAACGCCCAACGCGCGAACAAGTCCTGCCGGAACACTACGAGGAGAAACATCGCCGCTCCGACCAGGATCGCCGCGTTGAACACCAGCGCGATCCGGGTGGACTGGTGGTCCAGGAAGAACCGGAGAAAGACGATCATAACCACGGCCGTCAGCCCGATGATCGTCAGAAGCCCGACAATCCGATCGATGAACACGGTCGCCACGGCTTCCGTCTTGCGGTGATGGGTTTCCTTGGCGACGAAGCAGGCCTTGACCAGGTCGCCGCCCACGGCGCCGGGCATGAACGAGTTGAAGAAGTGGCCGATGAAAAACACGGAGACCACGCGGCGGAACGGCAGGCGAAGCCCCTCTGCCCTAAGCAGGAGGTTCCAGCGGATCACGCAGAGCAGGAGGCAGACGCCGAACAGGCCGGCTCCCAACACGAGCGGCGCCCAGTTCCGCAGGGCGCGGCGGAACGTCCCTGACAGGAGCCGGAGTCCATGCCGGCTGACCTGCCGTCCGTTCCACTCCAGCATCGGCGGACCTTTGCCGGCCGCGCGCTGAAGCCGGCCGGATTCGGGGATGCCGTCCGCGGACTTGGCCATGTGCAGGCAGGGCAGGGTGGTCTCGTTGCTGATGGTTCGCCAGACGATGAATCCCGCGCCACGGTGGTCGGGCGCCGCCTTACCCGGGGCAGGTTCCGCCGTTTTGGAGATCCGTTCCTGGTGGGCGAGGACGTAGATGGCGCCCTCCTCGACGGTGGACGGTGGGATGTTGAACTCGACAAGCAGGCTGTTCTTGTTGATGCCGCTGGTAAGGAGAGCGACAAGGCCGATTCCCAGCGCGAACTGCAGGGCGGCCAGGATTTTTTTCTTCATGGTTTAGAGGGCGGCCAGCATATCGGCCAGGGTGCGTGTGAGAGCGATCTCCGGCGTCCAGTTCGTGGTCCGGCGCAACTTGGCGGTGTCGAGCACTGGGAACCGATCCGTGGGCCGGAACCGGCCGGGGTCTACTCGGCGCTCCGGCTGAACACCCGCCAATTCGCAAAGCCTGTCCAGGACCTGGCCGACGCCGATCCGATCCGGCGCGGATATGTTGTAAGCCTCGCCGGGCAATCCTTTCTCGACGATCAACCGATAGGCCCGGACTACGTCGCGCGCATCCAGGAGCGGGCGTTCGCTGTCGAGATTGCCGACCCGGATGACTGGCGCGGCGCGTCCGGCTGCAATGTCCTTGACCTGGCGGACAAAGGAGGCGACGAAGAAGTCGTCCGTCTGACCGGGGCCGGTGTGATTGGTCGGCCGGGCAGTCATGACGGGGAGGGCGAACCGGCGGGCGTAGCCGAGGGCGAGGCCGTCGGCAGCGGCCTTGGATGCCGCGTAGAGGGTGACGGGCGCCGCCGGCGCGGTTTCTGAGACGAGCTCGTCGGTTGGGACCGGACCGTAGAGCTGGGAAGTGGAAACCACAAGAAGGCGACACGCGGTGGCGTGCCGGCGGACGGCATCGAGCAGGTTGAGGGTGCCGCCGATATTCACGGTGAGCATGAGGCCTGGGTCCGCGTCGCCCGTCGGGACGAATGAAATGGCGGCAAGATGAACGCAGGCGTCAGGGCGGGCCGAGGCGATCACGCCGCCTATGGCGGGGCGGTCGCGGAGGTCCGCGGTGACGGTTGCCGCAGCGTGTTCCACCGGCGCGCGGAACGCGGAATCGAGGGCGACAACCGCGTGGCCGTGTTGCGCGAGTTCCCCCGCGAGGTGCCGTCCGGTGAATCCGCCGGCGCCTGTCACGATAATTTTCATGCGATTTATCGGCGACTAGCCTGACACCTGCCCGGCGCCCCGTGCCGCCTGCGCCGGCGTTGCCGACTCCCGCGCCACGCGCTCCAGATCGGCATCTACCATCATGTGGATCAACTGCTCGAAAGCGACTTTGGGCTGCCACTGGAGTATGCGCCGGGCTTTGCTGCTGTCGCCGCGGAGATGCTCGACCTCGGCGGGTCGGAGGAACTGGGGATCCGCCACGACGTGCTTTTTCCAGTCCAACCCGACGCGAGCAAAGGCCGCGCGGACAAGGTCGCGGACGGAATGAGCGACGCCGGTGGCCACGACGAAGTCCTCAGGTTTGGGTTGCTGGAGCATCAGCCACATGGCCTCGATGTAGTCGCCGGCGAAGCCCCAGTCGCGCTCTGAATCGAGGTTGCCCATACGGAGTTCACGGGCGAGGCCAAGCTTGATGCGCGCCACGCCGTCGGTGACCTTGCGTGTGACGAACTCCTTGCCGCGGCGAGGGCTTTCGTGGTTGAAAAGAATGCCCGAGACGGCGAACAGGCCGTAGCTTTCGCGGTAGTTGACGGTGATGTAGTGGCCGAAGACCTTGGCAACGCCGTATGGACTGCGCGGGTAGAATGGGGTGGATTCGGTTTGGGGGACTTCGCGGACCTTGCCGAACATTTCGCTGCTCGATGCCTGGTAGAACCGCGCCTTGGGACAAACGCGGCGCGCGGCTTCGAGCATCCGGGTGACTCCGATGGCGGTGAACTCGCCGGTCAGGATCGGCTGGTTCCACGACGTCGGCACGAACGACATGGCAGCCAGGTTGTAGACTTCGTCCGGCTGGAATTCCTCCATGATCTCGATGAGCGAGAGTTCGTCGAGCAGGTCGGCCTGCCGAAGGCGAATTCGATCCTTGATATGGGCGACGCGCTCGAAGGTCTCGACGCTGGAGCGCCGGACCATGCCTGTGACTTCGTAGCCTTTGGAGAGCAGGAACTCGGCGAGGTACGAGCCGTCCTGACCCGTTACGCCTGTAATCAGGGCTTTCCTGGCCATGCTATCCTCCGTTCCGCAGCGGGTCCTGCCACGCCCGGCGGATTACGCCAATGCCTTCGTTGACTTCGGACTCCGGTGTTCCCGGGGCCGGTTCGAGAACCGCGATAGTATCAGAGCGGACGAACTTTTTGAAAGCCGCAAAATCGAACTTTCCGCGGCCCGGCGCCAGGTGGTCCGAGGACGGGCCGGTGAGATCGTGGACGTGGAAGCCGGCTATGTGCGGTTCGAGCTTTTCGAGCCAGTGCCGGTGCGAGATGAAGCCCATGTGCTCGCGAATCTGGGCGTGGCCGAAGTCGTGCCAGCAGGCGATGAGCGGTGTGTTGAAGCGGCGGCAGATGTCCAGGGCTTCACTTTCGAGTGGAACGCCTTCCCAAGAGGGGAGGTTCTCCATGGCGAGGCGAACGCCGGCGCTCTTGAGAGTCGGAAGGAGCTTCTCCAGGCCCTCCTGTAGCCAGTCGAGGTGGCGGTGGGCTTTGCGTTCGCGGCGTTCGAGGAGTTTCATCCGTGTCTTCTCGTAGCGCGTGGAGCCCGCCTGTCCCTTGTTGTAAAGGGCGACGAGTTTCGGGGTCAGCGCCCGCATGGCGACATTGCCTGCGTGCAGGACCACGGCCTGGGCCTGGAGCTTGGCGGCGAAGTTCACGGTGCGGGTGATGTGCTCGGCGGCCGACTCCCGCTCGCGGCGGCTGGCGCTCGTGAGGACGAAAAGTTCCGGGTGGGCAAGCGGGGCGCCGAGCGGGACTGGGCAGAAGTTGTGCAGGCTGGTCACCGTGACGGCATGGGAACTGACCATGTCGAAAACGCCGGCAACCAGATCGGCGCTCAAATCATAGCCGAGTTCGACGTATTCGACGCCGAGGCGGAGGATGTCCTCGATCAGCGCCTCGCCGGACCTGTGCCGGTAGGCGTTCCAGTGAGTGGAGATTGCGAGCTTCACGTCTTCCGGACCGTCAGACAAGCAGGGACTCCGGAGATCAGAACCGATTGGCGCGCGCGCGAGCGCGAGCCGCCTTGCGCCGCTTCTTTTCGCTGGGCTTCTCGAAGTATCGATTGGCGCGAAACTGCTTGATCATGCCTTCCTTGTCCATGATTTTCTTCATCCGCTTGAGCGCGCGCTCGACGCTTTCACCCCTCTTGACCTTCACCTGGATCACGGTATGAACTCACGCTCCTTTCGTTAATCAAAGAGGCGCCACGATAGAGAAGGACATGGGCGCTGTCAAATGTTTTGCGGCAAGCGCGCCGCGTCGAACACGGCTGTGCCGTTCTCAACTCTGATGGCAAAAGGGGGGACGAAAGAATGAGGCTGGAGATCATGAGCGCGGGCCACTTGGCGTCTTTGGCGTGGGGAAAAACGACC
>JASEHE010000086.1 GCA_030018915.1 Verrucomicrobiota bacterium
TGTTGTCGGAATCCGAGTATTGATATTCGGCTCCGGCTTCCCGCTCATCAACCGAAACGATCCGGTCATTCTCGTCGTAGGTGTAGTCAAATTCGACCGCTTGAGATTGGAGAGCCAGTCCAACAATCGTCAACGCAACAGTTCTTCTCACTTTGCCTCCCGGTTCATGTCGCGTGAATATGAGCATTTGTCGAGGCTTGGTCAAGCCGTTATCCCAGATTTGCGTTTGGGCAGACCCATTGCGTCTTCACTCGGTGAACATTGAGTGAAACGTGGCTGGCGTCCTGCTTCATCAATCTGATTGAGGTCATTTTCGTAGACGCCGTTGGCGTTCGGCAAATACTCCTGCGCCGGCACATGTTTCAGGACCCATTCCCGAAACCCGATCGTCTCCAGAAACTTCGCCACCACCGAGCACGCCCCGCCCCATGCCGTCAGATGCTTGTTCGTGAAAGCAATCTGAACTTGCCCAACCCGATCCGCCCGCGTATCTTCTGTTTCGCGCTTCTTTTTTTTGTGGCAACAAGAGCGCAGTGAAGCGCTTATCTTCCAAAAAGCAAATTAACCGCAATATCTGGGCTTATTTGTGCGATCTCGCGGAACAGGACGTGAAGGGACTGCGCAAATGACCGCTGGGCGTTTCCGAATCGGCGATGAGCCACTGCGGATTCTCGTGACAGCGGGACCGACGCGGGAACCGATTGACCCGGTTCGATTCATCAGCAACCGTTCGTCTGGGAAGATGGGGTACGCGCTTGCGGAGGAGGCGGCGGCGCGTGGCCATGCGGTGTGCCTTGTTTCGGGGCCGGTGTCGCTCGCGGCGCCCGCGGGAGTGACCGTGGTCCGGGTGACGACGGCCGAGGAGATGCGGCGCGCGGTGGCGGCGCGGCTCGGCAGGAGTGACGTTTTGATCATGGCGGCCGCAGTTGCGGACTGGCGCCCGCGCAAGCCGAGCGCGTGGAAGTTGAAGAAAGCCGGCATGCGAATGGTTCTGGAGCTGGAGCGGACGCCCGATATCCTGCGAAGCATCCGAACGCGCAAGGGCCGCCGTCTCCACATTGGTTTTGCCGCCGAGACGCGCGATATGCTTGCCGAGGCCCGCCGGAAGCTGCGGAACAAGGGGCTTGACCTGATCGTCGCCAACGACGTGTCTCGCTCGGACGCCGGTTTCGAAGTGGACACCAACCGGGTAACCTTGCTGTGGGCCGACGGCGCGCGACAGGCTCTGCCGTTGATGAGCAAGCGGGAGGCGGCCGGACGTATCATGGACTGGGTGGAGCGCCTGGCTGGCCCCAAAACAAGCAAGTAATCAGTCAGCAGTGATCGGTGTGAGAGACAGCGGAGTCTCACATTCCAAACCATCCGAGTCAAAATGGAAAATGACCAACTGATTGCTGATCACTGGTTGATCACTCTTCAGTGGAGCGCGCCGTATTCAATCCAGTGTTTGATCGCGAAGTAGGCCAAAATCACGTATTTCTTCGCGAAGATGAAGGTGTCGCAGCCGGCGCCCACAATGAGGCTGCCATAGACGGCGCGCATGTAAAAATCGTCCGAGATGAGGAAGACATAGTAGAGCGAGTATGGAGGGAAAATGACGCAGAGCACGCCGTGGAAGACCGAGTCCTTGAAGGCCTTGAGCGCGGCCATGATGTGAAAGGCGGCGATCGCGATGGGGCCGTAGGTCACGAGGTAGTCAAGGTGCCGATGGGACAGGACGTTGCGGTACCGCGCCGTGAACATGATGGCGGCCAGAGCGGTAAAAATGGCCCAACTGCGCACGGCCGGCCCCACGAAAATTTTGCGCGGCTTCTCCGCCTGCTGTTTCTTTCGGACCCGCTCGTGGAAGAGCCACTCCGAGGTTTGGCCTCTTTCGGATTCTTTATTCGGAACGGATTGTTCATAGTGGATATCCGGCTTGTGAACGACGGGTTTCTTCTTTTTGGCAGCCGGGGTAGCGGCCGGTTTTTGGACTTTTCCCCCGCAGGAACGGCAGTACAGGGAATCCGGATCGGCGAACTCGGAGACCGTGATCGTGACCTCGCAAACGGGGCATTTGATCTCGATGTCAGCCATGTCGGCTCCTTGGACTGCCCGGATCAATCAAGGGGGATCACCGAGGGATTTCCTGGTAGCGCTCTTTCTGCTTGGCATTGATGTCATGGATTTGCTCTTTGGTTTTCAAGTACTGGTCCACGGCCGTCTTGCCCGTGGCGGCTTCGACAACTTCGCGGGACTGCCCGCCGCACCCTAGCGTCACGGCGCCGAGCAGAACGACGAGCGCGATTTTCATGGCGAGGATTCCTTTCGAAGTTTGCGAGTCGTCGTCTCCGGCTCGGCGGCCCGTTGATCGAGCGCGCGTCGGACCAGGCTGAGGAGTTGTGGCGCGTCGAACGGTTTCTGAATGAAGCTCCAGGCGCCGACCTGAAGCGCCCCGCGGACGTAGTCCCGGGAAAAGCCGGAGGTGACCACGACGGCTGCGGTGGGGTCCTGTTTAAGGATTTCCTGAAGGACGTCCTTCCCGCTGCGTCCCGGCATAACGGCGTCCACAATGCTCAGGTGAATGCCGGCGGAGTGCTGGTGGTGCAGCGCAACGCACTCGTCGCCGTTCCTGGCCGCGAAAACGCGGTACCCCTCGTTTTCAAGCGCTAGGACGCACTCGGCAAGCGTCTCGGGGTTGTCGTCGGCAAAGAGGAGGGTTTCCGTTCCGGCCGGCACTGGAGCGGCGCCTTTGAGGGCCTTGGACCGCGCCTGGGGAAGCAGGAGGGTAAAGGTGGCACCGCGCCCTGGCCGGCTCCGCACCTTGACGCGGCCGCCCCAGAACTCCACCGCGTTTTTGGTCAAGGTGAGCCCAAGCCCCAAAGCGACCGACGATTTCTTCGTGGAAAAGAACGGGTCGAACACGCGGCCGAGATGCTCCCGCGGGATTCCGAAACCGGTGTCGGAGACGCGAAGGGCAAGGAAGCGCCGTCCGTTTCCGGTCGTCTCGGAGACCTCGATGGCGATCGTGCCGCCCTGTGGCATGGCTTCCTTGGCATTCTGGAAGAGATTTATCAGGCAGTCGAGCAGGAGAGAAGGTTCCGCGCGGACGACCTGCATGCGGTCGAGATGGCGGATGTTGAAAGAGACATGCGCCTGCGACGGCGCGCCACTGGTGATGCTGACGGCGTCTCCGACGATTTCCGCCAGGTCCACTTCCGTGGTCTGGGATGGGTCCTTGGCCTCGCTGGCCCTGGCGAGGTGGAGCAATCGCTTGGTCAAGTCGCAGGCATTGTTGCAGGCCGCGAGGATGTTGAGCGCCTCCTTGTGCGCATGGGTCTGAGGGATGAGATTGTCCGCCACGTCGGATGCGTGCCCGGAAATGACGCCGAGGTAATTGCCGAAATCGCGGGCCATGCTTCCGGCAAGGTTGCCGATGGCATTGATCATCTTCCGGTCCAGGACGATCCGGTCGCGGGCCGCAGCCGCCCCGACGTCTTGGATCACCAGAACCGCCCCGCCGATTCTTCGACGCGCGGCCTCGATGGGAGACAGGACGGCGTCAACGAGAAGCTTGCGGCCGAGGCGATTGACCAGCGCCGCGCGATCGAAGGAACGGGCAGTTCGTTTTCGCGCGAAGGCTCGGGGGGTGGGAATTTTGAGGTCCGCGCCGGTGTCGGGGTCCCGCAAACGGACGATGGAAGCCACGGGCTTGCCGATGCCCTGCTCGTCTGTGACGCCCAGCATGGACCGGGCGCAGGCGGTCATCATTTGGACAGCGCCCCGCCGATCGGTGGCGAGGATGCCGCACCTCATGCTGTTCAGCACTTGGTACAACCAACGGGCATGTGAGTCATGGTCCGATGCGCTCATGTGGTCCGCAAGACAGTGAATGTTCTCTATGGTGGTCAGTTGAACAGGCGGAGCTCATTCTCGATGTCGGACAGCTTGATTCGAAGGGCGGAGATTTGTGGGTCGCCACTGCTGCTACCGGCGGAGGCAGAGGCGGCGTTTTGCCTGTTCCATTCCTGGCGCTTCTGTTTGGCGGCCTTGTAGGCCTGGCCCAGGCGGATGTCCTCGCCCTTCATGGCGCGCAGCTGGTCCACGTATTCCATCTTGAGGGCGCCGGTCGCTTCATCCCGTTTCCTGGTCAGTTCCTCGGCCCTGTGGGCGAAGGCAAGGTACTCCTGCTGGATTCTCCTGTATTCCGCGTAGTGCGGGTTTTTCTGGCTTGCGCCTTCGGCCAGTTCGGCTTCTCGTTCCTTGATCTGACCGAGAATCTGCGCGTAGAGAATGCGGAGGTTTTTTTCCTTGGGATCGGCGCTGCCGAGAGAACCAGGGCGGATGTCCAGGTCCTTGGCCAGAATGACCACGTCATTGACCTCTATGCCCGTGTAGAGAACCTTGCACACGGCAACTTGACCGGCCTTGGTATTCTGGATGTCGAGAATATCAACCGGGGTTCCGGGCGAGAGCGCGCGAAGGAACTTGCCCGTTCGATTGTAGGTCGGGGTGTCCGCGCCACGGACGACAGCCCAGTATCCCGGCTGGGGTTTGGCGATGTTTTGGGTGGCAGCCGGCCCGGGCGAGGTCGTCGCCGGCGCTGCCGTGGCGGCGGCGTCGGCGCGCGTTTGCCGGATGGCGACATCTTTGAGGCGCGAGACGTTGTTGGTTCCGGACAACTCGGCGGCCACGTCCTGCAGCACGGCCAGCCCAGCGATTCCCTGCCTGACCAGTGCCTCCTTGCCGACTGCCAGGTCAATGTCGTGGGCATGAATGAAGTAGGTCCCCGCGACGATCGCCAGGCTGCCCGCCGCGCCGATGATCAGATATCGAAGGAGGATGCTGTTCCAATTGATGGACATGGCTGCTACTCGATAAACCGCCGCGCGTTAATCTGAGGACGGTTTCCAGACCAGGCCGATGACGGTAGCCGTCCCGATCACGAACCCGAACACCAGATAGGGCATCAGGAAGGCGTGGCCTTGCTTGAGGAAGAACAGGAGTCCCCACCGATAGACGAACAGATAAGCCGTGATCAAGCCGAATCGGGTCATCTTGAAAACCAGGCAGGTTAACAGGACCAAGATCAGCAGGCAGACCTCCGCGAGCGGCAGCGAGACGTCGGCATTCCTCAGCAACTGGCTAAACCCGTTCATGTTTCGGATCCTTGCGTTCCTGTTTCGGGCGCCAAGGTGGAACCGTTCCGACGGATCGCGGTAGTAGATAGCCCATCGCCGGGACGAAGACAAGCCTATTTGGCGCGCTGCCGCCGGAGCTGTGGAACCCGATAGAGGCGGGCCAGACGGGTGTCAGCCGAGGCCATTTCAGCGGGGTCCAGGACGAGTTCGACACCGCAGGAGCGGAGGCCCAGCCGTTCTAGGCGACCATCGGCGTCCACGACCCGGAAGACATCCCGCAGGCTCCGCACCGGCTGTCCGTTGACGGTGGCGACGATGGCATCGCGGAAATGCTGATAGCCGATGTTGATGGAATCGGGCAGTACCACTGAGAGAATCACGACCCGATCTCCAGGCTGTTCCGGCATGAATCGGCGGGTGAGGTAGAGATGCATGAGCCGGGGATCGGTGGCCTGGCGCCAATTGGGACCGCGCGCCCGCAGGTAGAGGCCGGTCAGCTCGCGTATCACGCATCCGCCGGCCACCAGGTATTCCTCAGGCTCGCCGACGTTGTTCTCGGGAACGAGCGATGTCTCGTCGCTGAAGCGCGACAACGGCGCCTGGACATCCATGGTCCGGCGGTCCCGAACGATCGTCACCGGCACGACGTCCCCGGGTTTCCGCCGGCCCTTGATGAGGTGGGGCATGCTCAGCCGGCCGAACTCAGGGTCCTCGTAGAAGCCCAGGTTATCAATGGCGAATCCGTCCCACTTGAAAATAACGTCGTTCGGACTCAGTTTCCCGGTTTCGTCGCCTCCGGGCAGCGAGCTCAAGACGAGGATGCCCTTGTCGGGATCCCGGACATCGAGATAGGCGCGCTTGGCCGGGTCAGTCAGGCCGGTCCAGGTAAAGCCGGCCGAGGCAAAACCTTCATAGGGTGGTTCGGCGACGTCCTTCAGAAACCGGTCCAGCACGACTGACGGAAGGATGCCCGCCGTGCGGGTTCCGCGGTCGTAGCTCATGACCAGACCGGCCAGTTTGTCGTTCTGCAGGACGGCGGCGCCTTCGCCGTTGACGTTGAGTTCCGTCAAGACTTTGAACATGAGGGAGTAGTTCATGGCGCCGTCCAAGGCGCCCACGCATGTTTGGATCACGTCGCCGCTGCCTTGCTGGATTTGCCCGGTTTCGTCGAACTGAACGATCGTGACGGCCGAACTTCTGGCTACCCGCTCGGCAATCGCCAGGGGCGTCATGCGTCCGGTTCGTGACGTCGCCGCATTCGGCGCCGCGTCGCCCGCGATCTTGAGCAGGGCCAGGTTCGCCTGGTGATCGCGCGTTTCGATGGAGGCCGGCATTTTGTCGCCGCTCTCGGCGCAAAGGATTTCGACCAGGGTGGCCCGCCGGACCAGGTTCTCGGTTGTCAGGGCGCGCGACGAACCGATGACGGCGGCGTACCCTTGTCGCGTTGCCGGGGGCAGCTTGCGCCAAGGGAGGAGGGGGTCGTAGTCCTGGTAGGTGACGATGACCTGGACGACGCCGGCGGCGGGTCTGTTTGTCTGGGCCGCCGCTGCCGCCAGAACGAGGGCCGGGAGAAACAGGCAGGATAGCCCTGCGGTTCGCGTCATTTGCCACCAAGATTTTCCGGCGAATCGACGCCGTAGGTTGCGAAAATTTGCGGGTCGGCCAGGCGCGCCGCCTGCGCGTCCAGGATCAGGGAGTCGTCGTTGCCGGCGAACCGGATGACGTGAAAACCGTTCTGGGGGCCGGCGACCGCTTTCTTGACGTCGGCGAGGTTGCGGATCGCGACGCCATTGACGCGGCTCACGATGCCGTTGACGAAGTCGGTTGCATAGGTGTTGACGGGATGGGGGAGCTGGCGCGCGAAGACAACGAATTCGTCTATGTTCGCATAGAGATTGTCAATCTTTGCGTACTGCGAGTAGTAGAGCAGTTGCAGCGTGTTGACGTCGCCGCCTCTCCGGGAGAGGTCCATCGCTTCGAGGTACTTTCGGCTCAGCGGCGTGAAGACCAGGCCCCCGGTGATGTAGTAGCGCGGCGGCTCGTTGTAGAGGTTCCGGTACACGAACGGATCTTGCGGGTTGGCGAGAGGCATATGGATGTCCGCGCGGACGCCATCGCGCAGAATCTCAAACCGAACGGTTTCGCCCCACTGCTTGCGCTCGATCAGTTCATGGAAGATCACGCGATTGCCGGCCAGTTCGATTGTTCCGTCGTGGGCGATCGCGTATCCGTCAATCGAGAGAAGGATGTCGCCGTTGCGGAGATGACCCTTGGCGCTTCCGAACGGATCAACATTGATGATGGCGACCCCGCTCTCGCCCGGCGGCAGTTTGAGATGGCGGCGCAGCGCCTCGTTTCGGGTTTCGAGGAACGCCACGCCCAGTTCCGGGTAGCCGTGGTACTTGTCGTCGGCGATGTCTTTGAGAAAGTGCCGGATGACGGGGATGGGGATCGCATAGCCGATGTTCTGGGCATAGGCAATGCCCTGAAAGGCCAGCCCGATGACCCGGCCTTCAAAGATGACTGGGCCGCCGCTGTTTCCCGGGTTAATCGCCGCATCAACCTGGAAAACGAGATGCTGATCCACGCCGCTGTGCGTGTAGACGTTGTAGTCTATTCGCGACAACACCCCGCGCGTGATGGAGAGCCGGTCGCCGCCCGTAGGGTAGCCTAGCACGGTCACTTCATCGTTCAAGTCGGGAATGGTCTCGGCGAATTCCACGGCCAGGGTGTCCTGGAAAAAGGCGGGGTCCTCGACTTCGAGCAAGGCCAGGTCGCAGTCGTGCCCGATGTAACGGACCCGCGCCTTGAAGCGCCGCGGATCGCTGTCCTTCTGGATCTCCAGGAACCGGACGTCCGACACGATGTGGGCGTTGGTAAGGATGCGGCGCCCCTGGATGATGAAGCCGGAGCCCGAGGCGCTGGCCGCGCGGCCGCCCTGCCAGGGCGTGAGATAGTCGTCGCGCTGAATGGTGACGTATATCTTGACGACACTACGGCGGATGGCGTGGACGCCCGGCGGCGTGAGCGGGCCGGGCGAAGAGCCCAGGCAGCCTGCCAGGAGCAGGCCGACCGCCGCCGGCGCTGTCAGCGCTTTGTTCATAGATGATTCGCCGCGTTCGACCAGGCGTCCGGAGCTAAAACGCGAAGTTGATCGAGCATCCGAACTCGATGTCGTCGGCCTTGAAATCCGACAGTTTGTCCCATCCCTCGAACACATAAAATGCCTGAATGTCAATTCCGGCCATGACAATGGGCAGGTTCACGCCGAGGAGGAACTGCCAGTAGATCGGTGTCCAGTCGTCGTCCTGTTGGTCGTAGTCAACCATGCTGCGAAGGATGCCGATGCCCCCCCGGTACAGCCCGTCTTTGACCACGAGGTTGAGGTACGGAGTTAGAATCGAGTTGACGGAGTCCTCGATCGGATTGCCCTGCTCGTCGGTGAGTTCGGCGCTGATGGAAAGCGCGTAGTCCAGCCCCAGTTGAAGGAAGGCCTTCTCCTCCTGCCACTGGTAGTTCAGGCCGTAGGAGAGGTCGCCCTTGCCGAATGGCCGGTCGGCGAAATGGGGCTGTTCCGTATGCATACGGACTCCGGCGCCCACTACGCTGTAGCCCTCCTTCTCCTTGGCCAGGGCCGGAAGAACGACCGCGGTCGCAAGAAGGATCACGGCCGCGGTGATGATGCCGTTTTGGTTTTGTGCGTTTTGTGTTGTCATAGCGCCAGGATCGTATCACGGGCGAGAGACGATTCAAGCACAAAGTTTCATGCAACGGCTCTCACAAAAGCTTCTTGAAAAGTCGCCGGATTGCCGGCATCATTCGGCGCTACGGAATGAATCGTGGGAGGCTCTGTCCGGCGGGCGGAGTGGCCGCGAAAGAACGCAAGGCGTGGCGAAGAGATTGCGGGCAACTGTTTTCGACACGGCCCGCCACGCAATGAAGAACAAGGATATGACCTCGATCTTGCATCTGAAGACGTGATTTCGAGTTGAGAACCATCTGGGAAC
>JASEHE010000087.1 GCA_030018915.1 Verrucomicrobiota bacterium
CCCCGGGAGATTGCACGGAGCGCCGACAGTGGACAGAGTGGCGCTTTTCATGCGCATATGTATAGCATCATACATACATACGGGTCAACACAAAAAAAGAGAAAAAACGAAATGGATGCCGCGGAAGGCGCGCCCGCCCTGCCACCGTGTCACTGAGGCATTACCGACGGTTCGAGATCGAGGTGGACGGGGATGTGGCCGGCATGTTATTGCTGCAGGCCAAGAAGAGCCGGGTGCCGGTGGGACGTTTGGCGAGTTGGCTCCTGCGCCGGGACTTGGCGCTCGCCTCCCCCAAAAAAATGCCGGATCGTGAGATCAGCTCTTCAACAACGAATGCCACTATCGCCTCAGTGACGTTGTATGAGGATGTGCTTCGCCATCGCGCTGTTTTTGTTGGCCGGCGTGCCGCGCGGCTTTGCGGCCACGACCGCCGAGCAGCGGTTCGCCTGGGACGAAGCCAACGCGCGCATGAGCACGGCTCGGACCGAGAGGGACTTCCTGCTCGCCGCGCGGGGCTACGCCAAGCTCGTGAACGCCGGCGTCCGCAACGGCCCGCTCTTTTACAACCTCGGAACCGCGCTCCTCAAGGGCCGCCAGCACGACCAGGCGCTGGCGGCCCTCCTGCGCGCCGAGCGTTTCATGGGGTCCAATCCCGAGACCCGTCGCAACATAGCGCTCGCCCTTGCGCGCGACGACAAAAACGCCGAGGTCTCGCTGCCCTGGCGCCGCTTCTTCCTCTTCTGGCACTACGGGCTCGGCCTTCGAACCAGAATCGCCGTCGCGGTGACCGCGTTCGCGGTCTTCTGGCTCGCGCTAACGATCAGACTGCTGGGCGCCCGGCGCCTCGCTCAGCCCCCGCTCGTGCTCGCTCTGCTCGCCGTGGTTCTCTTCGGGTCCAGCGTGGCGACTTCGCTGAACCAGGAAGTCAACGCGCTGCCCGTGACCGTCAACCCGGACGCCGCTTCCCTGCTGCCGGCGAAACCGGGAAAGACTGCGGCGCCGGCTCCCGCCGGGCCCCAACGCAAGGAGATGCAATGAAACGGCCCCATTTGTCGCGGGCTCCTCTTCTCGGGTTGCGGCTTGCGGCTCTGTGCCACAACAGGCCAACTTCTTCTCAAGAAGAGAAGATTCTGAACAGAAGGCCGCAAAGGCCGCAGAGCGGGACGCACCGGCGCGTTGTGCGCCGGCAAACTCTGCGTTCTTTGCGATCTTCTGTTAGGAATCTTTGGTTGCGCCTTGCGGCTCTGTGCTTCCTCGCTCTTCCCGCGGCCACGCGGGCGCAGGACAATGCCCCGCCCGGCATCTCGGCCGAACTCAGCGCGTCCAAGAGCCGCGTCTACAGCAACGAGCTGTTCACGCTCACGCTGTCCATCCGCTCCTCCAACGCGCGGCTCGCCCAGGAGGTGAACATCAACAACCTCTTCATGGAGGGCCGGCTGGTCCAGGCTGGCGGGTTCCAGGAACTGGAGCCCAAGCGGGTGCGGCAGGGCTCGGCCTACTCGGAAGTCCGCCGCTTCGTCTGCGAGGTCAGGGCGCTGGAGCCGGGGTCTCTGGAAATCGCCCCGCAACTGCAAGGCGGCGTCATGGAACGACGCGGCACGTTCTTCGGAACGCAATGGACGCGAATTCCTGTCGCCATTCCCGTGAAGCCGCTTTCGCTCATCGTGGCCGGCCTTCCCGAAGCGGGCCGGCCCGCGGATTTTTCCGGCGCGGTCGGCGACTTCACGCTCGATGTGGAGATCGCGCCGCTCGATGTAGCCGTGGGCGACCTGATCACGGCCCGAATCCGCGTGAGCGGGAAGGGCCGGCTGGAAAACGCGCCGCCGCCGCGGCTCGCGCCGGGCCGGTTCCTCAAGGCATACGAGCCGCGCCTTCTGCCCGCCGTAGACCCGGCCAAGGCGGGCGAACTGGCGGTCGAGCAGACGCTGGTCGCCCAGAACTCCAACGCAACGGAGATCGCGGCGGTGTCGTTCAACTACTTTGACCCGCGGGCCGAACAGTACAAGACGATCGTTCGCGGCCCATTCCCGCTCAAGTTCCATGCTCAGGAAACCCTCGCGACCGAGCCGCCACGGCGGCTGCCGGTCGCCTCGACCAACCGGCCGGGCATCGGGCCTGACGCGGCAGCGCCGGTTGCGCGGCCCGCGGCGCAGTCCGCCGGAGATTTGCGGACGCTGGCGCGGCGGTTCCTCTCAGGATTACTCAACGGCACGCTGCGCCGCGAGGAAGCTGTCGCGCTCCGCAACGAAAAGGCGCGGCTGGCGCCGGCCGATTCGGCGCTCGCCACCTTCGATATCCACGCGGACAATCACGTCTTCATTCTCGAACGCTACGACCAGTGGGCCAGGGTCGCCTCGGGCGACAACCGCGGCTGGATTCTCGCGGACAGCCTGGGGAAAACGACCGGCCCGGCCGAGTGACGGCGCGCTGCGCCACTAGCCCGCATATTTCACGCTCTCGCGCGAAATATGCGCCATTCGGGCCGTGATGCGTCCGCCTGGCGGGCGCAAACGGGGCTAGAGAAACCGGCAGTGGTTCGGGGCCAGCAGGATGCCGCGCGCCGGCGGAATGAACGCGTACGGCTTCTCGATGATAATGTTCCGTGGGGGTTTTCGACAGAATCTAATAATGGCGCTCACTGTATTGCGTGAAGGATGACGCCGCCTCCCAGGCAGGCGTCGCCGTCATAGAACACAACCGACTGGCCCGGCGTCACGGCCGATTGCGGCTCGTCGAACGTCACCCGCGCCGTCGCGCCTTCCGTGAACACGGAGCAGGGAACCTCCCGCGCCGTCGAGCGAATCTTCGCGGCCGCGCGACGCCGCGATTCGCCCAGGAACCAGTTCAGGTCTGCCGCCGCCAGGCCGGCCGACAGGAGCCGTTCCTTGCCGCCCACGATCAGCTCGTTCCGATCCGCATGTATGGCAACCACATAGAGCGGCTTGCCGTCTGCCACGCCCAGTCCCTTGCGCTGGCCGATCGTGTAGTTCCACAGTCCGTTGTGCTCGCCGAGCGCGCGACCGTCGGTGTGGACGATCCGGCCTCGGCGCTTGGCGGCGCCGAGGAGTTCCGTGTAGTCGCCGCCGTAGAAATCCTGGCTCTCCTTCCTGTCGTGCACGGGCAATGCTTCGTCGCGGGCGATCCGGCGGACCTGCTCCTTACGCAGGTCGCCGAGCGGGAAGCAGGCCATGGCCAGTTGTTCCTGGGAGAGGCGGTAGAGAAAGTAGGACTGGTCCTTGGCGGCGTCCGCGCCCTTCCGGACGAAGAATCGGTCCGACGCCTCATGGCGGGCCACACGGGCATAGTGGCCGGTGGCAAAACGATCGAACAACACGCCGGACCGCGCCAGCAGCGACGGCAGCGCGCCGAACTTCACGCCCGGATTACAGAGCGCGCATGGATTGGGCGTGCGGCCGGAGGCGTACTCGCCGCGGAAATTGGCGAGGACGATCTCGCGATACTCCTTCACGCAGTCCACAACGTGCAGTGAGATGTCGAGCTTGTCGCATACACGGCGGGCACCCTCGATGTCTTTCTCCTCGTTCGGCCCGAAGCAGGCGTTGCCGGCGTCGCCGGAGACGCAAGAAGCGAGGTTCTCGTCCCAGATTTTCATGATGGCCCCGGCTACCGAATGGCCCTGCTGCTTGAGCAGCAACGCCGCCACAGCCGAGTCCACTCCCCCGCTCATTCCCACAACCGCCATCATCGGGAGTCGCCCTCAAAGAATCAATGCTTGAAGCTCCGCTGGCCCGTGTACACCATGGCCACGTCGGCTTCGTTGCAGGCTTCGATGCTCTCCCAGTCACGGTCCGATCCGCCGGGCTGAATGATCGCCGTAACGCCCTCCCGAATTCCCACGTCCACGCCGTCCCGGAAGGGGAAGAACGCGTCCGATACCATGCAGCTTCCGATCAGTCCGCCCTTTCGGCGAGCCACTTCCGCGTCAATCTCGGCCTTGGCCTTGGCGTCGGTCAGGTTGTTGTACGGGGTTCTAAGCGTTTCCCAGGCAATCCGGTCGGCCAGTTTCCGGTAAGCCTTGTCGCGCGCGATCTCGGCCACGCCCACGCGATCCTGCTCGCCGGTTCCGATCCCCACGGTGACGCCGTCTTTGACATAGAGGACCGAGTTGCTCGTCACGCCGGCTTCCACCAGCCAGCCGAAGATCAGGTCGTCATACTCACGGTCCGTCGGCATTCGTTTGATCTTGTGCTCCCTGCCCTTGTATGACGCCTGGGCGGGCGCGAGGTCCTCTTTTTTTCTCGCCTTCGGCACGAACGAGGTCTGGGCCATGACGCCGCCGTCAATCAGAGACTTGAGGTCCAGAAAAACGGCGCCGTCGAAGTCCTGGAGCCGCTTCATGTTGGCGATGCGCATCACGCGCAGATTCTTCTTCCTGACGAAGATGTCCAACACGCCTTCGGCGAATTCCGGCGCGGCCACCACCTCGGCGTAGTTTTCGGCGATCAGTTCGGCCGTCGTCTTGTCCAGTTCCCTGTTTACGGCGATGGCGCCGCCAAAGGCGGCCACGCGGTCGGCCATGTTCGCCTTGTCGAACGCCTCGGCCAGGGTTGCGCCCTTGGCCGCGCCGCAGGGATTGTTGTGCTTCACGATCACGGCGCAGGGCGTCTCCGTGAGATAGCGCAGAATGTTCAGCGCGTTGTCCACGTCCGTGATGTTGATCTTGCCCGGATGTTTGCCGGACTGAAGGAGCTCGGGATCGGACGCCAGATGGCGGCCCGACCGGATGAACTCGACCTCGCCCAGCGCGAGGTTGCCGTTGACGAGTTTGTAGAGCGCCGCTTCCTGGCCGGGGTTCTCGCCATACCGCATCCCCTTCATGACCCCTTCGATCAGCCACGCCTCCTTCCCAAAGAAAAGAGTCTGCTTCTTCCCGGATTCGTCCACAAAACTGATCTCCATCCGTGGCGTAAAATGATCGTCCATAATCGTCTTGTACGCGCTCTTGAAGTCCTGCGTCGCCATCCATGACCTCCTATTCGTGTCGTTCGCGTGATCCGCGGTCCCTGTCTTCGCTTCCCCGAACTCTCCCTTGGCGCCGTTCAAGCCAGGCCGGCGGCCATCTTCGCGCCCTCGACCGTGTTGTACAGCAGCATTGTGATCGTCATGGGCCCGACGCCGCCGGGAACCGGGGTGATCAGGCTGGCCTTTTCCTTCACCGCGTCGAAATCTACGTCGCCCACGAGCCGGAATCCTGCTTTCTTGGTCTTGTCCTCGATCCGGTTCACCCCCACGTCAATCACGACGGCGCCCTCGCGCACCATGTCCGCAGTGATCGTCTTCGGCCGGCCCGCCGCCGCAATGATGACGTCCGCCTGCCGCGTGAAGCGGCCGATGTCCCTCGTCCGCGTGTGGCAAATCGTGACGGTGGCGTTGGCGTTTTCTTTTTTTTGCAGAAGCATATTGGCCACCGGCTTGCCCACAATGTTGCTCCGTCCAACCACCACCACGTGCGCCCCGTCGAGCTTCACCCCGCTTCGCGCCAGCAACTGCACAATGCCGCGCGGAGTGCACGGCAGAAACGACTTCTCGCCCACCACCATTTTGCCGACATTCACCGGGTGGAACCCGTCCACGTCCTTTTTCGGGTCTATCGCTCGCAGCACCTCGACCTCATTGAGGTGCTTGGGCAGCGGCAACTGGACCAGGATTCCGTGAATCTTCGGGTCGCCGTTCATCTTTTGAACAAGCGCCATCAGGTCATTCCGGCTCGTGGATGCCGGCAGGCGGTTGTCGTCGGAGTACAGGCCGATCTCCTCGCAGGCCTTCTCCTTGGCGGTCACGTAGGATTTGGACGCCGGGTCTTCCCCGACCAGGATCACTCCCAGGCCGGGCACTATGCCTTTCTGCTTCAGTCCCGCCACTTCCCGGCGCAGTTCCTCGCGGATGTCCCGCGCAATCTGCTTGCCGTCAATGATCTTTGCCGTCACTGTTCACGACCTTTCCATCGGCGGGTTCACAGTTTCCATCTTCGCCGAGACCCAAAACAAGCGAGTGATCAGTCATCAGTCAACAGTGATCGGCGTGAAAGACCGCGAATCGGCGCGCGCGCTACGCGCAGATTTAAGACGGTCGTAACCATCCCAACGCCAACTGGTTACTGATCACTCTTTTAGGGGGCCTAGAACAGCCCCTTTACCTTGCCGGTCTTCACGTCCACGTCAATCCGGCGGAACGCCGGGTCCGAGCAAGTGCCCGGTATCAGCTTGATCGCGCCGGCCACCGGCGCCACAAACCCGGCTCCTTTGTAGATCAGAATGTCGCTGATCGGCAAATCCCATCCTTTCGGCCTCCCCTTGATATCCGGGTCATGGGAAAGGCTGAGGTGTGTCTTCACCATGCAGGTTCCGAGCTTCTGGACGGCGGGGTCCTTTTCGAATCGCTCGGCCTTTTCTTTTGCGACGTCGGAGTAGGTCACTCCGGCCGCGCCATAGACCTCCCGGGCGATGCGTTCGATCCGCTGGCGAAGCGGCATATCCAACTCGTAGAGGAACTTGAAGTTGCTCTTCTCGTCGCACGCGGCCACGACCGCCTCGGCCAGCTCGCGAGCCCCCTCGCCGCCGTTCAGCCAGTGATCCGACACGGCGCACAGCGCGCCGTTTGCTTCCGCGATTTTCTTGACCAGCGCCACTTCCGCCTTCGTGTCCGTGTGGAAACCGTTGATGCAGACCACCGGTCGCGCGCCGCTCTTTTTCAACGTTTCGATGTGCGCCGTCATGTTCTCGCAGCCGGGCTCCAGAAGCTTCAGGTTCTCCTTCGTGTAGACCTCGTCCAGCGGAATGCCGGGCCTCACCTTGGGGCCGCCGCCGTGCATTTTCAGCGCCCGGATCGTCGCCACCAGCACGACCGCGTTCGGCTTGAGCCCGGAGAACCTGCACTTGAGGTTCCAGAACTTCTCGAACCCGATGTCGGCCCCGAACCCGCTCTCCGTCACGTGATAGTCCACCAACCGCGTGGCCAGTTCGTCCGCCATGATCGAACTCTGGCCGACGGCGATATTGGCGAACGGGCCCGCGTGAACAAACACCGGCTGTCCCTCGATCGTTTGCAGCAGGTTGGGATTGATCGCCTCGACCATCCAGGCGGTCATCGCCCCGTCCACTGCCAAATCGCGCGTGGTAATCTCCCGGCCGTTCTTGGCGTAGGCCACAACGATCCGGCCCATGCGCGCGCGCAAATCCTCGAGGTCCTTCGACACGGCAAGGATGGCCATGATCTCGCTGGAGGCGGTGATCTGGAACCCGGAGTCCATCTCAACGCCGTCCATTTTGCCGCCCTTGCCGATCGTTATGTTCCGGAGCGCTTGCGCGCAGAAATCAATCGCCCATTTCATCTGCACCCGTTTCTGGTCAATGTCAAGCCGCTTCAACCCGATCTTTTTGAGCCGGGCGTCGTCATGGTTTGCCTCATGTTGCATCCGGGACGTCAGCGCTACCATGGCCAGGTTGTGCGCGTTGGTGATCGAGTCTATATCGCCAGTAAGCCGAATGGAAAACTCGGTCAACGGAATGCACTGCGCCAGGCCGCCGCCTGCCGCCGAGCCCTTGATGTTGTGCGTTGGGCCCCCGCTGGGCTGTCGAATGGCGCCGGCCACTCGCTTGCCCAGTTTGCCGAGTCCCTCCACCAATCCCATGCTCGTCGTGGTTTTGCCTTCACCCAGAGGCGTCGGAGTGATGGCCGTCACGTCAATGTATTTGCCCCGCGGCCGATTCCGAAGCCGCTCGATCGCTTTCTGGAAATCCACCCTCGCCAACCGGCGGCCGAACGGAATAAGTTCCTCCTTTTTCAGGCCCAATTCCGAGGCGATCCGCTCGCCGGACTTCATGGTTTGCTCGGCCGCTTCAGCAATCTGCCAGTCCCGCATCTTCCTGGGATCCGGTTTCATGGCACCTCGTCTTTTCCGCGTTTGTTTTGCGCCGCTGCCGCGCTTCTTCGCTCTCGCCGCCGATTTCCCGTCGTCCATCCGCTCGCCTGCGCGAACGCGTTATGGTTATGGATGCTCTCCAGATTCTCCGTTTCAACCTTGTACCACAGAATGCGCGGGTCCTTGCGGAGACGGCCGGCAATCGCGCGAACGATGTCCTCGGCAAACCGCGGATTGGCGTAGGCCTGCTCGGTCACCCGCTTTTCATCCTCGCGCTTCAGCAGCGCGTAAAGAGGGGCGCTTGCCGCCGCCTCGGCCATTTCAATGAGGTCCTCCAGCCAGACCAGCTCCCGGGTCCGCACCTGGATCGTCGTCCAGGACCGCTGGTTGTGCGCGCCTTCTCGGCTGATCGCCCGTGAACAGGGGCACAGCGTCGTCACGGGCGCCACAACCTCCACGATCAGGTCCATTCGGTCCCGCGTCCGGCGCCGCTCCATGCTTGCCAGGAACCCGCACGTGTAGTCCATAAGCGATTTCTCGCCGGAAACCGGCGCCGCCTTTTCGATGAAGTACGGAAACCGGATTGCCAAGTGCGACGTCTCCGAGTGGAACCGGTCCAGCATGGCTTTCAGGATCGTGTCAATCGCGCGAACGGAAATCTTTCCGCGGCACTGGTTCAGTATTTCCACGAACCGCGACATGTGCGTTCCCTTGAAATGGTGCGGAAGGTCCACAAACAGGTCAACTGCGGCAATCGTTTGCTGGGACTGCTTTTGTTTGTCCAGCACGATCACCGGGCAGCGAAGGTTTTTGATGCCGGCTTTCCGGATCTGGATTCGGCGATTATCCACGCTGTTCTGAACGTCCTTCATGGCCGTGGCATCCAGGGGCGGCGGTGCGCCCCGTTTTTCGAACCACTTTGAAGGCTAGTTTATACCTGAATCTTGCGCCGCCCGGACGACCCCACAGCCGAATGAACGCGTCGTAGCAGGCAGTAGAGCGATTTTGCGTGTCATAGTCCGC
>JASEHE010000088.1 GCA_030018915.1 Verrucomicrobiota bacterium
AGCCTCTACGTGCGCCCCTCTCCGCACGCTATCCCGCCAGCTTTAGGAACTACTGACACCAGGCGTGAACCGATAAACCGTACATCTTCCCTGTCGCGCCTATTTTCCTTGTCCTGTTCGCGCCGCGCCGCGTATCATGCGCGCGTCAATGAATACATCGCTCTACCCGTTGCGCTTCGAGCCTGTCTGCCAGGACTATCTCTGGGGTGGTAACCGCATCCTGAAGCGATACCGCCGCCGCAGCCGCGCCACGACATGCGCCGAATCCTGGGAAATTGCCGACCGATCGGAAGGCATGAGCCGGGTCAGCCACGGGCCACTCGCGGGCTGTTCGCTCCATGCGCTCGTCGCCCGATTCGGCCGGCGGCTCCTCGGCGCAGCCGGCGCGCGAAGCCGCTCCGCCGGCGCGACGACCTTCCCCCTGCTCGTCAAGATCATTGATGCGCGCCTGCGCCTCAGCGTCCAGGTCCACCCACACGAACGCAATGGGCGCCGCGGCGGAGCGGAACCCAAAACAGAAATGTGGTACGTGCTCGCCGCCAAGCCCGGTTCCCGAATCTGCGCCGGATTCCGGCCCGGCGTAGGCCGTCGCGAATTCGTCCGCGCCATGGCCCGCGGCGCCGTGGCGCGCCTCCTCCGCTCCCTGCCGGCTACGCCCGGCTGCGCGTTCTTCATACCAGGCGGGCGCGTTCATGCCATTGGAAAAGGCTGCCTACTGCTGGAGATTCAGCAGAATTCCCACACCACCTACCGCGTCTACGACTGGGACCGCCTGGACCGCGACGGCAAGCTCCGCGCGCTTCACCAGGAGCAAGCCCTGAAGGTCATCCGATGGACCGATCGGCCGACCCGGCGCATCCGGCCGCGGCGCATCCGCGTCAGTCCGGTCGGCAACGCGTATGACGGCGTGGTTCGCTGCCCTCATTTCGGCGTCATGCGGTTGCGGCTCCGCGCTCCCGAACTCGTTCGCCACGACGGCCGGAGTTTCCACGCGTATTTCGTGGTCGCCGGGCGGGTCCGCGTCGCCGCCGCCGGACGGACGGACGCGCTTCCCACTGGCGGTTCCTTCCTCATTCCCGCCGCCCTGACGCGCTACCGGCTCGAGCCGCTGACCCGCAGCGCCGTGCTGATCCGCGCTACCCTCTAACAACCCCTCGGAATTCAAGGGAGATAAGTTTCAAGTTTCAAGTTTCCACCCGCCCTCTCCACCAAGTCGGCGATGCGCTCGGCGGCGCCCCGCGCGTCAAGCTTCCCGAGTGCCACCCGCATGGCAGCCAGTCTCCTCCGATTCCGTTGCAAGGCCGCGACATGGTCCGCCAGCCATTCCGGGGTCAGGTCCTTCTGCTCACGCGCGTCAGCCCCGCCAGTTGCGGCGAGCGACCTGGCATTCGTCAGTTGGTGGCCCCGCCGCGAGGTCGGCAGCGGCACGAGCAGGGCCGGCACGCCACAGACCGCCAGTTCCGCGCAGGTCCCGGCGCCGGCGCGCGTCACGGCCAGATCGGCTGACGCGTACGCTCGCCCCATCTCCGCCATGAACCCTTGAACGACGTGGGGAATCCCCTCCCGCGCATAGACCTCGCGCACCGCCGCCTCGTCGCGCTGCCCGGTCAAATGAACCGCCTGAACCGGCGCGCCCCGCCTCTTTACAATGCTCAGCGCTGAGGGGACGACCTCGTTCAGCCGATGCGCGCCCTGGCTGCCGCCCATCGCCAGAACCGTGAAGACGCCGGCCTGAAGAGGCGCTCCGAATCGCTCCGCCGGCAGGGTTTCTCTCACCGGATATCCGGTGAGCGTAACGGACGGGTGCTTCAGATAGAGGCGGGTTGCTTCAAAACTGATGGCGACCGAGGCTGAGAACCGCGCCAGGAACGAAATGGCGCGGCCAGGTATGGCATTAGCCTCGTGAAGGACCACCGGGATGCCGAGGCTTCGCGCGGCGCAAACCGGGCCGACCGACGCATAGCCACCCATAGCCAGGAGCGCATCCGGCGGGTCGCGCTTCATGATCCCGCAGCACATCCGGAACGCGCTCGTCAAGAACCAGGCGGCCGCAACAGAGCGCCAGGAAAACCCCTGGAACCCGGTCGCGGTCACTCGAACGATCGAACCGCGCCAGTCCGATACGGAGCGATCCTCCACTGTCCGGCCGCCCACCCACAGGGCGACGTCATGGCCCCGCTCCTTGAGCCGCCGTGCCACGACCAGCCCCGGAATCACGTGTCCGCCCGTTCCGCCGCATGCCACCGCGATCCTCATAAAACATGAGCGCCTCTTGTTACCGCAGCCTTGCGCTTGCCTCCGGCGCCGCCTTATTATAGATTGCGCGGCGACCTCTCAGTCCCAGTTCCGGAGGCATGCCAGCGCATGAAAATACCTGGCTTCGATATTCTTGACAAGATCAGCGAAGACCTGTCCACGACCGTCTGGAAGGCGAACCAGTCCTGCCTGAACCGCATGGTGGCCATCAAGATTCTGCGTCCCAACCTCGCCGCCGACCCGGAAGAAGTCCGGAACTTCCTCGCCGAGGGGCGTCACATCGCCAAGCTGAAACATTCGAATCTCATTGCCGTCTATGACGTCCTCTCCAGGGATGGCGTCTGCTTCTTCGTTATAGAACATGTCGAGGGCGTCAGCGTGGCCCAGATGCTCAAGCAACTCGGCAAGATTCGCCACCGCAAAGCGATGGAGATTGTCCGGGATACGGCCGAGGCGCTCGGCTACGCGTGGAAGGAATCCCACATCGTTCACCGCAATATCAAGCCCGAGAACATCCTCGTGGACGAGGATGGTTGCGCCAAGGTCTCGTTCATCGGCCTGGCAAAGATCGCGGATCCGCTCGGCAAGCTCGCCGCCGGTTCCGGGGACTGGTCCCTCGTCGGCACGCCCAACTATATGTCTCCGGAACAGGCCGGCTGTTCGCCGAACCTGGACTGCCGCACCGACATGTACGCGCTGGGCGCCACGCTCTATCACATGGTCACCGGCAAAATGCCATTCGAGGAATTCGATCCAATGGTCGCCGCCCAGCGGCAAATCAGCGATTTCCTCCGCAATCCGCGGGACATTGATCCCAGCATCACTCCAAGTCTCGCCGCGTTCATCACGCGCCTCATGATGAAGGAGCGCAAGGATCGCTACGTCAACTGGAGCGAGGCGCTCAACGACATCAAGCGGCTCCTGGCCGGGCAGGTGATCATCCGCAAGGCCGGCCCCGTCGCCGTCAGCACGATCGAACCCGAGGCCAAGCCGATTGTCATGGCCGAGCAGATGCCCGGAGCCGGGCCCGGCCGGGCCCGGCTCCATATCCCCGTCTGGGCACAGATCGCCGCGTGGGCGGGCCTGCTCTTCTGGTGGTGCTTCCTGTCCCGCTTCATGCTTCAATACTGGGCCAATAGATGAACCGCCCCGCCGCCCAAGCGCGCATCGAACATCTGCGCCAGACACTCCGCCGGCATAACCACCTCTACTATGTCGAAGCGCGGCCCGAAATCTCCGACCGCGAGTACGACGATCTGTATCGGGAACTCCTGGGCCTCGAAACTCGGTTCCCCGCCCTCGTCACGCCCGATTCCCCCACCCGGCGCGTCGGCGGCAAGCCGCTTAGACAATTTCGCCACGTCACCCATGCCGTCCCAATGCTCTCGCTGGAGAAAGCATACCACCGCGACGCCCCAAAGCAAGGCCCCCAGCGAAGCCAGGTGGACCTCCGCCGGTTCGATGCCCGCATCCTCAAAGCTCTGCCCGCCGAGACCATTGACTACGTGCTCGAGCCCAAGGTGGACGGCGCGTCAATCACCCTCCTCTACGAAGACGGAGCGCTCGTCCTGGCCGCCACTCGTGGCGACGGCGAAACCGGCGACGACGTTACGCTCAACGTCAGGACCATCCGCGGCATTCCGCTGCGGCTGCTCACACCGGACCCGCCGTCCCGCATCGAGGTCCGGGGCGAGATTTACATGGATATCCGGGGCTTTACGCGGCTCAACGACCAACTCCGGGCGGCCGGCGAAGATCCGTTCCCCAACCCGCGCAACGCCGCCGCCGGCTCGCTCAAGCAGCTCGATCCTCGCGTCGTGGCCCAGCGCCCATTGTGCGGCGTGTTCTATGGGGTGGGTATCGTGGAGGGCATCGCCTTCGCCACCCATGCGCAAGTTCTGGAAACGCTCAAGGCGCTCGGGCTGTCCACTCCGCGATTCTGGTGGATATGCCGGAACATGGACGAAGTGGTCCGCCGCACGGCCGAAATCTACGAACACGAGAAAGAACTGCCGTTCGAAATAGATGGCGTGGTCATCAAGGTCAACAACATGCGTCTCTGGGAACAACTCGGGACCACGGCCACCCACCCCGGCTACGCCATCGCTTACAAGCCGCGCGAGCGCGCCAAGGAAGCCGTCACTCTGTTGCGGGGCATCACGGTGCAGGTCGGCCGAACCGGCGTCCTGACACCCGTGGCAGAACTGGAGCCCGTCTTCCTCGAAGGCGCCCAAATCTCGCGCGCCACGCTCCACAACGCGGACGACATCCGCCGCAAGGACATTCGCGTCGGCGACACGGTGGTCATCGAGCGCGCCGGCAAGGTGATTCCGGCCGTGATCCGACCGATTCCGGAGAAACGCCCGCCCGACACCCGTCCATTCGATTTCGCCGGGCATATCGGGAACCGCTGCCCCGAATGCGGCGGCCCGATCGCGCGGGACGAGGGCTTCGCGGCTTGGCGCTGCAACAATCTCCAATGCCCGGCCCAGAAGACCCGGCGCATCGAACACTTCGCCGGCCGCGGCGCGCTCGATATCGAAGGCCTGGGCGGCGTGGTGGCCGACGCGCTGGTGGAACGCGCCCTCGCCCTGGAACCGCTCGATCTCTTTGACCTGCGAGTCGAACAACTCGCGGAACTGAATCTCGGCGCCGCCGAAGATACTCGTGTGCTTGGCCGCAAGAACGCCGAGAAGATCGTCGCCGCCATCGAGCGCGCAAGAAACCTGCCGCTCGGCCGCTGGCTGCATGCGCTTGCCATCCCCAACGTCGGCGAGGCCATCGCCTTCCAGATCGCCGCCGTCCACAGCGATTTGGACGCGGTCGCCTGCTCGCCCGTTCTCCGGGACATCGTGGAACTTCACGAAAAACGCGAGCAAGCCAGAATCGTCAATCCGCGTTCCACGGCCAACCAACCCAAATCGGAGTCCGAGCGACTCGCCCGGCAACGGCAATACAAAGCGTTGACGGCGGGCACGGAGAACCTGAAGCGGCGGTTGGCCGGCTACTCCCTGCCCGAAGTCGGCCCAGTGGTGGCGAAAAGCCTGCTCGATTTCTTCGCTTCCATCCAGGGGCAGAGAATCCTGGCGCGACTCCGGAAACTGGGAATCACCACCCAGGGTCGGCCGTCGCAGACCGGCGGACCGGCGGCGGCCGCCGCGCCCCTTGCCGGCATGACCTTCGTCCTCACGGGGACCCTGGCCGGCATGACTCGCGGGCAGGCGACCGAGGAAATCCGCCGGCGCGGCGGGCAGGTTGCCGGGTCCGTCAGCCGCAAGACCAACTACGTGGTTGCCGGCATCGAACCCGGCTCCAAACTCGACAAGGCCCGCGAACTCGGAGTCCCCGTCCTCGACGAGCCGCGGTTCCGCTCCCTGCTCGGCGGCTGAACGGTTGGGAGCGGCGCGCGTCAGGATCGGCGCGACGCATCCTGGACGCGCCGGTTCGCAGTTTGGAAAAACACGGCTCCGAAACGCAATAGCCGCCGGCTACCGGCGGCCATTGCGTTTTACTTTCCAAGATCGGACCGATCCGTCCGATTCCCCTCCCCTACTTGTACAGCGCAAATTCCACGCGCCGATTCTTTCGCCACGCGGATTCGTCATGCTCAGGGTCAATCGGTTTCTCTTCGCCGAAGCTCTTGGTGTGCAGTTTCGACGCTTCGATCCCGAATCCGATCAGGCCGGCGCGCACAGCTTGCGCCCGGCGCTCGCCCAGCGACATGTTGTATTCGCCGCTTCCTCGCTCGTCGCAGTGCCCTTCCAGTTCGCACTGGACGCGAAAATTCTCGATCAGGTGCTTCGCCGCCGCCTGAATCTTCGGCGTTTCTGAATCCTTGATCCGCGCGCTGTCGTAGTCGAAGTAGATCGTCTGGCTCTGCAGCGGATGACTCGCAATCAGCTCGCCCAACGCGCCCCGAACCGGAAGCGGCGCGTCCGCGCCTATGCCCTCGGGATTCAGTTGCGAGGCATCATCGCTGGCGCATCCGGCGCCGAGAACCAGACCCAATCCGCAAACCGCCGCCGAGAGAAACGTTCGCTTTGTCATCGTCAACCTTTCCATTACTTGGGTGACCACGCCGGCGAGGTCCACTCGCCTTCCATTCGAAACAACCGTATCGGATTGCCTCCTTTGCTGTCAAGAATGTAGATTTCCGAATGATAGTTCACCTTCCGCGCGCACACGATGTGCCGCCCGTCCGGCGCCCAGGACGGGTCCTCGTAATCCGCATCCGCGCCCGACACCTGCCGCTCCACCTGCGTGTCGGGGTCCAGCGCGTAGACCACGTAGCGGCCCGCCCGCCGGCTGCTGTATGCGATCGCTCCGTTCGGACCCCAGTCCGGCGCCACGTTCTCGTTGCCGACGAACGTGACCCGCTTCGCCGCCCGGCCGCCACGGTCCGTCACGTAGAGCTGCGGCGTGCCGGCCTGGTCCGACACGTACACCACCCGTTTGCCGTCAGGCGACCAGGACGGACTCGCCTCCGCCGCGTGCGGCGTCCGCGTCAAACGCTCAAGCCCGCCCCTTCGCCCTAATCCCATGACGTACAGGTCCGGGTTGCCGTCCTTCGACAGCGTCAGCGCCATCTCGCTCCCGTTGGGCGCAATGTCCGCGCACGCATTGAGCCCTGGAAACTTCGACAACGCCACCCGCCGATTCGCGTCGAGATCTATGCGGTACACGTCCGGAAAGCCGCCCGTATAGGACGTGTACACCAGGCTCCGGCCGTCCGGCGCCCAGCCCAGCGCCAGGCAGATGCCGTCATCCTTGGTCAACTGGACAAGGTTGCTTCCGTCCGCGTCGCACAGGTACACGCTTTTCTTCCCGCTCCGCGCGCCCACCATGGCGATTCGGGTCGCGGCGATGCCCGGCGCGTTCTTGACGGCCCGCACGATCTCGTCGGCCAACTGGTGGGCCAGCTTTCGCGCGGCCGTCTTTCGATCATCGAAGGTCTTGCGGAAAAAGTTCCGCCCCATAGCGCGGTTGTTCAAGTCGCCGTAGACCGAGGCCCGGCCGGCGGATTCCGAATAGGAACCATCCAGAGTGATGGCCGCGCCGCCACGCTTCGAAAGGACGAACCAGCCGGAACGATCCAGATCGCTCTCCAAGGTCCTCAGAAAGAGCGCCCCCTGTCCACCCTCCTCGATCCGGAACGCGGAAATGTCAATGCTCGAGATCTCCATCCCTGGCCGGACTATCCTCACGTCCTGGCCGAAAGCCGTCATTTCCGCCACAACGACCAGCGTAATCGTCGCCACCCATTTCTTCATGCTTCATTCCTCTCCCAACTGAAACGCGACGACAAGACGATAGTCGTGCCGCCGGAGGAATTCCTCCGAGAACCCGATGATCTGTTCGACGGCCCCCGCCGCATCCATGGCCGATTTGTCCATGTCCTTGTGCCCCGAACTCCTCGCCAGTTCCCGGCTTAGAATCCGCCCCTCGCTGTCGAACCGAAACGCGACGTCCGCTATGGACTTCCCGACTTCGTCTTCGCTCGGGCGCAACGTCCATGCATCGTAGAACGTCTGCCGGATCAGTGACAGCCCGCGCATTTCGTCGTCCACGATTGCCGCCGCAACGTTCGGCGAGCCCGCGGGACTTCCGAAAGATGGGCCGCCCGTGCCGCCCGCGGACACAGTCACGCCTGAGTTCTTGTTCAGGATATCCTTCAGACGTTCCATGTTCCTCCGGGCGATCTGCGGTCGCGGCTGGGGTTGAGCGCCGGACTGTCGGTTGGACGAAAGCCTGTTGAGGGCAACATTCGGCTTGCTGCCCGTCTTGGAGATGGCGCGCGCCGGCGGTTTCCGGTCCGGCTGAGGCTGAGGCAACGGCGCAGGCGCTTTGCCGGACGGCTCTGCTTGGGCTGAATACGCCGAGTCCCCGAACGCGCCGGCCTCGAAAGACGCGTCCAGAATCAGTCCCACCGGAATGATTGGCGTCGGGCTGTTCCGCGTACACCCGTGGACCGCGGAGCCCAAGCCGGCCGCGACCAGCAGTCCCACGTGCCACGCGGTAACGATTTTCAAATAGCGCGCAAAAAGGGGGGTCATCGCATTCCACCGGCCTCTCCGGCGCCGGACCTATTCTCCGCGCAGCCGGCCGCCAAACCGGCCCCAATCATCACGGGTATTCTAGGGCAGGACATTCCGGTAGTCAAAGGCCTTTCGTCCGGCGGATTTTTGGGGACTGCCTGGCTGCGGCTTGATGAGAGGATAGAATCGTGACGCCGCCCGGCGCCCGGGCATCAACAAAAAGGATTGAACGGATACGAGCCTGTGATAAAGTAAAGACACTGTCAGAATGCGGGAGTAATTCAGCGGCAGAATGTCAGCTTCCCAAGCTGAACGTCGAGGGTTCGACTCCCTTCTCCCGCTCCACCTTCTTCGCCTGGCCTCGATTCCCACAGCCCCAGAGGATAGGGCCGCTAATCGTTAGTTGTGGGGTAAACTCCTCTGAGCATGCGGCTCCATTACCATGCCCGTATTGTAACTACTCAGGTGCCCGCCCGCTGCGGGCGGGCACCTGAAGGAATTGGCCCCAGCCAACTCCCTCAGCAC
>JASEHE010000089.1 GCA_030018915.1 Verrucomicrobiota bacterium
GTCCCGCGTCGGAAAACGCGGGACGTTCTGTATGGTGGGCGCTACAGGACTTGAACCTGTGACCCCTTGGGTGTGATCCAAGTGCTCTGCCAACTGAGCTAAGCGCCCATGCAAGTGGAAGAGTATGCCCTGCTTATCAAAGGGCAAAATAGAGTGTCAAGCCGCGATTCCGGGAGTTGCAAAGGGATTGGCAGAAACCTCTCCTTTTCGGCGCTATGCCCTTTTTACTTCCTGAATGCCGGACAAAAGGGTATTGTCCAAAGGCATGAATGAAGACCCAAACAAGACCAGCCGTTTTCTGCGCAGCGGAAAAAGCACCCTGAAGTACGGGATCCAAGCGTATGAGGCTGAAGCCGGCTCAGCCGGTCGTCTCTTTCCGCGCTTGGCGTGGGTCCTCGGAACGATCGCGCTGGTTGGGGTCGCCGCATGGTGGTTCTGGCTCAAAGGCCGACAGCCGGAATCGCTCCCATCCGCGCCTGAGCCACATGCCGTTCAGGCTGTCCGGCAGGAACCGCCAGAGCCGCCTTCCCCCGCTCCGCGCGCGGAATCCAGACGGAACTGACGGCTCTATCAAAGGTCTCCGGGTTATCGTCGCGAGACGCGGAAGGCTTTCGGAAGCAGCCGGCCGAGTTTCAATTCCTCGTATTCCTCCGGCGCATCGAGCCTGGCGACATAGATGCGGAAATCCGGTCCGCAGAACTCGGCCATGACCTGCCGGCAGGCGCCGCATGGATATGGAGGAGAAAGGCTGAAAGCGCAGGGTTGAGGGCTGAATTGAGGGAGCGAAGGCTGACCGCCGACCACCGACCCGCCTTCACGGTGTTTTCGGTTGGCAGACCGCCGACCGCCGACCACCGATAACCGACTACCGGCCACTCCGAACCTGCCACAATCGCCATGGCCGTGAACTTTCGGCGGCCGGCCGACACGGCCGTGAAGAACGCCGCGCGCTCGGCGCAGACGGTCAGGCCGCAGGACGCATTCTCGACGTTGCAACCGCGGAAGACCTTGCCGTCCGCGCACAACAGCGCGGCCCCGACACGGCAGTGAGAGCATGGGCAGTAAGCGTTGCCGGCGGCGGTCGCCGCGACCTCGAGCAGGGCATCAGGCGTTTTCATTCGCATATGAATCTCGCGCATTCAGAATGATTGACTTCATTAATCAGCCGCAGCGGCTTGACCGGTCTATCGGAGATCGCAAAGGCGTCTTTCAGCATGCCCCGCGCTTCGTCCAGCAGCGCGGGATCGTTCGCATGGATGATCGCCAGCGGCCGGCCGGGATCGACTCGCTCGCCGATCTTGGCGATCCCGCTCAGGCCGACGGCGTGGTCAATCCGGTCGGTGGTCCGCTTGCGCCCGGCGCCGAGCACGAAGCAGGCCCTGCCCAGAACTCCCGCGTCGGCCGCCGCCACCCAGCCACCTCGTGGCGCCGAGTGTTCGGCGTGGAGCGCGGCCTGGGGCAGTCGGGCAGGATCGTCAATGGCTTCGACGGAGCCGCCGTGTAGGCGGACCATCTCGCGGAACTTCGCCAACGCGGCGCCGGAGCGGAGGCGCTGCCGCAGTTGCCGGAAAGCGGCCTTGCGCTCGTCCGCTTTTCCGGCCAGGCGCAGCATGCGCCAAGCAAGTTCCAGGGTGATCTTTTCCATGTCGGCCGGGCCGCGCGGCCGCAGAGGACGTCAACGATTTCGGCGATCTCCAACGCGTTGCCGACCGCGCGGCCGAGCGGCTGGTTCATGTCCGTAATGACGGCGGTCATGCGTTTGCCCATGCGGCGGCCGATCTCGAGCATGGTTTGCGCAAGCGCGCGGGAGAGTGGGCGCGTCTTCATGAACGCGCCCTTGCCCCATTTGACATCGAGCGCCAGCCCGTCAATACCCTCGGCAAACTTCTTGGACATGATGCTTGCCGCGATGAGCGGGATCGAGGGGACGGTGCCCGTGACATCGCGCAGGGCGTAGAGTTTCTTGTCGGCCGGCGCGAGTTCGGCCGTCTGGCCGATGATCGAGCAGCCACAGGTCCGGACGACCTCAAGGAATTCCGCGATCGAGAGATCGGCGCGGTAGCCGGGAATGGATTCCAGCTTGTCCAGGGTGCCGCCGGTGATACCGAGGCCGCAGCCGGAGATCATGGGCACGGCCACGCCGCAGCAGGCGACGAGCGGGGCAAGGGACAGGGAGACCTTGTCGCCGACGCCGCCAGTGGAGTGCTTGTCAATCTTCGGCTGTGGCACGGAGGCGGTGTCGAGCGTGGCGCCGGAGCGCATCATGGCGTCGGTCAGCACAGTAACCTCGTCGAAGGACATGCTGCGGAAGAAGATGGCCATGGCGAGCGCGGCCATCTGACACTCTGGGATGTCGCCGCGGGCGTAGCCGGCGATGAAGGAGCGGATTTCCTCCTCGGACAAGGCGTTCCCGTCGCGCTTCTTTTCGATGATCCACTGAGGAATCATTGCGGAGAGCATATCGGGCAACTCGGGGCGTGTCAACGGAGGGAAACGAAGGACGCGATTTCGCGCGATCCACGGCGGGATAGACCAGAGCGGATACGGCCTCCCGCCGGGCTGCGGCGAGGCGCGCCGGACAAGCGCGGAGGCCGAAGAGGCGCAGGTCGAGGACGCCCTGCGCCACCTTGCGGAGACGGTGTCACTAACAAATCTGAAGTCAGCGACTGCGCCCCTCTTGGACCGGGCGGTCGGGCGGCTCATTCGGCGCTGTGCGGGATTCGGCGAATCGCTGGTGTTCGATCTCCCAAATCTTGGCGTACTTCACGAACGCGCCGTAGGCGGAGAGGACCGCGATGATGAACCCATGGGCGCCGTCGAGGATGCCGCCGCGCAGGAAATAGGACCTCAAAAAGCGAAAGGGCGGCCTCAGCAGGAGGTCCAGCCAGTGGAACGGGCGCCGTTGGACGAAGCGCTGCTGCGCAGTAATGCCGGAGAAGCGGTTGAGCGTCGCCAGTTGGTCGCGGATGTCGTCGTAGGTGTAGTGCCAAATCGGGTTCTTCAGCCGCTTGACAGGCCCGCGGACCGCGATCCGGTCGTGGGGTTCCTCGCCCTCGGAGTGCCCGTCGGTCTTGCGAAACAGGCGGAGCTTGATATCCGGGTGCCACTCGCCGTGGCGAATCCAGCGGCCGAGGTAATAGACGAGGCGGGGAAACTCGTACCCGACACAGTCGCCTGTCCCGCGCTCGAACTCGGCAAGGATTTCGTCGCGCAGGGCCGGTGACACTTCCTCGTCCGCGTCCAGGAAGAGAATCCAGGGGTGTTGGGCCATGTCGCGGGCCAGATTGCGCTGGCCCACGTAGCCGAGCCAGACGTTCTGCCGAATCCGGTCCGTGTAGCGCCGGCAGATTTCAAAGGTGCGATCAGTGCTGAAGCTGTCGAGGATGACGATTTCGTCGCACCACGTCACGCTGCGAAGGCAGCGTCCGATTTTGTATTCCTCGTTGTACGTGATGATGCAGGCAGAAATCGGTTCGCGCATAGCGGCCCTCATTACGGTCCGGCTGCGACTCGCGTGAGCCAGCCAGGTTGTACCATCCGGCCTTGTCCCTTTCAATTCCATTTATATTGCCGGAAGTTCCTTGCGCGCGGGCGGCCCGAGTCGTAGTATTACGGGTTTGCCGGGGCGCGGAGTCGCCGCATGACAGGCGAACGCGAACCGGAAACCACGGAGAAGACCTGTGCCGCATCGGACGTTGAGCATGGGCGAAGCAGCGGACTACCTGCATCTTCAGCGGCAGGATCTCGAGACATTGGTGAAGCGCGACGGAATCCCACACGAGAAGCAGGGCGAGCGGATTGTCTTCCGCAAACAGCAGATTGACGTCTGGGCTTCGCAGCGTATTCTGGGACTCTCGGGCAACCATCTTTACGAGTATCACAGGAAATCCTCGGCCAGGCATCATGACCTCTCGCCGGGCCATGCCCTGATGCCGGAGTTCATCACCCCGGACCGGATTGCTCCGGCCCTGAGCTCCAAGACTAAGCCCTCAATCCTGCGCGACATGATGGCGCTGGCCGAGCGCACGGAACTGGTCTGTGATCCGATGGATTTGTTGCAGAGCCTTCAGGAGCGGGAACACCTCTGTTCGACAGCGCTGAGCAACGGAGTGGCCCTGCTGCATCCCCGGCATCATGAGCCGCATGTTTTCCTTGATTCCTTCATCGTGCTGGGCCGCGTCACCCAGCCGATCCATGCCGGCTCGGAGGACGGCACGCCGACGAGTCTATTCTTCCTGGTATGCTGTCAGGACGACCGAATTCACCTGCACACCCTCGCGCGGCTGTGCACGATGATCCAAAGCACGACAATGCTGGATGAGTTGCGCGCCGCGGAGGGCGCTCCGGTGATGCTCGAAGCCATCCTTAAGGCGGAGGTTGATGTGATCCGGCGGCTGTAGCGCGCCTAGCCGCTTTTCACGACCGACGCGCGGGCAAGGACAAGAAGCACACGATGGAGGATATCGCCCTCAGCGCGTTTTCGGTCTTTTATACCCAGTGCCATGCGAGTCACGCGCCCGCACGACAACGTGGTCGCGTAATGATGCGCCAGCCTGGCGGGCGCAAACGGGGCTAGGGCAAAGCGCGCAGAGCGGCCTCATAGACCGAGCGCAGAGGGACGTTGCGCCGATTGGCTGCTTTGAGGCAGTCTTCGTACTCGGGCGCGCGCGTGACGGCGGCGCCTTGCCAGGTTCCAACCTTGACCCGGATTCGGCCGTAGGACGTCTTCGCCTCGACATGCCGGCGGGCCAGCACGGTCCGCCGCGCCGGATATTCCCGGACGCCGAACGTTGTGCTCTCGCGGAAGATCAGATCGAGCAGCGCGTCCCGGTCGCCGGGCTGGCACAACACGGTCAAAAGCATTCCCGGCCGCTGCTTCTTCATCTGAACAGGCGTCAGGAAGGCATCCAGCGCGCTCTTTTCCATGAGCCGGTCGAGGAGCGCGCCGAAAAGCTCCGGGGTCATGTCGTCCACGTTGCATTCCAGGACGAGGCACTCGTCTCGCCCGGCGAAGCCTCCGGACGAAGCTGCGGCCCGGCGCGCGCCGCAATGGGCGGAGGCGGACTCCAACAGCATGGCGCGCAGGAGATTGGGCCGGCCCTTTAGTTGACGGTGTCCGAAGCCGTGCCCCGTCCGCGCGATGGCCCCCTCGACTGGGTCTTCCGCCACCGGCAGTATCTTCTTCCACGTCATGAGCAGGGCGGCGCCCGTGGGGGTGACTAACTCGCTCGTTTCGTCGGTCAGCAGGATCGGATGCCCTTTGAGGATTTCTACGGTCGCTGGGGCGGGCACGGTCAGAACGCCGTGGTCGCATGCGACGGTCCCGCTGCCCTGTGGAAGCAGCCCGACGCTCACAGCCTCGATCCGGAGCATTTCCAGGGCGAGACATGATCCCACGATGTCCACGATGGAATCCGCGGCGCCGACCTCGTGAAAGCGGACCTTGCCGGGCGTGGTTCGGTGCGCCCGGGCCTCGGCTTCGGCCAGGCATTGGAACACCTGCAGGCTGCGGACTTTGGCGAGGCGCGGGAGCTTACTCCCACGGATGAGCCGGCGGATGTCGTCGAGGCAACGCGATTCGTGGGCGGCGGCGCGTGGGATGACGACCTTGACCCGGCAGCCGGTCAGACTGTTTTCCGCGGCTTTCTCCGCCTGAATCTTAAACTTCTCGATCGGCAGAGCAGCCAGTTGCTTTCGGATGGCCCGTGGGTCGGCGCCGAGGTCGAGGAGCGCGGCGAGGATCATGTCGCCGCTAGCCCCGCCCACGCTGTCGAATCGAAGAATCTTCATAATTCCGTTTTTCGCGGCTTTTGCGCCTCTTGTGGTTTTTCTGGCGCTCTTGAGAAAGCCTATTGAAAAGGAACCATAAAAGGCGCAGAAGGCGCAAGAACTTCGCACAAGAAGTTGGCCATGAGTGTCACAAGAATCTTCGCGCAAAAATCGGCGTTCAGCGGCATGTCTCGTTGATCATGGCGGCGGCCACGCCGGCGCCGAAGCCGTTATCTATGTTCACGACGGTCACGCCCGGCACGCAGGAGTTGAGCATGGCCAAGAGCGCGGCGACGCCCTTCATTGACGCGCCGTAACCGACGCTGGTCGGCACGGCGATGACCGGCCGGGCGATCAGCCCGCCGACCACGGAAGGCAGGGCGCCTTCCATGCCGGCCACGACAACGACGGCCCGGGCCGAACGGAGAAGATCAACGCGCCTCACGAGCCGGTGCAGGCCGGCGACGCCGACATCGTAGACGCGTTCGACGCGCGCGCCCATGCGCTCGGCGGTTAGGGCGGCTTCTTCGGCCACCGGCGCGTCGGTAGTTCCGGCGCTGACGACGGCCACGAGTCCGACGGGTTTGCGGCGCGGGCCGAAGTCGAGCGTTATAGCGCGCGCGTGTTCGTGATAGACGGCCTTGGGAATGGCGCGGCGGACGGCCCGGTAGAGCGCCGGCTCGGCCCGCGTGGCCAGGATGTCCTGGCTGGCCGCGTGAATGGACTTCATGATGCGAACAACCTGCGCCGGCGTCTTGCCCGGGCAGTAGATCGCTTCGGGCATGCCACGACGCCGCGCTCGGTGCAGATCAACCCGCGCAAAGCCAAGATCGTCCTCGGCGCAGTTCAGTGAGCATGCGGCCCGGCGGTCCGGAACGGCCGTCGCACATGCGGCGCGGCGGGGCGGCTTGGGGCCGGCGGCGGGCAGACGGGCAAGCTGGGTGCGCGCGGACATCATGACAGCTTCTCCGTCAAGGTTGCCGTGAGCCGGTCGGCCGGCAGGCGGACCTGCTCCATGGTGTCGCGATCCCGCAGGGTCACGGTGTTGTCCTGGAGAGTCTGGAAGTCCACTGTGACGGCGAATGGAGTGCCGATTTCATCCTGGCGGCGGTAACGCCGGCCGATCGCCCCGGCCGTGTCGAAGAAGCACTGCCAGACACTTCGGAGGTCTTCGAAGATGGCGCGCGCTTTGGCCACAAGGTCGGGCTTGTTTTTGAGCAGTGGAAAGACGGCGACCTTGACCGGGGCAATGCGCGGGTGAAACCGCAGGACGCCGCGGACGTCGTAGCCGGCCGGCGGAGGCCGGCCGAACCAGCCATGGATGACCGGCGGCTTTGGGCCGCTTTCGTCCGCCTTGGCGGGAATCCACTCCTCGCGGTATGCGTTGCAGAGCAGGGCGAGCGCGATGCGGTCCACGCCGGCCGACGGCTCGATGACATGTGGAACATAGAAGCCGTCGAACAGGCGGCCGCACCAGGCGCGGACCTGGTCCACGCTCATGCCGCAGGCGCCACGGGCCTGCTGCTCGGCGATCTTGCGGGTCACGAGCGCGTGTTTCCGCTCGTCGGACCACCCTGCGCAGGCGGCCTTGAGCTCCTCGTCGAAATACTCGAGCGATTTGCCGGAGAAGGCCTGATGCTGGACGAGGTCGTAGTCGCCCCGCGCGGCGATGCCCTCGAGTTCCTGGGCGCCGAACGGGAACTTGAACTGGATGTCCACGCAGGCTTTGGCGTAGTGCGCGAGCTCCTCGGGCGTCTGCCAGTAATACTCGATCGTGTCGGCGCCGAGACCGATGGAGGCGTAGAACTTCGCGCGTTGGGCGACCCAGTAGCGGTGCCACAGTTCCCAGCCCCAGTCCGGTTGCGGCGCGGTGAGATCGGCGTCGTCGGTCCAGCGCGCGACGCGGCCGGCGACGGCCTCGACGGCTTCGTCGGGCTTGATGAAGAACTCGATCTCCATCTGCTCGAACTCGCGCGAGCGGAAGGTGTAATTGCGCGGATTGATCTCGTTGCGGAACGCCTTGCCGATCTGGGCGATGCCGAACGGCGTCTTCTGGCGGGACGTGGCGAGAACGTTGCCGAAATCGGCAAAAATGCCCTGGGCGGTTTCCGGTCGTAGGTAGGCGACCGCCGACTCGTCTTCGACCGGCCCGACGAAAGTCTTGAACATGAGATGAAACGCGCGCGGCTCCGTGAGATCGTCGGAGCCGCAGGCGCAGCGGACTCCCTCGGGAAGACGGTGGCCGGTCTCGGTCTTGATCAATTTGCGGCCCTGTTTCTCGCAGAGGTTGTCGGCTTTGTGCCGCCTTTTGCACACCCGGCAGTCAACCATTGGGTCGGCGAATCCGGCGAGGTGGCCGGAGGCCTCCCAGACGCGCGGGTGCATGACGATGGAGGCGTCGAGGCCGACGACGTTGTCGCGATTCCGAACGAGGTCGCGCCACCAGACGTCGCGGATATTGCGCTTGAGTTCGGCGCCGAGCGGGCCGTAGTCCCAGAAACCGTTGATGCCGCCGTAGATTTCGGAACTTGAGAAGATGAAGCCGCGCCGCTTGCATAGCGAGGCGAGCGTGTCCATGCTGAGAGCGTTGTCCGTTTCCTGCATTGTGTGACTCCGCGGCGAGTCGCCCGGATACGCGAGCGCGGATCCTGCCGCCGTGGCAGTCTCCGGCGCAGGCGAGCAGGGGCATCCTGAGAGAGAAGCGGGGGGGAGTCAAGAGGAATGAGGGGACAGAGGTAACCGGTCAGTGACGCAGTGGCAGGGCTGGCAAGGCGCGCCGCGCACATTTGTGTGGGCGCGCACGCTTGGCCCTGCCATATTGTGCGCGGTAATAGATGGAGTTTGACGGGCGACGTGCACGTTTCG
>JASEHE010000008.1 GCA_030018915.1 Verrucomicrobiota bacterium
TACCCATGACTCCAGCGCGGGCTTGCCCCTTTTACCTCAGCAGGCATCCCGCCGCGGGATGCCTGCTGAGTAGTTACCATCCTGAACCCATTTCCTTCCCCAGTAGCGCGCCAGCAGCTTCAGACGCAACAGCCGATCAATTCGTTCCTTCGAGATCCGCGCCGGGCACGCGAGCCACGAGCGCAGCAGCAACCCCACGGCCCTCGGGCGATCCCCGCGGCCGAACGCCATCCACGACGCCGAGAAGTACTGCTCGGCCAGAGCCCGCCGCCGCAGCGGCCTCAGCCGCGCCAGCGCCCCGGCCGCCCCGTACGCCTTGTCCAGCACGCGCAGCACCTCGGGCAGAAACCGCCGGTCGTCCATGCTCAGGCTGCCCGGCCGCCGCCGCTGCCGGGCCAGCGCGCGCCCGATTTTCGCCACGCGGCCGCGGGCCGCCACCCGGATCCACAGATCGTAGTCCTCCGGGCCCCGGAACCGCTCGTCGAACCCGCCCGCCTCCTCCAGCGCTCTCTTCCGGATCAGCACCGTGGACGTCGCCACCGGGTTGGAGACGGCGAGTTCTTCCAGGGGAAGCAAATGGAAGGCTGGATGCCGGATGCCGTCGGACGGCAAAGAAAAGGCTGAAGGCTGAAGGCTGAAGGCTGAATCCGGAGATGTTGAACCCCGCGCTTCCTCTTCCATTCCGTCTTCAACATTCGATATTCGATGTTCGACATTCTCCGCAGCCTTTTTCTTTCCTTCAGCATTCAGCATTCCGCATTCGGCATCCTCTACTTCCCCGCACCACATATCCACCTCCGGATGCTCCGCAGCCAGCGCGAGTTGCAGCGCCAGCTTGCCTGGCAGCCACGCGTCGTCCGCGTCCAGGAACGCGATCCACTCCCCGCGCGCCTCCCGGATCCCCCGGTTCCGCGCCGCCGCCGGGCCGGCATTCGTCTCCGGTCGTATCAGGCGGAGAAGCGTGTCGGAGTATCGGGGTGTCGGAGTATCGGGGTGTCGGAGTGTCGTGGTGTTGGAGCGTCGAGGGTAGAAGGTGGGAGGTGGGGGGTAGCCGGTGGTCGGTGGTCGGTAGTCGGTGCGTGTCGGGTCAGCTTCTGCTGCCTCGGCGATCTTCTGTTCGGACTCTTCTCTTTCTTGTTCCCTTCCACCTTCCACCTCACACCCAACACCTGACACCTTCTCCAACACTTCCTCGGCGGTCCCATCCGTCGAGGCATCGTCCACCACGATCACTTCGACCCCGGCAACGTCTCGGGCGGCCACGGATTGCAACGCCACGCGAATCGTGGCTGCGGCGTTGTAGGCGGGAATGATCACGCTCACCGGTGGTTTGTAGGATTGGTTCATTCGCTGATTTGATGATTTGTTCATTCGTTGATCGGATCATTCGCCCGGCGGACTGGCCGATGCGTTGCGGGACGCCAACGCTGCTGCCCGCCTCGGAGTTGCGAAATGCGCGGGCAAACAGCAAGCCGGAACGCCCCAATCAACCAATCGTCGAATCAACGAATCAATAAGGAGAGGCTGGGGATCCTCCGAAAAACGTCCGCGCGCCTTCTCTAGGCGCCCGGCGACGGCAACACGGCCTTGATGGCCTCAATCAACTTCCTCACGTCGGCCAGTCGTCCAGAGACCGTCTCCCGATCCAAGATCGCGTCGTCCTCATAGTCGGCCTCGGTCCGAGCCTCGAACGCCTGTTGAAGGGCGCGTCCGTGACAAGCGTCAAACTGCCCCGTCCGAACGCAATCCGCATGGAAAAAACTGATCACTCCCTGATGCTTGGCAAAGACCTTGCCCTGCGACAGCGCAAGCGCCGACACGGCGTGAAAAGCGGCGTAGTATGTTCGATCGGCCGCACCACGCAGCGATCCCCGATCCAGGAGTGCAAGGGCGTCCGACAGAGCCTCGTCAGCATTCGCCAAACGCAGCCGAACCACGGACTCTCGTTCCTCAGGAGACGGCGTCACAACAGAACTCCATCGCTCAAGACTCTGGCCCGAAAAGGAGTCAGGAACCTCCGCGCGCCGTGCATCCTGCCGCACAGGTCATAGTGCACGTCCAGGATCACCCGGTTCCGACCGGACAGGTCCACGGTGATGTCCGCCACTCTGTCGCGTTCATCCGACGCGAGCCTGACAGATGTCTCCAGGAGGAGGTCATAGTCGGAATCCATCGCGGCCTCCACCCGGGCCCGGCTTCCGAACAGGTAGATCGCGTGCAGTTTCGCTCCGAGCAGAGAGCGAACACGCTGAGCGAACTCCTGAACCACGCCATCTCCGACTGTCGCATTCATATCATTCTCCGGCGCAAATAGTAAGCCCGACGCGCCTCCCGGGTCAAGCGCCGATCTTCTCTCCCATCACGGCCTCGTACATCGAGATATACCGTCCCACCACGGCCTCTTTCGAGAACACTTGCGCCGCCCGTTGCCGGGCCATCCGGCCCGCTTCCTTCAGCAACGCCGGCTCCTTCCGGAGCTGCTCCAGCGCCCCGGCCAGCGCGCCGGGCCGGGTCATGTCCACAACCCATCCCCCGGGCAATCGCTCCAAGGCACGCGGATTCTCTTCCCCGTTCCCCATTTCCAGTTTCCAGTTCCCAGCTTCACTTCTCATGATCCACCGCATGACCGGGTGCCCGCGCGAGATCAGGGGCAGCCCGCAGGCCGCCGCCTCCAGGAAAGCGATCGGCATCATCTCGAACAGGGCCGCGTGCACAAACACGTCCGCTGCAGCCAGCAGGCCAGGCATGGCCTCGCGCGGCCGGTCCCAGAGCAGCACGATCCGCTCGCCCGCCTTCTCCCGCGCTTCATCCGCCAGCCCCGCAGTCTCCGGGGTGGACGCGCCGACCAGTAGGAGTGTCGGAGTGGAAGGTGGAAGGTGGAAGGTGGAAGAGGCAACTGCCTTCTTCGCGTTCTCCACGATTTGCTGTTCCGATTCTTCTCTTCGTCTTCCACTCTCCATCCTCCTCCTCCTCCCACCTCCCACCTCTTCCCCTCCTGACACCTGACACCTGACGCCTGACACCCGTCCGCTGACTATTGATGACTGCTCACTTTCCCGCTCGGCCGCCGCAAACGCCGCGAATTCGCCGATCAGCCAGTCCACCCGCTTATGGTTCCGCTTCAGCGCTCCAACCGCAATCGCGACAAACGCGTCGTCACTGATGCCCAGTTCGCTCCGGACGGCCAGCCTCGCCTCCGGATCGGGCTTGAATCGCTCGACGTCCACGAAGTTGGGGATCGAGAACCAGAGCGTCGGAGTGGATGGTAGAGTGTGGGACGTGGAAGTTGGAACGTGGGATATGAAACCCCGAACGTCTCTTCCACCTTCCACATCTCGGCCCTTTCTATCTGAACCCCGAACCCTGAACCCCGAACCCTCAGGCCGGCGCGCCTGCTCAAGATGCCAAGGCGCCAGGTGCTGTACAAACTCGAGCCGCCCGATGAACTCCGCGGGTTCCTCGGTCCCGTGCGCCAGTATCTCGCGGGTCCGGACGAGCCCGAGTCTCCGGAACTTCCGGCACCAATACGCCAGCATTGGGTCCTGCGCGTGGAGAATATCGAAGCCGCCCCGCCGCAAACGCGGCCACAGCCGCCACCAGAACGAGAACTGTTCCCAACCGTACGCCGACTTCAGCCCCCAGCGCCAGGCGAATCCCGGCGTCACTCGCGCCAGCGCCCGCGCAAACCGCCCATCGCGTTTGAAACAGCCCAACGGGATGATCATTGGAGAAGAAAGGGATGGAGGATGAAGAATGAGGGATGAAGCTGGGGACGGAAAAGAGGAGTCCGAATGGGCCTCTCTGGACACCGCGCGCTGATCACTCATCCGCGCCCATTCATCCTTCGCGTCCTCTGCGATCTTCCGCGAAGATTCTTCTCTTTGTTCTCTGCCGCTTCCCGAACTACGAACACCGACAACCGACAAACGATTGCCGACTCCCGGCGCCTGACAGCTCTCCCCCGACACCTGACACCTGAAACCTGAAACCTGCTTGCCCTCTTCGACTTTTCCCCCGGCGAACAGCGTCACGTCCACCCCCCGCTCCGCCAGCGCTCGCGCCGTATCCGCGGCCCACGTCTCAATGCCCCGCGCCACGTGCCCCAATCCCGAACTGGCAATGGCAATCTTCATCGCTTCCTGTGCGCCAGCAGCAGCAGATGGTCCCCGAAATGGCGGTAGAACCAATGCGCGGTCTTCCGCTGGAAAGCCAAGTCCGTCGTTGCCCCATGGCGGTGCGCGCGCATGTACATGGTGTCCCAGAAGTCCACCGCGCAGCCCATCCGCTCGACGGCTCTGGCCAGCGCCGCCGGCGCCAGCGCCGTGATCATGTCGCAGTCGGGGAAGACTTCCCCGTCGAGCCGGGGCTCGAGGTGCCGGCAGACTTGCCCGCTGAGCCGGTCCAGTGCGAGCCGCGCGCCCGCCAACACGGTCTCCACCGCTCGAACGGCCCGACGCTTGTCCAGGCGCAGATCCAGCGAGAACGCCAGCGGCGCGGAAACCAGGATGAACCCGCCGGGCCGGGTGATCCGCGCCATTTCGCGCAGGACCGCCATGGGATCCCAGACATGCTCCAGGACCTCGAACGCATAACAGCCGGCCACGTGTTCGTCTTTCATGGGGAGATTCTCGGCGCCAGCGCGCGCGAATTCGACATCCAGTCCCACGCGCGCTTCCCGAGCAATTTCGATTGCCTGCGCCGAGATATCGAATCCATGGATTCTGGCGACCCGCCCCGCCAGACTGGCCACAGTTCCTACCCCGCAGCCGACATCCGCGTAGACTTCGCCGCTCCGAATGAGAGAGAGCAGGAACTCGACTTGCGGCGCGCGGATCTCGTTTGACTGCCACCACAACCAGCGACAGGCCGGGCCACGGAATCAACCGATCCGCCAGGCGAAAGAGAGGAACCAGCATGTCAAAACACTTGAGTTGCCAGCGCCCCAGCGTCTTGCGCCTCAGGACGCGGGAATTCAGGAACCATCCGATGACGCCCGCCTTGTTCAGAGTGAGCCTCGATTCGACCTGGAACCCGGCGTCCTCCAGTTCTCCACGGAAGATGTCCTTGTTGTATCTGCGAAAATGCCCGATCGCCTTGTCCACGGACCCGAACAGTGACGGCAAGTTGGGCACAACGAACACCGCGCGCCCCCCGGGTTTCAGAACGGCCAGGATATTCTTCAAGCATGCCGTCTGGGCTTCGGTGTGCTCCAGAACATTCGAACACAAGACTGAGTCAACCATGGAAATCTCCGGCGGCGGAAGGGTCACATCCCATTCCACCACTTGAATCCTCCGCCGGCCTATGAAAGCATTTCGGAGTACACGGAGGTATTCGGGGTCCGACTCGGCGGCAATGACCCGGCCGGTCCCCATCAGCGCCCTCACGTTGTTCCCGATCCCGGCGCCCACTTCCAGAATGATTCCTTTCATGTGCGGCCGAACCACGTCCATCAGCCATTCCGTGAAGCGTGACGCCTGTTCCATGCTTCGAAGAGTGATCTCGCCGTAGCTGCCATCGTACAGGTCGTCAATGAAGAAGTACTTCAGAATGACCCATCCGGTCTGCACCGCGTCCCATGCGCCAATCTTCTTGCCTTCGGAATAAGTCCGCCCGTTGTAGTTGACGGCGGTTTCAAATATCCTAAGTTTCCGTTTCGCGATCTTGGCCGTGATCTCCGGTTCGAAGCCAAACCGGTCGGAACGGATCGGTATGGTCTTGAGCACGCTCATGCGGAAGGCCTTGTAGCCGGTTTCAATGTCAGTCAGGTTCAAGTCGGTCAACATGTTCGAAAACGTCGTCAGGAACCTGTTGGCGACACCGTGCCAGAAAAAGAACACGCGCCGGTACTGTGCCGAGGCGAAGCGGGACCCATAAACCACGTCGGCTTCATTCTCTATAAGCGGCGTCAGAAGGCGCTCGTAGTCGCGGGGATCGTACTCCAGGTCGGCGTCCTGAATGATGGCATAGTCCCCGCCAGCCGCCCGGATTGCCGTGCGAACCGCTGCTCCTTTGCCGAGGTTTGCCGGGTGGCGCAGCGCGCGTATTCGCGGATCTTTCCGGGAACAGGCTTCCAGGATTTCCAGGGAGCCGTCCGACGACCCGTCGTCAACCGCAATGATTTCCCGGTCCATGCCTTCCGGCAGTGGCGCGGCCAGCGCCCGATCGAGTATGTCCTCAATCGTGGAGGCTTCGTCGTACACAGGCATGAGGATGGATAGTTTCATGGTGTTTCCGGTCCAATCGGACTATCGTTGTTCCTTGAATCCGGCGCTGTGGCCCGTTCCAGCGCCGCCGTCGCTTCTCCGGGAAGCAGCAGAAGAAATTCGTCCCGTTCGAGCGCCACGTCCCAACCGCGCGCCTTCCACACGCGAACCACCTCGTCGGTCCGCCGTCCGCCGAACCCCACCTCCGCGTACAATCCGCCTTCCCGCACCAGGCAGTCCAGTACCCCGACCCGCAGATCGTCGGCCTTGCCGCTCGCGGCGGTCATGGCGTGGTAGGCCTGGCTCGCGGCATGGAGGCGCTTCAGCGCCGGCGCCACCGACGCCCGGTCCGGCGCCCCGGGAAACCGCCTGGCCGGCATGTGCGCCAGTCCCATGGGTCACTCAAGTCGAGATCCCTTCAGAACAGCCGGTACTTCACAATACACTAGGCCGCCCGAAAGCCGTCGCGCCAAGTGATCTTCTTCCTTTGTTCGTACCCGCAGCCATGGCGCGAAATGGGCGCCTCGTATATCCTCCGCCGTCTTCCGCGCGTTGCCTTCGCGGTTATTTCCACCTCAAACCCGAATCGATTCTCCTTAAGTTCGATATTCTGCGGGACCCCTCGGCGGAAGACCTTATAACAGATTTCGATGTCCGACAAGTTCAGGTCTGTCATCCGTGGAGCCGTCATCAACGATGATCAGTTCCTTTTCCATTCCCGGATCACTGGCCCACACCCTGGCCGTAATCGCTTCCAAGGTTTCAGCATCGTTATAGACAGGCATCACAATGGACAGTTTCATGGCCCCGCTGGCCACCTGATCCGACTTCACGCGGCAGATGTCCCCATGGTCATGCGCGTCTCCTTACTTCTTTCTGATGACAAACTCGTTCACGCCTTCCGGGACGCGGCAGCGCATGAACGGCACCGGGTCGTCCAGGACGCGCTCGGGCTCCAGGTTGACTCCTCGATCCGCAGCCAGCCAGGACGCATAGTGCAGTTTCAGGACCAGGATATTCGTCTGGACCTGGCTGACGTCAATGCGGTCGTAGTCGGCCCGCACAACGGCCTTTCCGGAAAGTACAAGCGACGGCTCGGCGCCGAGCACGCGAAACAGGTTGTACCCCGCGCTTTCCTTCTCCAGCACGAAGAGCGCCTCGTTCCTGCGGGCCAGCTCTTTCCATTCCGAGCGGGCGAACAGAGCGTATTCGACGGCATAGTGACGAAAGTACAGGGCAAGATCACTGCCTGTCCAACGTCCGACCTCGCGGCCAAACAGCCGATCGTCCCACATGGAGGCAAAACCGTGCTTCACGAACGCCGCCTGCCCCAGTCCGCCGATCACGGGTTTGCCGGTGAAATAGGGGGTCACCCGGCCCAACTGCACATCGTCGCAGAGGATACGTCCCTGCAGAGGCAGACGGTCAATCATCCGGAGTGCTTCCCATCGCGCGCCGCTCAACTCGGTCCCGCCCCTCCGTCCGGCCCGGTCCAGCAAGTAGCCCGCGAACTCAGGGAGAAGGATCAGCGCCACCAGGAGCGCGGCGACGCGGATCCGCCACGACGATTCCTTGACCACGCGCGCGATCCACACCAGACACTCGGTCATCGGCGCCAGTAGCAGCACGGCGCCGGGCAGCACAAAACGGTAGGGCTGCAGCGCGGCCAGAGGCCCAAGGGAGGAACCGCTGTAGGCGAAGACCAGGCAGGCCAAGCCGCCGACGCCCATGACGGAGAGGGCCCGGTTCGCGCGCCAGCACAGAATCGAGCCGCCCACCCCCAGAACGACAGCCACATGGTACAGGAATGTCCGGTCAAACGGGTGGCGGTAGACGCGGTCTGAGAAGACATCCATAACCAGATTTCTCCAATTGCTCTCGAAAAACTTCTCGGGCCGGGGCACACAGTCCCCGAGGTTGCGCAGCAGAGGAATCAGCCACCAGGCGGCGACGGCAACAAAGACGGCGGCCGCTGTCCCCATCGCCAGCCAATAGCCAGGACACGCGGATCGCTTGCCATTCAAGACAGCCGCCGCCGCAACCGGCACGAGACCGGCAACGAACGCCGCCGGGTGCGTGTAGAAGATCAGGCCGGCCACCAGGCCCGCTGCGGGAGCGAGCAGCGCCCAGGATCTGCCCGACAAGGCATTCCAGACACTGGCGACCAGCACCGGGACAAGGCAGGCTGCAGCCGGGAAGAAGACGTTGCCAAAGCCCCAGAAATAGGCGATCTGCGTATCCAAATGCCAGTAGAGGAGCAACACGAGGAGCAGAAGTGTCCAGCGTCGCCTGTCGGGGAACAGGGGCCTGAGTCCGAACCAGGCGACCAGGGGAGCGAGCAGGGCTACGCCCGTGATCGTCAGATAGAACAGGGCAGGCAGAGGGATGAATGGCGCCAGGCTGTGGATCACGCTGTAGGCCTTGTTGCCCACGCTGTTCCACAAGCCAACAGGGTAGCCCGCCATGAAGCAGGGATCATACCCAAATACTCCTTGGACTTGCGATCCTCCGTGGGCGGTCGCGAAGTAGTGCCACACGTCGCCGCGAAGAGGGATTTCTCCCCGGAGAAGGAGCGAGGGCGGATACTCGCGCAGGACAAGCGCGATGTGCGCGAGCATGACGCATGCAACAAGCAAGGCGCCGCGTGAGAATCGATTGAGGATTGCCTTCATCCGTCTTTCAAGCCTCGGCGGTCAACGCATCGGAGAAGTATCGCCGGTAGTCCCGGAACATGCGGTCAAGCGTAAAGTCCTGCAGCCATCGCTGGTGCGCGGACTCGCCCATCCGCGCCCGCATCGCCGGATCGCTCGCCACCCGAACGATTGCCTCGGCGACCTCGCCGGGCTGCTGAGGATCCACGAGCATTCCCTCCCGCCCGTCCGCGACCACCTCCGGGATGCCGCCCAGGCGACTGGCGATGATCGGCTTGCCGCGGCTCATGGCCTCCAACAGTACCAGGCCGAAGGCCTCCGGCTCAATGGAAAGCAGCACGCCCACGTCGCAGCCGTTGAAGTAGCGGGCGCCATCCTGCCTTTCGCCCAGAAACACCACGGAGTCCGTCAACCCCAGTTCGGTGACCAGCCGCTCGCGCGGTGCCCGCTCCGGCCCGTCGCCAACGAGGAGAAGCCGGAGAGATGACTGATCACTTCCCTTCTTCCGCTCTTCTCCCGCCGCCGGCTCTCGGCGCAGATCAAGCGCGGCCCGCCACGCGTACAGCAGCTCCCGGTGCCCTTTCCCCCGGACGAATCGCGCCACGCAGACGAAGTCCACGGTCCCTGCCGGCCTGGCCGGGTAGTCGTCCGGCATTGTCCGGTCCGGCGCCGCGATGCCGTGATGGATGACCGTGCCCTGGATCCGGCGCGCGCCCAGCTTGCGTTCCCATTGCCGCTTGAGCGCCTCGGAGTTGAAGATGACGTCCGACACGGAACGCCGGCATGCCCTCTCGACCATCCGCCTGACCCAATGCCGGGCGCGCTCGTCCTGGCCTGGACGCGTGTGGGCAACGGCCACGATGCGTGAGAAGGGGAGAGCCAGTCGAACGGCGGTCGGAAGGGTCTCGCAGCCAAACTCGTTGACGAGGATGAGACGGCGCCGCAGCCCGACATGTTGCCTGCGGACCTGCCGCCACTCCCGCGCGAGGGTCCGGAGATATCCGAACAACAGGCGGAGAGCCTTCCCGTCCCTGGATCCCCTGCGGGCCGTTGCCTCGGCTCCATGCGCAGGCGCCCTCTCGCATATCTCGACGACTGCTCCGCCATCCCGGGGCCAGAGACCTCGCAGGGAGTTGACATAGGTCCCGACCCCGGAAGCAGCATGCAGAGCCCCAGCCCGGACTATGAGAACAGCAGTCATGTCCGCGCAATGACCAACACACCCCACTCACGCCGACAGGCAGGTCCTGTCCACGGCCCCGGCACAAAACACCCTTCCCTTCGGCAGTGCTTTTCGCTACTCTCGGCGGCGCCGTGACAACGGGAGACCCACACACGCCGTATCACAGCCAGTATGGCCAGGACGAGTATCTTGACACGGAGGTCTTCCTGGGCCTCGAGAACGGCTTCTTCTTGGATATCGGCGCCCACGACGGAGTGACGTTCAGCAACACGCTCTTCTTCGAAGAGCGCCGCGGCTGGAAGGGCATCTGCGTCGAGCCAAACCGCCAGTGCTATGAACTGCTCACCCAGAACCGCCGCTGCGCCTGCGTTCTCGGCTGCGTATCCAACCACGCCGGCAAGGCGAAGTTCTGGGAGGTCTCGGGGCCGTCGTCGTCGCTCAGCGGCATCCCCGGCAAACTCCACCTGCGGCACAGGGAGCGGATCCACGCCGAGACCGGCGAACGGGGCGGCAAGATCGAGGAGATCGAGATCACCTGTCTTCCCCTGGAAGCTCTGCTGCGCCAATACGCCATCGCGCGCGTCCACTACTGCAGCATCGACACCGAAGGCGGCGAGCTGGACATCCTGAACACCATCGACTTCTCGACGCGCCGAATCGACATCTTCACGGTCGAAAACAACTACGGGGACACGCGCATTCGCCGTTTTCTCGAACAGCGGGGGTACCGCCTTCTCCGCGCCGATTGCGATGAAGTCTACCGGCGCGTGGACCCCTTCGAGATCTCCTGGAAGGAGCGCCTGGCGCCGCAGGCCGTCCGTCTGTACCGCCGCCTGCTCAGGCGGCTCCATCGCGGTTGGGCCGGACCAACCGCCCAATAGCGTACGGTCCGGTCAACGCCCGACGGCCCGTCGAACGGCGCGGCGCCACTCGTGCCAGAGCCCGGAGATATGTCCCGCGATCCCCGACCGGACAAGCCGATCTTCGATTGCCCGACCGGCAAGCACGTTGACGCGGCGCGCCAGGGATGCGAGCGCCCACCAGAAAGACCGCGTCACGGATCGCGCGGATCGCGGGTACCTTCCCGTGTCCTGGAGACTCCGGATGGCCACGTTGCCGGCGGCGATGGAGAAGCGCAGGCGCGCCATTTCTCTCGCCGAAAGCCGCGAGGATGGGATCATGTGCATGGCTGTCAGCGCCGGGGCATACCAACTCTCCCATCCTTGCCTCACGATGCGCCACGCCAGTTCCATGTCCTCGCCTGAGCCCAGTTGCCCGGCAATCCGGCCGCTGGCGACGAACTCCTCCGTCTCATAGGCCAGCATGGCCGGCAGGGCCCGCACAGCCGTGCCGCCGCCGCACGGCTGCTGCACCATTCGCCCGGGCAGATCCACAGCCTTCTCCGTCTGATCCATGTAGTCCCGCACCCCGTACATCCACCTCACGCGATCCCAGCATGTTGGCAGGGGGCCCGGAGTCTCCACGTCAATCCGGCCGCAGACAATCCCGGCCTTCTCGTGGTCCGCGAAGAACCGCAGGCAATTCTGAATCCAGTGCTGATCCAGGACTATGTCATCATCCAGAATCCCCAGAATCCTCCCCCGGGCCTCCCGGGCCGCGCGGCGGCGGGCAGAGAAACTGCCCTGGCGTTCTTCTCTCACGATTTTTGTGTCGCAGGGGATCCGGCTGACGAATGAACGAACCTTCTCCAAGGACGAGTCATTGCTGTTATTGTCAACCAGAACGACTTCCCACTGCTCGCGGCGGACTCCCCGTTGTTGCGCGAGCCCATCCAACACCCGCTCGATCCTTTCCCCGGCGTTGCAGACAGTGAGACACACCGAAAAATCCCGCTCCCAGCGGACTTTCAAGCCACTGACGTCGTGATGCTTGCCCCGGTGCGCGTAGATTACCTGATCCGCACTCATGGCCAGGCCCCGGAATTCGCCGAACACCTCCCAGGGACGCTTCTGGCAGTTGTGCCGGACGGCCAGGACCGAGTAGATGCTCCGATCGTGGCGGTGGTTCTCGTGGGGCCCGCAGACGATATCCGGGTTCTGCCCGAACTCGTAGGCCTCGTCAATCAGCCCTTGGTACCGCCCCCCTGCCGCGTACCCCAGTATGCCTGAACAGAGCTGCCGGCCGGAACGTTCCTCCGTCGTCGCCTGCATGAGTTGAAAGGCCCGCTCGTGGGTCCAGCACGCGTTTGCGTGTTCATCCTGTACCAGGAAGATGCCGTCTGCCGCGAGCTGCCCGAAGATGACGCCCAAACTTCGCGCCGGCATGGCGCCGGCGTCCAGCCAGAGCACGAGCGAACCATGTTCGCCCGCAAACTTGACCGCTCCGGTCTTGTACGCGTGCTGCCCGGGATCGAGGTAGCCGGAAAAGAATGAGTCCACGGCAGGAGGGTACGCGCGGACTTCAACCTTCTCGCACCGTCTCAGAAGACGCTTCTGCCCCTCGGTCAACCCGAGGTCGTAGATTAGAATTTTGTCTACGACGTCGTACGACGTCCGGTGCACCCCAGCCAAGAGGGTGAGCCCCGCTTTGAAGTACTTGCTGTTAAACGAAGTGACCAGGACGTTGGACATGAGAGGAAGGTTACATGGGTGTCAAGAGTGACAGGTTACACACGGGGACAAGGCACAGAGCGCAGCAAGCCGCATGACGCAAACCGGCGTTTGCCGTCCGCCGTCATGCGACTTTGCCCAAAGTGGCATCCCAGGTTCGTCGCGATCTCCTCCGGCTTCAGAACCACATTCGCGAAGAATCGCCCCTGATCGTCTTCGTAGGCGAAGGAGTCGAGATCGAACCGGTCGCGGAGCAAAAGGATTTCATGCCTCGATCTTCAGTTCCCGGGCTCCGAATCGCAAGTGGCGTCGGCACACCCGAGGCCGGAACGCCCCCAATCAACGAACGATCGAATGTGCCGATCCCAGACTTCCCATCTTTCAGCATTCAGCATTCAGCATTCTCCCCCTCCCTCTTCTCCAGCACCCGATGCCGCATCACCAGCAAGCGCCGGATCAGGGGGTTCCTCACCAACGCGCGCCGGATTTGTTGGCTTCTCCGCGTCCAGTACGCCCGGCGCATCTGCTTCAGCAGCCGCCGCGCGGTGCGGCGAAACCGATCCTTCCCGGCAATCGGCTCCGCCGGGCCCTCGAAGATGCGGGCAAACTGCGCCAGCACGTTCTCGGGCTTGATATATTCGTTCACCCGGTTGCCGACATAGCACGGCTGCCGTAGATACTCCAGATACAGGGCATCATCCTGATCCACCTTCGCCACGCGCTCGACCAGGGCATCCGGGCCGTCAAAGTCGGTTGCGTTGACGAAGCTGCGCGGGTTGAAATCCCGCTCGACCAGTGGGTTGCCCCAGTAGATCGGCACGCAGTGCGCCTGCATGGCCTGGAACAGCTTCTCGGTCGTGTAGCCAGGATGCGACTGGTTCTCGAAGGCGATCGCAAACTTGTGCGCCCGCATGAACGCCAGCTTGTCGTCCACCGGCCCGCCCACGTTGTTCAGGAACCGCCCGCCCGAATCTACGGTCTTGTACTGCGACAGCTTGTGAAAAAACTCGATCCGTTCCTTTCCGCGCGGGTTCGACACGACAAAGCAGCAGAACTTCGTCTTCTCCGCCAGCACTCTCGCGGGATCGAACCCCGGCGGCTGTATCAGCTCCGCCGGATCCCCATACAGCGCGTAGTGCGGCAGCCGGTAGTGCCCGGGCCGGTCCGTGAACTCGAAGTCGAACGAGTAGTCGCACTCGTCCCAATCCGGCTCGATGCACTCGCCGGTGTAGAAGATCCGAATCCCGCGATGCTTGCGGTATTCCGTGCCGAAGGTCGAGTAGATCAGGTAGTCCGGCTGCTCGCCGATCGCGAGGTCGTAGCGCGGGCTCAGCAGCCGGACAAAGTAGTTGTCGCGCTTGTCAAAACCCGGCCAGAAATCGGAAAAATTGAGCTTGATGGCCGGCATCATGACACACTGCCGCGGTCGCCGACCGTCCGGGCGGAGGGCGGCCAGGGACATTCCAAGTGCCCCATCAACTGCCTCGCTGTCGAGAAACCATCCACGCTGAACTCCGGGGACCACCTGAACCCGCGAAGCGCCTGGCGCAGCAACAGGCCGGGCTGCTCGCGCAGCGCCCGGCCGACGTTCCGGAGAAAACGCGCCGGCGCCCGCCGCGCCACGTTCCCGTACAACGCAAAGCCGTCGTGATAGAGACTGCGCTGTACCTCGAGGATCTTCTCCCGCCAACCCGCGACGCGCTTCCATTCCGCCGGGATTCCGGATGCCGGGTCGTCCAGCACGCTCTCCAGCGATAGGAGGATGTTGCGGTCGTAGTACTGCTCCCTGCATTGCGCGCTGGCCTGCGACCCGTGCAGGCGCCAGGTGGCCAGTTTGTCCGGCACGTAGGCAATGTCCGAGACCAGGCAGGCGCGCAGTTGCCACTCGTGGTCCGCCGCCACGCCGCGGTCCGTCCGGAACAGCCCGATCCGGCCCAGCAGGCGCCGGCGAAACAGCACAGCGGTCATGGTGACCCAGACAATGCCCAAGCAGGCATGGACGATGAACTCGGTCCGCCCGTCCCGCGCGTGCGGCACGCTCATCCACTCGCCGTAGAACTGGCGGGGATGCTTGTTCAAGTCGAGATCCAAAGTCTTGCCCTCCGCGTCAATCACCCGGTAGTCGCAGACGGCGATGTCCATGGGTCGAGGGTCGGGGGTCGAGGGAGAAGAGGATACTGGGTCCCGGATGCTGGATTCTGGGCGCTGATCACTCTTTCCTGACACCTGACACCTGAACCCTGAACCCCGAACCCTTCCCTTCTCCACAGCCTCTATCGTCCGCTCCAGCAGCGGCGGCTCACACGTATCATCCGCGGTCGCGATGTACACGAACTCGCCCGTCGCCCGCCTCAGGCATTCGTTCCAGCCCGCGTACGCCCCTTCCCGCGGCACCTGGTGCAGCCGCACCTGCGGATCGGCCCGGAACGTCTCCAGGAACTCCCACGAGCCGTCTGCCGAGTGGCTGTCGCACACGATCAACTCCCAGTCCTTCAGCGTTTGCGCCAGGATGCTCTCCATCCGCGGCGCCAGGAACGGCCGGGCGTTCAGGCAGGGCAGGCAGATGGAGACGAGCGGGGGCATGGGAGCGGGGGGAGAGAGTTACAGGTTACAGCAGTTACATGGGTTACAGGTTTCAGGGCTACCGGAGGCAACTCGATCCTGGATGCCGGATACTGGAGACTGGAAACTGGAGGCTGGAGGGCGCCGACAAAACTACGAGGTGAACTGTCGTCAACCGAGTCGAACAACTACGCCGTCAACTTTGTCGCGCCTCGCCGGAGTCTCCGATCGCGGCAGGCCAGAGGCCCACCGCCAGACGGGAGTGACCAGTATCCTGTGCTGCCCGTTGCGAATGATCTTGTACCCGCCGGGCTGCGCGGTCACCTGAACGGCCGGCACCGACAGCGACTCCTGAAACTTGATCAAAGCCGGCGAAGGATGTTCGTCCGCCAGCTTGGCTTCCACAAGCAGGATCGGCGCCCGCGCTCGCGCCGGCAGGAAATCGACCTCCTGCTTCTCCTTGTTGCGAACATAGTGCAGAGAGAACGATCCCAGGCCCAGGTCATTCCAGGTGGAGACCGCCCGGATCAGTTGTCGCGTGTATCCGTTGCTCCACCGCCTCCACGCCGTCTCCCTGCCCGACAAATACGGCTCCGGGAATCCGCTGAGCCCGCAGAGGTTGTCCCATGTCTCCTGGGTTCCCTCGCCAGGGGCCGAGTCGGCCAGTGACGGATCGTTCGGGAATTCGTCCAGGGTCCGGCGTTTCCCGCCCAATTCCGCCAACGTGAACGACCACAGGTGGAAGAGATCATAGCGCCCGGCGAGAGAGTCGCCGCCGTGTTGGCGAAATATAGTCAAGACTATTTTGCAGTTTGCTGCAATATAGTCACCGGCCCTAGACAGCCCATGAATTCGATCATCAGAGGTCGGCTATTGCTGGGCCTGTCCTTTCTCGTTGGACCGACGCGTCACCCCGATCCACCACGAGCCAATCTTGGTCAACGGGGTCAGGAACTGCCGGAGTTCTTCCTCCCCAACGACGTAGTAGACCTCGTCGTCCCAGCGCATTTCGGGGCGGTACTTTATGTGTTCGCATCGGTAGGATCGCCCCCTGAACGCGTTGTTGTAGCCTGTCGACAGGTTCACCGCGGGCTCCCAGAAGATCTCCCAATCCTTGGTGACACAGATTACGCCGGTCACGCCCCTTTCCTGAAAGAAGGCGTCGAACGCCTGCGACACCTTCGCATCCCTGCTATTCCGTTGCGCCTCCGCGACAAGGAAGCGACGCATGGGGCGATGCGCAGGAAAGAGCGCCAGTTGAACAACCGCTGCGGCCAGACCAGCGACGAGAAGAGTAGGGCGAATCCATTTCCCATGCCGGTCCCAGGTCTCCCATAGGTAGTCGAGGATGAGGAGCCCCGATAGTCCCATCGTGCTCACAGGCAGGAAGACATAGCGGGGGAAGAAATAGGGCCAGGCGACAAGCGAGCCAACGTAGGGGCCCGAGGTCAGGAGCAAGATGAACCCGGCCATCAGCCGCCAGTCCAAGGTCGCACCGTCCTTGAGTCGTCCGCCGATGTGAAAGGCCAGGATTGCGCTCGCCAGAACGCCCGCCAAGGCCAACGGCCAGCCCAGAGACATATCGGCGAACCGGAGCAGGCCGGACGGACCGAGACTGGGCTTCCCGAACATCGCGCCGTAGGTCTCGCCGCTCATCTTCACGGCCATGACCAAGAGCCCCATCACAACGGCATAGACCCCGAGGGCAATCCGCCGGGATCGCCCCTGATGGCACAGGACCAGGAACGGCGCGTAGAGAAGACAGTGCTCCTTGGCGCCCAGGAAGAGAATGGACAGGGCAAGAGCGGCCCAGGAACGCCGGTCGAGCAGCAGGATCCCCAGGCTGATCAGCAGAAAGAAGAAGGAGTATCCTTCCTGAGGGCTTAGGCGGCCAAACACGTCGACCCCCAGACGCCTAGCGCGGATGAGCATGAATGTGAGGAGAATGCCAAGCAGGATGCCTTCGGATCGCCGCCGAGCCCCGACATACGCCAGAAACAGAAAAGGCACAAGATACAGGGCGATGCGCTCGGCATGATGCCATGCCGAGCGCCTTGGCAGAAAGACGTTCTCCAGACTCCGGACCAGCCAGAAAGACGGACGTACCCGGCCGCACTCCAGGAAATCCCTGCCAATGGCGGACACCGGGTTCCGCACTGCCTGAAGATCGTACGGATCGTCAATAATGGAGAAATGGTCGACCCCTGAAGCGGCGGGCAGCGCAGGCAACAGATTGCCTCCGAAATAAACAAGTGAGAACGAGAGGAGAAGCCCGACCAGCAATGGCCTTTGTTCGCGGAACCGGCGGGGAGACTGTCGCACTCCCCCCACCCCGACTTCCTCGGAAACAATCTTTGTAGTCATGACGGAAATGCGGGAGGCGCCGGAATCGTCAACTGCCCCGCGCGGCGAGTTCGTGGCAGGCACGCGCGAAACCACTCGCCGCAGCATCCCAAGTGAACCTGCGCGCTTGCGCCTCCCTTTTCGCCACCGCATCCCGACGCCTACCGACCGCGAGCGCTGCCTCCAATGCAGCGCCAAACTCGGCATGGGAGTCGGGGTCAAAGTAGTGCGTCGCCATACTCTAGATATGAATCTTCGCAAGCCCAAATCGGGCCGGCAATCCATGGCGGCGTCATCCGCGATTCCGGCCCATCGGCCGGCAACGGCCGGGCGTTCCGACGGGGCAGGCAGATGAATCGAACAACTACGCCGTCAACTTTGTCGCGCCTCGCCGTCTCTCAATTGCCCAGTTCGGGGGAGAGATAGGCGCCGATCCGCGAAACGTATTTCTCGAAATCGCCGAGCCTGGACTGAAGGATGCCCCAGATCTCCTTGGCATCGAGGTCCCAATAGCGATGAACCAGACGATTCCGGAAGCGCGCCATCTTGCCGAGTTCCACGGCAAACTCCGGGTCCAGAATTCCGGATTCCCCCAGCACCTTGAACGTATCGGCATAGTCTTCCGGACACCGAAACCCTTTCCTCGAAATCACGTGGTTTGCTATGTCAATGGAGGCCTCAATGCCCGCGATGAAACTGTACTTGGCGCTGCCCTGTTTGTGTACATCCCTGATAAACTCCCCCTCCGGCAGTCGCGCCAGTTCACCGAGAATGCTCAGCGACTCCCGAATCGAGCCGATCAGTTTCTCGATTCGTTCGTTGTCGATCGATTTGCTCATGCCACGACCTCTCGGAGATACTCCTGCCGTCTCGGACGGAAATCGAAGTACTCGACCCGCGTCAACGATTCGAACTCGGCCCGGGCGTCGGGATCGCCGTCCAGAACAAGCACGCCGGAAGAAACGACCCGATATCGAAAACTCAACGGCGCGTCGTTCAGCACATGGACATCCACTTTGTGCCCGATCAATGCCTCCAGATCCATCTCCAGAGGGATCGCAAAGCCCAGGAGCAATCTTCCCTGGCCGGCAAGCCGGTCATAGACCGCCGGCTCGATGAACAACGCGATGTCAATATCCCGAAAGATTCCCGGCCTCAGAGCGGATCCGTGGAGATAGGCAAAAAGTATCTCGCGACACCGGGACAGTCCGGGTTGAATACCACGAACAAGTTCTTCCCGAATCATGGGGTGACCTCGATCCTCAGTATTTGACCGGAAGATAGCGAAGGGAACAAGAAAAGAATCGTCGCCAGACTGCCGGGCACTTCGCTCGCGGGGCGGAAGAGCGGAACGGAGGCGGAAAGAACTACCACGCTTGCCGTGAACTGCCACGCGCGACAAGTTCGTGGCAGCCACGCGCGAAATGCCAGCAACAGCCGGGCGTTCAGACGGGAATCCAACGCCCGCTTGCTGCCGGGGCGTTCTCCGCCCGAAGAAGCCCTCTTCGTCCAGCGTCGGCGCGCAGAACGCCGAGCGAGTCATGCGCCACCGATTTCCCGGCAGGCTTGAGCGAACCCTTGCGCAGTCCCGTCCCAAGAGAATAGCGCCGCTTGATTCCTTCGCCGCTCCACCAGGTCTTGGCGCCGACCATCGGATATAGCCCTTTCGAGGGCGAGCCGAAATTCCCCGGGCGATCGAGGATCGAAATAGTACGCGGCATCCCCAGCAACCTCGGGCAGTGACGCAGCCATGGAACAAACCACGGGACTCCCCATGCTCAACGCTTCTGCCACAGGTATGCCGAACCCCTCATAAAGAGAAGGATGGACCAGGGCCGAACACGTAGCATACAGGTTCGCCAGTTCCGTATCCGTCGGACTTGTGAGGAATCTCACCCGTCGAGGGATAAGCTGGTCCCAGAGCCTGATGTCACACTGCTCCAGCCGTCTTGCCCCGGCAACAACGAGATCATACTCCGAGAACTGGCTGAACCCACGGCTCCCCAGACATCTTGCGACAAACGAAAAGTTCTTGTACGCAGTCCGCCAGTCCCCCACATACAGCAAAAACGGCTTGGTTGGAGCACCGTGCCCGGCGCCGTTCCTGACCGCGCCGCGCAACCGCTCTGAAAATCCGGCGGGATAGACTACACGGCATTTCCCTTCGGGAACCTTGAGTAGGCGGATCACGTCGCGCCGGGTATTCTCTGAGATGCAGAGGATCACGCTCGCACGCCCAAGGGCAATCGCCTTTTTCCGGGTGATCTCCTTGCGTTCAGACACGGCAAAATCGGCCGGAAACAGTTCATGAATCATGTCATGGGCGACACAGAAACTGGGGCATCGCACCGGCGGGTGACTGTAGTATGTGGGGTGGAACACGTCCGCTGAACGGGTCCGCCAGTAAGCACTCGCGATCCAGCCATCGCATATCCCCGAGACCGCGCGCCAAAGCCGCCAGGGCCGAAAGCGAGGGACGGCAGGCACTCTCTTGACCCCGGGAATCCAGGCATGCAGTTGGTTTAATGGGCCTGACGACCGCATCAGGACCTGCACAGAGATGCCGTCTCCCAGGACTGCAAGCCTCGGAAGGATCTCGGAGTAGATTCGGGAAATCCCCCCTTGTCTTTGAAGGACGAAGACCTCGCCATCGATAAGAAGCCGCATGCGACACCGCGACGACGAAACCGTGGGCAGAAACCGTATCTTCCTGTCAGATCAGTGGTTTCCCCGTGATTCGCTCGTAGTCCAAGGTGACCAGAGATGGCCGACGCACGAATCGATTCACAACGAGATCAAACAAAACCGGGTGTCTCAAGATCAGCCTGAACCGACTTGCGGATACAGGCCGTTCCGTCAGCAGATGCACGCAAACGCCATCGCTGCAGAGATGCAGGCCGTAGCCGGCGGCGAGAACGGCGAGCGAACGCATGGTGAACAACGAGACGTGTCGGCCATGCTCCAAATCGTAGTACCACCACTCACCGGGACCAGGGTTGTGCCGGGGAACAAGGGCGGTGGTGAGGAACACATTCCGGGTTAGACGCAAGATGCGGTCCAGTTCCTCCCGAGGGCTGCTGAGATGCTCGACCACTTCGATCGCCGTCACGCCGTCGTAGCGCGTCCCCCCGGACACATCCCCATCAAAACCCCGCGCAAAGATGTTCCTGCAGTACTTGTCGTACCACCAGAAACCCAGGCCGTAGTCTCTCATCATACGAACCAGAAGCCCGTTTCCTCCTCCGAAATCCAGGAAATGCCCGTCCGGCTGCAGCAGCAGCGAGAAGACAAGTCTGCACGCCCTCGACACCTCGCGGTTTCGCTCGACACATCCCGTGTCGCTGGGGTCTGGGCCGTCTGGGTGGGCATTATCCAGCCAGAACGGCTCATCAACCTGTATGAACCCGCAGTGTGTACACCTGAAGTAATGGGCCTCGTGGGTTCCGAGTACTTTAGCGCAGCCAAAGGGGGCGCTTGTCTGTGCGCAAATCCGACAAATCATTCCAAGAGCCTCCCGATCGCGCGGCTCACGAGCCTCATCATGCTTGCCTTGTATCCCTTGCTGAAGCGTATGCCGTAGTGAAAGGCTTCGGTGTGGCGGTCGGCTCGGTTGTCCCGCAGAACCGCAGGCGGATGACGGAGGGGAAAACTCAGGGAGTCCAACCGCATGGCCGGACGCGCTCCAGCCGCTGGGTCGAAATGTGTGCCGCCCTCGTTGAGCCCCAGATTTGCCACCAAGTTCGCGTTTGGCGTTGCGGCAACACCCCCATTCTGCCAACACGCAAAGACCCATTGGTAGTCCCATGTGTCCACCGCGCCTTGAACGGTGCAGTCAAACACTTTGCGCCAGTAGTCCACCACGCCGGGGTCGCCCAGCCTAGCGCTGAGCCAGTCCGTTGACCGCAGGCCATGCCACTTGGACATCGCGACATCGTAGGCTCTCCAAGCCCTTCGCCAAGTTGCCCATCCCCAAACGTGGCAATACCGCGAAAAGTAGTAACTGTGCTTCCCCAGCAGTTTCCCGTCCTGGAAATTGCAGCCTCCAATATGCATGACCCGGTTGTCATCGCCATACCGATCGAGCAACTCTTCACAGAAACGGAAGAAACTCGGGTCAGGCAGGCAGTCATCCTCCAGAATGATGGCCCGTTCCACGCGTTCGAATACCCAATCCAGTCCACTGGAGACACGCAATCGGCAACCAAGGTTCTTGTCCGCAAAGTTGACGAGCAACTGACAAGGCCAGCTTGCCCGGCTGACCAGGCTTCGAACCTGCCTGCAAGCGGCCTCATCCTCCGGACAGCTCGGGCCGTCGGCGACCACAAAGAGTTGGGGCGGTTGCGCCTTAGTGATTTCCTCAAATACACGTTCCGTGAGATCCGGACGCCGGTAGACGAAGAATGCTACGGGGGTTCTCAATGTCGCCGTACTCAACTATGTTCTATTTGGAGTCACTGCCCGGCGGCCGTCGCCTATTGAGCCACGCCCCGCAGACAATCCATTCCGCCGCTATCCTCAGGATTTCCCACCAACGCCTGCCCATCTCCTCGGCCAACCCCCCTAAGTATGCCCGCCTTCCTTCATCGTAGATCGTGTGAACCGACGGCGCCTCCGGATCCCCATACATCCGCGCGAGTTCTTGGGCCCGGGCGTAGTGCGCGCGCGCGGATTGCAGACTCCTCCTCGCTTCCCCCAGCAGATGAGTCACATATGTATTCAACGCCCCTTCATGATATTGGAGCAGCGAGGGGATGGTTCTGTCGTGGTTTTCCAGGAGCGCCCGGCTCTGCTTGAAATTCCAGGCTGCTCTTTCCAGAGGAGAACGCATCCCGTAGAAGGAATTCGGATGGAGTCGGTAGACTCCCATAAATCGATTGAGTACCGCACCCTTCCCGCGCTCCAGCATCCAAGCCCACATCCCGAGATCTCCGGCACTAGTATTGGCCGAGAACCAACTCGCCAGGGCTCGCCGTCGCCAGACTACGGCCAACGTGACTAGCAGATACGGGTCCAGGAAGTTGCGGAAGTCCACCTCGATCCATTCTCGATCCCCAAAGACTCGATCCCATTGATCCCCGGCCTCGACCAGTCCAGACTTCTCGGTGTGACAACGATGGGCACAGAGCGCGTATTCGGGGCGACTGTCGAGGAAATCAACTTGAGTCTGAAGCTTTTCAGGATCCGTCCAGTAGTCATCGCCCTCGATCGCGGCTATGTAGTCCCCGCGGCAGGACTGCAGAGTGCGTCTCGCGTTCTCTTGGGCCCCCAGATTCCGCGCCTGCAGCAACAGACGGATTCTCCCCGGATAGCGCTGCTCCAGATCCAAAACAATCTTGCGTGTCGCATCCGCACTGCAGTCCTCGCCTATGACCAGTTCATAGTCAAAGCCAGTTCTCTGCATCATCACGCTCTCCACAGCCTTTCGGATGAAAGACTCGTGGTTGCAGGTGATCATGTAGACACTAATTTTGGGCGCCGGAGTCGGCATGCGATTCTGGCTGATATGGGATCCCCGATTACTCTGTCGCCCCGGCCACATCCCTCCGAGCAATACAACGCCTGACTTCGTCGCCATGCTCGACTGCGGTCTGCAATATTCCGCAGATTCTCTCGATGTCGGTCCCTTGAATACTAGTCCCGGTCGGGAGGGTCAGGACCCGCTCGCAGAGACGCTCCGTGTGCGGCAATTGTCTGCCGACACCAGGGAGGATGGAGCGATACGGCTTCGTCCGGTGGCAACCGGGGTAGAAGTAGCGGCGGGCAAACACATTCTCGGCGTGCAACACCTGCAGGAGATCATCCCGCGCCAGACGAGTCTGGTCATCATCCACTTCTATGACCACATACTGATAGTTGCAGCGTTCCTGCTCATTGTAAGCGATGCACCGCAGGCCCGGTATATGGCCCAAGCATTGCTGATACGCGCGGTAATTGAGACGGTTTGCGTCAACAAACTCATCCATCTGCTCCAGTTCGGTCAATCCCATGGCCGCTGAAACCTCCGACATCTTGCCGTTGGTGCCGATGTCGATCACGGTATCGTAGCCAGCGAACCCGAAATTCTTCATCAAGCGAACCCTGGCAGCCAAATCGTCGTCATTGGTTGTAACGGCGCCGCCCTCGAACGCATTGAGGAACTTGGTGGCGTGAAAACTGAAGACTTCTGCTGCGCCGAAGTTGCCAATCATCCGACCATTGCGCGAACAGGCAAAACCGTGAGCAGCATCGAAAAGGAGCTTCAGGCCGCGACGTTGGGCAATCTCGCTCAATTCCTCGATTGCGCAGGGGCGTCCCCAGACATGGACGCCGACGATGGCCGTGGTGCGAGGCGTGATCAGCGCTTCCACCTTGGCCGGATCGAGGTTGTGAGTGGCGGGATCCACATCGCAGAATACCGGCGCGATGCCCTGCCAAAGCAACGCATGGGCTGTGGCAATAAAGGTAAAGGAGGGGACTATCACCTCCTCCCGCAAACCCAAGGCGCGCGCGGTGATTTCCATCGCCACGGTGGCATTGCACATGGCGATGCAGTGCTTGACGCCAAGGAAGGCGCCAATGCGTCGTTCGAATTCTTGAACATACTGGCCGTTGTTCGTCAACCAGCGACGGTCCAACATGTCGTTGAGCCGTCGGAGCAGAGCGTCACGATTCCCAACATTGGGACAGCCCACGTGGCGGGGTTCGCGGAACGCCGGTTGTCCCCCGGCAATAGCAAGGTCGTCAACCGCTCCAGACACAAACCCTTCCCTGTCCCGCCAAGTGCCAGCCTGGTTTCCGTCTCTTGAACGCTTGCCCTGGCACGCCTACCACGGTGCTGTTGGGCGGCACGTGCTCGACAATCATGCTCCCCGCCCCGACTATGGACCACTCACACCACTTCAATCGTTCGCTCATGTTAGGGCCAGTCCCGACAAACCTGGTTGCAGACATCACAGACGTCCTGCACCTCTCTGGCGAATCCCCCGGCCCAAATGATGACTATCTTCTTTGTCATTTGAGAGTGATAGCCAGCCACGCCGCAGCCCACCGGTCGCAGTGACTATTGGCCGCTACCCTCTCGATAGCCGAAGCTATCGCCGTCACGCCAGCTAAAGAATCAGTCCTCTTACCAGCCGGCTTTCGTCAAGCCCCAGCGCCCGAAACGCCCCGCAGATGGCGGGAAAAGCTTGGACGGCTGCAATGACAACAGGAATGCCGGATTCAAGAAGGGCTGCCGGCGAGAGGATATTGTGCCCGAGAAACCGTCCGCCAATCTTGGATGGCGTATCGTCCACCAGGAAAGCGATCTTAACGCGCTTGAAGAAGGCTGACCTTTCTATCAAGTGCTTGGCCTGCCACCCCGCTCCCCATATTGCCACAGCCTCGCAGTCGGCCGGATTCGCCCAAGCATGGGTGAGGTTCAACTCAGCAAGCTTCGATTCAATGACCCGTCCCTCGTCCTCCCGGATCTCCCAAAGCCTTGCCCTGGCCAGATCGTCAAGATATACAACGCGGAATCCGGCGTCGCATGCCAGCCCGTAGAGGACGATCATGGCCGTCACCACATCGACAGGAACGGTTTCCTTCTTGAAGTCATAGCTGATCTGGATATTGCACCCGGCCAGGCGCCGGCGACGCAGGAGTGCCCCAAAAGCCATGACCTCATCCAACGAACTGTTCGCCTCGATGAATACATACTTGATCGTCACCTGGCCGGCGTTTGCCGCGGCGTATCGTTCCAAGTTAGCCAAGCAGTCCGTCAATCGCCGTCGGCCGTGCACCCGTGCATAGGTGTCTTCAGTGCCTGCATCAAGGCTGGTAACCACTGATCCGCGGCCTTCGCACAGCAGTTGATGCACAGTCTCGGAGAATACGACTGCATTCGTAAACACCCTTTGGTGGGCATGTGGCAACGCGGCAGAAAGTCTCCTGACCAGATACTTGAACCGGCCGTCCAGCACCGGCTCCCCCCCTCCCAAAACCACCAGCCCGCAGTTGTCCAGAGCCTTCTCCTCCAGCAAATCGTCTATGAGCGCACCGACATCATATTGGGCGCCCACACCGCCATAGTAGACCTCGCTGCAGTATGAACACCGCAGATTGCAGACCGAATGATACTCCAGCGACAAGTACCGGACATCCACACGTCTCACGGGGCCCCAGTCCTTGAACTCCAGAAAAGGACAGCCCTCGCACCCAGTTGGCTCCCCGCTGTTGATCCTGTCAAGCAGTCGCTGCTTTGCCTCAAGGATATTTCGGGCGACGAATTGGCCAGAACCACTGTTGTTTGTATCAAGCAGGCAGACGTCGCCGCGCATCCGGCCGTCAACGAAGAAGCGTTTGCAGCATGCTCTGATTTGGGTGGGCGCCAGAAAGAGCGAGCCATGCAGGTCGCTGCAACTCCAACTCTTCGTGATGACCTCGTCCATGTGCTCCTTGATGGCCTTGCCTTTCCCTGCGCAGTCCAAACGGCTGTCGCCCATCACCTTGAGAAAATGCTCCGCGATCATCTGATACTTCGTCCTTAGCGCGCATCCGGCAAGCCCCTCGGGTTCTCTGTTGAACTCCTGATAGCCTCGATAGAGGGTTGCATAAAGCACGGCAGCTTCTTCCGCTGAGCGCGACAACCGATAGATCTCCCGGACTCTTGTGGCCAGGACACCGGTCAAGCCGGTTTGATAGAACCGCGGAAACTCTCCCAAATCACCGTGGACGCGATCCGTCAGGGATTGTCGGATTTCTTTCCAGGCGCGCATGAAGCCGCGGATGTGCGCCTCTGAGATTGTGCCGACAATCGAGCCATCCCTCCGCCGCTTCAGATACAGGATCTCGGGAAGGTAGCGGATTCCCCGGGCATGCCAGTATACCTTGAAGAGGTAGTCGACGTCTTCGTGAAACCCCATGGCGAACCGAACCTTGTTCCGCACGATCAGCGACCTGCGTATCGCCGCATAGATCACAGATCCATCCATTCGCAGAGACAAGTAGCGCTTGATCAGCTCTCGTTTCTGCAGAGCGAACGAAGCATGATCGCGCCGCCCTGTCGCCGAGCGAGCAGGATCGTGAAGGTCAACGGAAGAGCAATGCGCCCAGTTGAAAACCACGACATCAACGGGGGCTGCGCCGCGTGCGGCCAGGAATGCTTGCAGTGTCTCCAAGGCCTGGGGGGCAAGCCAATCATCGCTGTCCACGAACAATACCCAACGGCCGGAGGCCCTGGACAGCCCAATATTCCTGGCAATGCCAGGGCCCTGATTGCGGGCCGTCCGTGTCACGATCATGTTTCCGCGTTGACGGGCAAACCGGCTCGCGACCTCAAGCGTGGAGTCCGTGGAGCAATCGTCCACGAGTATCACCTCGAAATCCTCCGGGCTCAGACTCTGCCCGAAGACGCTTTCCAGACAGGGACCCACAAAGGCTTCCGCGTTATATGCCGGGACGACTACGGAAAACTGCATGAATCCACTCCCGGGAATTCCCCCGACAAGACGGACACACATCTAAACCCCCGGCCACACCCCCAGGCGCCCGTCAAGTTCTCACCAGGCACAAAGGATAGCCATCCCACAAGGCCTATCGTCTTACTTCGGAAGGCTGGCGCTCTTGGCAGCCATCTTGCTCATGATGATCGAAACAAGCCCGCCGACCGTTCTGAAGTCGGAAGATTGTATGTCGGCGTTCAGGATTTCGATATTGAACGCCGACTCTATTTCCACAAGGAACTTGGTGATCTCAATCGAGTCGACATAGCCGGAGTCAAAATAGTTGAACGTGTCCGCCTCAACACCACCCGGCAGGCGAGCCTTCCTCTCGACCAACCGCAGCACGAACGCCCTGGCGGATTCCCTTGTGCACATCCCCGGTGATGAACTCATGCCTTCGGACTCCCGACAGCCTGCCACGCCCTGGACCTGAACGACGCGACCATAGCCTCAAACAACTCGATCCCCTCTGCAGCCAATTCGCAGCCAAATACCTCTTCGGACTCCCACCGACCCTTTGCCTTGTGCTGCTGCCGACAATCCGCAATATCGGAGTATAGGTTCGCAAAAGCTTCAATGAAGCCAGCTGGATGCCCCGCCTTGAAGCGACCATAGCGCGACATCGCCGCAACGTCTACTGCGGATGATGCTCGATCAACGACCTGTCGCCGTCCGTCTGCAAAACACAACAGCAAATCTTCGGGACAGCACTGCAACCATTCCGCCGAAGCTTCCGACCCGTAGATTCTCAATCTCAGTCCGTTGCGGTGCCCCAGGGCGGATTTGCTGAACCACATCTGCCCTCGAATGTCATCCGAGTACCGGCACAGACACGTCACATTGTCGATCACGTCAAACGCACCGTAGCGGGCTTGCTCCGCAACGACCTCGATAGGCCTGCTCCCTGTCAGGTAGTGAACCAGGTGGTGAAGATGTGCCGCCAGATCCAGGTAGACCATCGGAATCCGGCCATCCAGAAGTCGCCAGGCCTGAGGGGCGAGTTTGTTGCCCTGTGCGTCCACCCTGCGGAACCCCTCCTGCGGCATCTCTACCTGAAAATGCAGAATCCTTCCCAGAACTCCCTTGCGAACAAGACTCCGCAACTCGCGAACCATTGGATAGCCAGAGTAGTTGTAGGTGATCACCAAGAACCCATTTCGCGCCTTCTGAGCCTGCTGAATCTGCCGGACCTCGGCGCTGTTGCCCCCCAGGGCCTTTTCACAAATAACCGGCATTCCCTCCATCAGACATCCCGTGACGATTTCGCAGTGTGTCGGAGTTGGCGCAAGTACGACCACAGCATCCATCTGATCTTTCTCATTCAGAATCATCTCCTGCCACCGAGGGTACACGCGGGGAGAGGGAACGCCGTAGGCACGCGCGGTCTTCACGTTCGTCTTCCATTCCCTGCTGAAGCATCCGGCGTCTAGAGACCACCGCTTGTCCATCATGCACGCACAGGAATGGGCATACCCAATGCCGGAATGGACGGATCCGCCGATGAATCCCAACGACAACCGGCCAGGCTCAAGCTCTCTCTGCATGATGGTCTCCTGATGTCTACGTCCCGGCAAAACGCGCCACGAGTGCCTGCTTCATCGTCTTGCCGATACTGTTTTTCGGCAGCTGATTCACAACGAAAACTCGTCGGGGCTGCTGGAAATCAGCCAGGGTCCGCCCACAGTGAATTCTCAATGCGCGCTGGTCAAATGAACGGGCGTCCCGGGGGACGACCGCCACGGCAACAATCTCTCCCAGGCGATCGTCCCGCAGCGGGAAGGCAGCGCATTCGGCAACCGACGAATGCTCCATCAGGGTCAATTCAACGTCTGCCGGATAGACGTTGATGCCCCCGGTAATGATGATGTCTTTCTTCCTCCCGAGGAAGTAGAGATAGCCGTCCTTGTCCAACTTGCCAAGGTCGCCGGTCCGGAAGTAACGGCCCCACATTGCATCACGTGTCATGTCGGCGCGTTTGTGGTACCCGGCGAACATCATTGGGCTGCTGCACACGATCTCCCCAGCCGCTCCCGGCTCAACAACCTGGTCGTTGTCCCCCAGTATCTTGATGTCGACCCCGGCAATAGCCTTACCAACGGATTTGGGTCGGGTCTTCGCGCCATCCGCATCTAGATCCGAGGCGATTGCGATCTCCGAGGTCCCGTAGCACTCATGGAACCGGCAGCCCAGCGCTTCGATCAGTCGTCTCTTGACCGCGCCCTCAAGCAGCGCGGATGAGGACACAATACACCGCAGGCTATCGATCGACTGAGAACCCCCGGCCGTCAACGCCTCGCTGATCTGCCGAAGCTGAGTAGACACCGCGATGGTGAAGGTCACGCGCTGGTCTCTGACACAAGACAACCATGCCGACGGAGAAAACTTGGCCATCAGAATCGATGTCCCCCGGGTCAACATTGGGATAAGGACGAGCCGCTCCGCCAAGGAATGATACAGAGGAGTTGCCGCGAGAACCCTGTCCTCAGCAGAAACGCCGTAGAGATCCGCGGCGGCTCGAGCCCGCTCAAACTTGACTCTCTGGGTCAGAACGATCGGCTTCGGGTCCCCTGTCGCGCCTGAAGTCATGGTCAGTATGAACGGGTCATCATCCCGCGCCCCCAGATCGGCGGCCCCGCCGCGCGGCGGGGCCTCAGGCAGACTCCCAGGGAAGCCCATGCTTGCCCGCTCCCCACCAATTTCGAGCCACACACCATCCACAAAGGAGAACTCGCCAAGGCGCGATGACGTCAAGGCTTCAAGAGCATCTGACGATCCCACCACGTGCTTCACATCCGCGGCCCTGAACGCGCGGGCGACCGCCGGCGGCGGCAGAGAGGAGTTCAGGGGCACAAGCACGACCCCCAGGCGCGCGGCTGTCAACATGAGGACGACGAATTCGACGCCATTCGGCAGCAGGACGCCAACATGCTCTCCCCTCCTGACTCCCCGGCGAACCATCAGCAGCGAGCAGCGGCTCACCAGGTTCGCGAGTTCCTCGTAGGTCATGCTCGTGCCCTCACACCAGATGGCACGCTTTCCCGGGCTCATCCGCGCAGCCGACTGGAATGCATGGGTGATCAAGGTCATCTTGAGCCTCGCATGGATACGCCGTCAGCAGACCGCACGGCTCTCAGGGCGACAAGCGACCGAACTTCAGGAACGACTTGCTATCCAACCGAAACGGTTGGCCGGGTTCTGAAAGATAGACCTCATTGTCCCTCGTGTTCCTGTTGACGAGAGTGTTGGCGGCAAGGAAGTTGCGGGCGCCGAGACGGACCCCTTGCCCCAGACAGGAATTGACGCCGAAGAAGCAACCAGGTCCCACCTGACAGCCACCCGCAATCGACACGCCTGCGTTGATCCAGTTCCACGGGCCGATGGTGCAGTCATGGCCAATGTTCACGTTGCCGCAAACGAATGTTCCCTGGCCGATTTGACTCCCCGGATGAATCGATGAGTGTTCGAGAATGATGCAGTTGTCTTCGATGACGACATCGTCATGGGCACACACGGATTCGTGGACAAAGCGGGCGAAGGAGTAGCCCTTCCCGTACGCCTCCATGCACTTCTTCTCGCGGAGTTCATTCATATCGACAAATCCCATCGCGATGAGCATTCTGTTCTCGCTTGGAGTGAAGGTCTCCTGAACCGTGCTGAACGGCACAAGAGGGAGCCCACAGAACGTGGATGCGCCCTCCGCGATGCGCGAATCGTCCACGGTGAACCCGCGGACCTCCATGGTGTGCCGCGCGTAGGAATAGACAACTCTTGCCATAGCGCCGTTTCCATAGATGACAGTGCTCATTGCGGTCTTGCTGAGGCAAAGAGGATAGTCTCTTGGCCGTGCACACTGAAATGATCGAAGTAGAACGAGTACCCCGCCTGTAGGCCATCCAAATACTCCGGTATGGTCAGGATGTCTTCTTCCTTGTGGTATGCCGAAATCGCAAGCCGGGGTTTGAATCGCAGCAGCGTTCTTTGGGCGCCCCGAAGCGCCTGCATCTCCGAGCCTTCAATATCCATTTTGATGAAGTCAACTCTCGACAAGTCATGCCGCGAGACGAGGTCATCAACAGACAGCGTCTTGACGGACAACGTCGCGGGGTCGCCTTGACCTGCCAGACGGGTTCCTGGGCCTGCAGGGGCAAAGGCCACATCCTTGTCGCTCACTTCACCCATGGCTCGCTCAATCACATGAATACGTCGCCCTATTTCGGGATTCATTTCGACGTTCTTCTTCAATACATCGAGGTTCTCAGGATCGATCTCGAAGGAGTAGACACGCCCCTTCGTGCCGGCTTGATCCGCAAAGTCAAGCGCCGTGTCCCCCCAACATGCACCCCCTTCGACAATAATGTCTTCGGGCAGCACCCGCACCGTCACACCTCCCCGCCTATAGTCGTAGGGCCGAAGTCCAAACACGTGCCGCGCGCCGCCCACGGGACTGTAGACATGAAGCTGCCGCTCCCGCCCCAAAACGCCTGTCTTCACGAGCCGCCAACGCGACCCGATCAACAACTCTTCCACCCCTCGTGCACGCCTCTGATCATCCGCGCAATCTGCCCAAAACTGGTCCGTATTCAGCCGCATCCGCGCGTGACGCGGACCAAGGATGCGAAACGTCAGGACATCCAGCAGAATGCGACGTGAATACTCATCGCCCAAGAGGAACCACAGCCGCTCATATCGTCCCCGTGCTTCGCAGATTTCCTCAAGCCGATTTGCGGCCCGCGGGATTGAGAAATGGCGGGCTGCCCAGCCTCTCTTCCCTGCCCATGCCTTGATCGTCATCTTTGTCCACGTCAGGAGCGAACTGGGCTTCGCGGGACTGCACGTCGCAAGATCCCATGTCTGCGGCACATATGCGTAGATGCATTCAAAGACACGTGACAAAAGCCGTTGCAGGAATGCGCCTCCCGACAGATCCCCGAGTGATTCCAGATGAGCATTCACTCGAGACCAGCCCCGCGTTCCGTGCACCACTCCAACCGGGGACGAACCACCCCCGGATACTTGCCGTGCCAGAAACCACGCCGATGTCCTTCCGCAACATGGAAAGTCAGGATGTCAGGGTATTGATAGAGGGTGGCCGCCCCATCTTCAACTACCTGCAGAGACACCCGATAGGTCGAGTCGTTGAGAAGACCGGCTGGAATTCTCAGTCTTTCTCTCACTTCGCCCACGTCTCGCGCCTTGGGGACGCATCCTGTGGCGAAGGCGTGGACGCCTTCAGATGTGCGGAAATGGGCCGTGAGGTTCAGGACGGATTCCGGCCTGCGGTTCCAAACAACGAAGAGGATATCGAACGGAGTATCCACGTTGATAATACTGGACGCAGATCCAGTGACCGGGCTGATCCCCGCTGACAATACCCGTATGCGATCATTTCCGGGTGCCGCCTCGATGTCGTCCCATGAGCGCGCGGCGGGTGGGCCAACCGTCGCGCGAAGATAGTTCTCGATCGTCGTGCTCGCCTCCCCGTCCTCCGCAACAATCCCCGCATCGAGGCACAAGACCCGCCTGCACAGTCCTCTCACGGCCGTCATGTTGTGGCTCACAAATAGTACGGTCCGCCCTTCTCCGGCCACACTTTCCATCTTGCCCAGACATTTCTTCTGGAATGCCGCGTCCCCCACTGCCAGGACTTCGTCTACCAGCAGGATTTCCGGGTCGAGGTGGGCGGCCACGGCGAAGGCGAGGCGGACGTACATGCCGGAGGAGTAGCGCTTGACCGGCGTGTCAATGAACTTCTCGATTTCGGCGAACGCAACGATCTCGTCGAACTTGGCCGCGATCTCCTTGCGCTTCATGCCCAGGATCGCGCCGTTGAGAAAGATGTTCTCCCGGCCGGACAATTCGGGATGAAACCCCGTTCCGACCTCCAGCAGGCTGCCCACCCGGCCCCGCAGCACGGCCCGGCCGCTCGTCGGCTCCGTGATCCGACTGAGAATCTTCAGCAGCGTGCTCTTCCCCGCCCCGTTCCGCCCGATGATCCCCAGCACCTCCCCCCGTTTGACCTTGAACGAGACATCCTTCAGCGCCCAGATCCCGTCAGAGGAGGAATCTTGAACAGAAGATCGCAAAGACCGCCAAGTTCCGCGCGGCGCGGCTTCCGGCGCCCCGGTTTCCTGAACTCCGCGTTCTTTGCGACCTTGGTGTTCAATTCGGTCCGGCTTTCTTCCCGCGTTCCCTATCTGCCCCATCTCCTCCGCAGGATCGCGGCCGCGCAGCCGGTGCCACCAGCGCTCCGCGCTCTCCCGCAGCGTTGTCGCCCCGATCACGCCCAGCCGATACCGCTTGGAAAGCCTTTCGACCGAAATGATTACATCATCGGACATGACAATTGGAAGAAACTTGAACAGAAGATCGCAAAGACCACCAAGTTCGGCGCGCGACGCGCCGGTGTTCGCCATGCGCCCTCACCGCGATTGTGCTCGCCCCCCGGGATTCGCTACTCTTCTCAGAAGGCAACATCGTCGTCCGCGCCACGTAGAATCAGTCTGCTGATCCCCTTCACCAATTGTGCCTCATGGAAATTGATCAAAAGCCCGAGTGGAGTATTGAGCAACTTCATATAACTCAACAACTGGGCCTTGTGAACAGGCAAAATCCGCTCAACGGCCTTGATTTCAACAATCAGATAGTCGTCAACATAGACATCCGATCGCAGCGGCTGATCGAACCGCATCCCCTTGTATTCAACTGGAACGACTAATTGATTGACAGCGGGAATATTCCGAAGCCCTAACTCCCGCATCAGACACTTCTCGTATATCTCTTCAAGGAGGCCCGGGCCTTTGACACGGAGGGCTTCTACGGCGGCCCCAATCACCTGCTCCGTCTACCGGTTCGCCCTTTCAAAGTTCCTGTGCGTATTCCGCGATGATCCGGACACTGAATCCGCGATCATTCCGGACACCGAATCCGGGACGTGTCCGGACAGTGAATCCGGGACGATACCGGACAGTTTTGGGGCTTGACCGGAATGGGAAGCGGAGAAGAGTAGCGACGCTGGATAACTGAGACGTATCGTTTCGCCTTTCTACAACAGAAAGGAGAGACGAATGTCCAGAAAGCAGTTGTCCATGCGTAAGATCAGTGAAGTAGCGAGGCTGAATGCCTCGGGGTTGAGCATCCGGCAGATTGCGCGCAGTTGTAATGTGGCGCGCAGCACGGTGGCCGAATACCTGGAGCGGCTGGAGGCCAGCGGACTTGGGTGGCCTCTGCCACCGGAACTGACGGAAGAGGAATTGGAGGTCCGGCTCTTCCGGCAGGCCCAGACGCGCGGGCGGGATCTGGATCGTCCGGTTCCCGAGTGGCCCAAGACCCACAAGGAGCTGCGGCGGCAGGCCGTGACGCTGAAGCTGCTGTGGGGTAACTACTCAGCAGGCATCCCGCGGCGGGATG
>JASEHE010000090.1 GCA_030018915.1 Verrucomicrobiota bacterium
TCCCAGATGGTTCTCAACTCGAAATCACGTCTTCAGATGCAAGATCGAGGTCATAGAATGACTTCCACAGCAGCACCGTGACGAGGCTCGTGACAGCCGCCGGGAGATAGTAGATCGTTCGAAACAGCATGCGGCCCACCGGGATTTCCTGCAGGAAAACGGCCAATATGGCCGGCGGCAGAAATGTCAAGGCGATCACCAGAAAGCTGTACCGCGCGGAGTTCCACACCGAGAGCCACCAATCGGCGTTCCACAGCACGCCGGCAAAATTGTCGAGTCCGATCCAGGCGGACTCTCCCATGATCTTGTAGTCCTGAAAGCCGATGAGCAGTCCCCGCGCCAGCGGCAAGTAGTGCCACGCCAGAATGGTCAGGGCGGCGGGAAGGAGCAGCAGATAGGCCCATGCGTATTTCCGGAAGCCCCACGCCCGGAGTTTCTTGCCCGGGGCGGCCGGCGGCGCGAACTGCCCGGCGGCCCTTCGCAGGAAAACGACGAACGCCGCGCCGATACACGCCAGCGCCGCGGCCGCGCCCACCCGCCGGCGAGTCAGCGCGTCCGGCGACATGACGCCCAGAAGCTGCTCGTTCACCCGCTGAGCGGAGCGGGCCAGCAGCGTCCGCATCACCGCCAGGCGCTGATCGCGGCCTTCCGGCAGATCGCCCCGCATGGCGAGGTTGCGCGCCTCGCGAATGGGTTGCGTCATGAGATTGTAGATCGCGTTGCAGTTGCGCGCGTAGGGTTCCGGCCGGCTGCTTTCGATCGCCGCTTCAAAGCATTCCTTCCACCCTTTCGGCGAGAATCTCGCCATCTCCTCGTATCCGAACCTGGCCAAGTCGCGCGGGTTGAGGAACGGGCCGAATCCGCCCTCGACCATTATCCGCGTCTTGATCCGCGCGGCGTCTTCGCTGTCGTAGAAGCGGATGAACTCCCATGCGGCATCCCGCACGGCGGGTTGCTCGATGCCGGCGAACAGCCCCATCATGCGGCTGTTAAGCTCGGCGCCGCGCGCGCCGCCAGGCCCGCGCGGCGCCGGAACCATGCCGGTGATGTCCGGATTGATTTCCGCGAATAGTTTCTCGTCAATGTAGGAGAACTGCATGCCGATCTCGCCCCGGCTCCATTTCGCATCCGCCAGCGCGGGATCGGTCCACACATAGCCGTGGCGTTTCCGGCCCTGCCGGTCGGTCCACGGCTCGGCGCAAAGCAGGGTGTAGAAGTCCAGGGCGGCCGCTCCCGCGTCGCCGGCGAACACGGCCCGCCAGGCATCCCGCCCGTCAGCCGGCTGCAGGACCTCGCCGCCCGCGGACCAGAGGAATGCGAGCCAATAGGCCGCTTCATGCTGGCTCTGGGCCAGGTAGAGTCCATAGCGGCCGCGCGCGGGGTCCGTGAGCGCCCGGCACAGCCGGCGCAGGTCGGCCCAGGTCCATTCGCTGTCCGGGTAGGTCAGGCCGGCCTCGTCGAACAGGTCCTTGCGGAACAGCACGACTTTTCCGAGCGCCCCACCGTACGGAATGGCCCACACATGTTTTGCGCCGTCCGGTCCGCGCCGCCGGATCACGGGCCAGGTTTTCGGGTGGATTCGGAACGCCTTCTCCTCCTCGCTCATGGCGGTCAGGTATCCGTCTTCCGGCCGGTCCAGCGGGTAGAGGAACCCCTCGTTGATGTACGTGCCGGACTGGCGGAAATTGACGTACATGACATCCGGCGCCACCTTGCCGGCCACAGCAAGGAGGTTGCCGATGCCCACCCGCCCGCCTAGGTTCCCGATCTTGATCCCGGAGTACTGGTGAAGTTCCACCTCGACTCGGTCCCAGTTGCGCCGGCCGTAGGTCTCCGGTCGCCTGCGGTACTGCTCCCGATAGCGCTGCGCGAAGCGCTCGGGAAACCGGCGGCAGAACTCCCGGACGGCCGCCACGTCCGCCCGCTGGCTGGGTTCTCGCCGGCTGGGATCGGGAAGCTCAAAGACCCTGACATGAATGACGGCGCTTCCGTCCGCGCGGTCTTCGATCCAGCCGGCGCGGGCGGGCGCGGCCGACGCCGCCAGGATGAGCAGGCCCGGGGCAATCGCCAGGAGCGCGGGCAAGGGGTGAGGGCAGGACGGGCGAGCGCTCATTTTCCCTGGAGAACCGGCGGACTGTTCGTGCGCGCTAAAGGCTCGTCCTTCCCCCGCGTCATCGGCACGAATCGCACCATGATGTCCTCTTCTTTCTGAATCTTTCCGCCTTTCTTGCGGAGAATGACCAACTGCTGGACCCTGCTTCCTAGCGGCAGGATCATGCGCCCGCCTTCCTTGAGTTGATCAACAAGAGCCTGGGGGACTTCCTCGGGCGCGCAGGTGACGACGATGGCGTCGAATGGCGCGTGCTGTGGCCAACCTTTGTGCCCGTCTCCGGCGAGCACTCGAACCCCATTGTATCCTTCGGCTTTGAGCACGGCACGGGCATGTTCCGCGAGTTCTGGGACGATCTCGATCGAGTAGACGTCGGCCCGCAGTTCGGCCAGGATGGCCGCCTGGTAGCCGGAGCCGGTCCCGATTTCCAGGACCTTCTCGCCGGCCGCTATCTTCATCGCTGCTGTCATGTAGGCCACGATGAACGGCTGGGACACGGTTTGGCCGTAGCCGATCGCGCAGGGATGGTCGCCGTAGGCGTCGTCGCGGCGGTGGCGCTCCGGGATATAAACGTGACGCCGTGCCTTGGCCATGGCGGCGAGGACAGCTTCGTCCTTGATGCGGTATTCGGCGCGCAACTGATCCACCATGGCCGCGCGCTTGCCGGTCCAGCTCTCCTCTCGGCTGTTGCTGAGTTTCACGCCGTCCTCCGCGCAGGAAACACACAGCGCCCCGAACAACAGCGGGGCGCCCAGCAGGGCCTGAACCGACTTCATGGCGCCAACGTAGGTGGAAAACCCGCTCGCTTCAAGGAATATTTTGGTTGGCTCCAGCGGCAGGGCAGTGTCGGGCGTCGGCGATGGGTTGGCTTCGCGGACGGACGGAGTTGCTCAGAACGCGACGATGTCGCCCGTCTGTATCTGCTTCTGCTGCCAGTCGGTGAGGATATCCGCGATGCCGAGCTTCCGGGTCTTTTTGATCTGGTTTAGCTTGACCTTGGCGATGAACTCTTCCTCTTCTTCCCCCGCGCGCGTGATCATCAGATCAGGTTCGGGCGCGACTGGCCCCTTATACTGCGCGATCTCCCGCAGGAATTCGTCGCTCAGCTCGAGGACCACAAAGTTCCAGTTCGGATTGACCGCCGCCACCTTGCCCTTGGGCCCGGGCTCGAAACGGTACACCATGCCCTCGATCGAGACCTTGCTCGGATCGATCTCCTTCAGGCGCTTGATTTCTCTCTTCAGTTCCTCGATCTGCGCCTTGTGTTCGATCACCTGCTCCTCGAGCCCCTTGATCTTCTTTTCCTGTTCGGCGACTTTTTCTTCGAGGGCGCACTTTTGTTCTTCGAGGTCGGCGATCTTCTTCTCGAGCTGGCGGATTGTCTCTTTGAGATCCTCGATTTCCTTCTTGAGGCGAACGATTTCAGCCAGTCTCAGGCGCAATTCCTTCTTGCGCCCGTTCAATTCCTCGATCGTCTTGATCGTCTCTTCGCGGAGGTCCTTGAGCTGTTGCCGGGTCTCGTTGAGAATCTGGTGCTGGACGCCGGCTTTGGTCGTGATCTCAGCCAAGAGATCGCGCATGGTGCCCGGCCCTTCGGTCTTGCGGACGCCGAACTCGTCCCGTTCGATCAGCGGCTCGCCGGTAAGCCAGTGGGTCTTCAGCGGATCGAGCTTGTAGCAGGTCATGAGTTCCTTCCGGCGCGAACTGACATTCATTTTGTCGAGGTCCTGTTTCTCGAGGCGCTGCTTGTAGGCGTCCCAGAATGTCGAGAGTTTCGGATTCTCGACCACGGTCGGCGTACAGTCTTCGATGTCCCTGCCCAGGAAAACGTTTTCCGCTTTCTCGGCCGGCTTATCCTCGAGGAATGCCTCAGTGACGGCGATTACGTGGCGCTCGAGTTGCTGGGTGCGACCCTTAAGGAGTTCGCGCTTCATGAACAGCATGGCGCCCAGGACCAGCGCGGCCGCGCTCAGAACAAACAGGAAAATAACCAGAACTCTCAGCAGCCTGCCCATGTTCCCGACCTTTCAGCGCGGCATACCTTAGGACAAAACTTTCTCCCGCGCAACAAGAATCTCTAAAAAAAACACCGCGCGATTTGTCTATTTTCCCAGCCGATTCGGCCTGCTCGGCGGTTTTTCACGCGCCCGCGATCAATTTTTCCGCGATTTGGATGGCGTTTTGCGCCGCGCCCTTCCAAACGTTGTCGCCCGCGACAAACAGGGCCAGTCCATGCTCCACGCCTGGGTCCTCGCGGATTCGCCCCACGAGAACCTTATCCTGGCCCGACGCGTCAATTGGAACGGGAAACACGTTATTCGCCAAATCGTCCGCCACGGTCACGCCGGGCGCCGCCAGGAGAATCTCCCGCGCCCGTCGCGCCGACATCGGCCGCGCGAACTCGACGTGGAGCGCTTCGCTGTGCCCATTGAAGACGGGCACACGCGCGGTCGTCGCGCTGACGCGGATGGACGGGTCCCCGAGAATCTTGCGCGTTTCGCGGCGCATTTTGACTTCTTCCGTGGTCCAGCCCGGCTCGTCTTCAACCGGGCTTCCGATCTTCGGGATCACGTTGAACGCAATAGGGCGCGGGTACGCCTCGACCGTCATCGGCCGCCCGGCTGCCCACGCGCGGACCTGTTGTTCGAGCTCGCGAATCGCCGCGCTGCCTGTTCCGGACACCGCTTGGTACGTGCACGCCACGAAGCGGCGAATCGCCGCGACCCGGTGCAGCGGCGCCAGGACCATCATCGCGATGATCGTGCTGCAGTTCGGGTTTGCGATGAATCCCCGGTGCTGCCGCAGGGCCTCCGGATTGATCTCCGGGACCACGAGCGGGACGCGGGGGTCCATGCGAAAATCGTCGCCGTTGTCAATCACGACGCAGCCGCGTTTGACCGCCTCCCAGCCAAGTGTCTTCGACGCCCCCTTCGCGCCCTCCGTCCCGGCAAAGAACGCGAAATCCATCCCCTCGAATGCGTCCGGCGCGGCCGGCCGCACCGTGTAGGGTTCGCCGTCTATCACCTCCCTGCGCTCGGCGCGGGCGAGAATGATGAGACGCTTGAGCGGGAATTTCCGCCGCTTGAGCAGGCGCACTATTTCCGCGCCGACCGCCCCGATTCCGACTACGCAGACCTCGTATGTTTTCATGTCAGGGTCGGGGGTTCCCGCAAGCTTCCGGCTGTGGCGCGCGGCATCCGCCGGCCACGCGTTCGGCGACCATGTCGCCCACTTCCGTGGTCGAGTAGCCCATCTTGCCGGCTGCCAGGCTCTTCAGCCTGGTGGCGACGACCTCGATAACGGCCGCCTCGATCTTTCCGGCCGCCTCAACCCGGCCGAGCGTGTCCAGCAGCATCCCGGCCGCGCAGATGGCCGCCAGCGGATTGATCGCGTTCTGCCCGGCATACTTCGGCGCCGAACCGCCGATCGGCTCGAACATGCTGACGCCCCCGGGGTTGATATTGCCGCCGGCGGCAATACCCATGCCGCCCTGCGTGATCGCGCCCAGGTCCGTGATGATGTCGCCGAACATATTGCCGGTCACAATGACGTCGAACCATTCCGGGTTCTTAATCATCCACATGCAGGTGGCATCCACGTGGTAGTACTCTCGCTTGATGTCCCCGAATTCGGCGTCGCCCATCTCGCGGAACGCGCGCTCCCAGAGGTCATAGACATAGGTCAGGACGTTCGTCTTGCCGCAGAGGGCGAGCGTGTTCTTCTTCCGGCGTTTGCGCGCCAGTTCGAACGCGTACCGCAGGCAGCGGTCTACCTGGAACCGGTTGTACACGGAAGTTTGCATGGCCACCTCGTGGGGGGTGCCTTTCAGGCTGACGCCTCCGACGCCGGTGTAGAGGTCTCCGGTGTTCTCCCGAACGACGACGTAGTCAATGTGCTCTGGCCCCTTGTTCTTGATTGGACATTCCGCGCCTGGGTAAAGCTTGACCGGGCGCAGGTTGATGTACTGGTCCAACTCGAAGCGAAGCCGCAGGAGAATGCCCTTCTCCAGGATGCCGGGCTTGACGGTGGGATGCCCGATCGCGCCGAGCAGGATGGCGTCATGCTTGCGCATCTCCTCCACGGCGGAATCGGGAAGCGCCTCCCCGGTTCGCAGGTAGCGTTCCGCCCCGAAATCATAGCGCGCCAGATTGACGCCGAACCCGCAGGCGCGCGCCGCCGCCTGAAGCGCTTTGACGGCCTCGCGGACGACTTCCGGCCCGGTTCCGTCGCCGTCGATCACGGCGATGTTATAGACTTGGCTCACGCGGTTGTCCTTTCGTGTCGCGCGAACGTGGTTGCCGGACTAGGATTTGAACCTAGACAAACAGATCCAGAGTCTGTTGTGCTACCATTACACCATCCGGCAGCAGCGATTTTCTCACAAACCGCCGCGGCTTGCTATAAATCCGGGTTAGGAAATCCGCACCGGCATGAGAACGTACAGGAAAGGCTGGTCACATTTGAGGACACATGGGCTTCGGTCGTCGGTTAATTCCACAAAGACTTCGTCCTTCTCCAGGGCTTTCAAAGGTTCCATGACGAATTCCGGATTTAAGGCCATGTTGATCTCTTTGCCGCTGTACTTGATGGGGATAGACTCGCGCGCTTCTCCGACGTCCGGCGCTATCGTGTGGATGGTCAGGCGGTTTTTCCCAAACATGAGTTTGGTGGCGTGCGCCCGATCCGTCACGAGCAACGCGGCGCGCCGCAGCGCGGTGAGCAGGGTCTCACGCTCCAGCACGATTCGTTCCGAACACTCCGACGGAACGACTTGCCGATAGTTCGGATAGATCCCGTCAATCAGCTTGGAGGCCACCACCGTCTCCCCGAACGCGAATATCACCATATTCTCCCGAGTGTGGATGTTGAGGGCCCCTTCGTCTCCAAGCGCAATGAGCAGCTCCGCCACGGTTTTGCTGGGTAGGATATAGTCGGCTTCCGCTTCCTTTGGATACTCGACCTCGCTTTCCGCCAGGGCAAGACGGCGGCCGTCCGTCGCCACTACGGTCAACTTTTCCGCCTTGAAACTCATGAGAACGCCGTTGAGCACGTGCCGCGTCTCGTCGGTGGATGTGGCATATGCCGTTTTTTTGAGCATTTCCCTGAATGCGCGCTGCTCCATGCGGTAATTGTGTTTTCCTTCCGTCGTTGGCATGGGAGGAAACTCCTCCTCGCTGATGCCGATGATCTTGAACATGGACGTCCCGGATGTTAGGGTCGCCACGACTTTATTATCCACCTCCATCTCGATATTCGCTTCCGGCATCTCTCGCACAATACCGGCTAATCGTTTGGCCGGCAGCGTTGCCGCTCCGTCTTTGGCGACTTGCGCCTTGATAGCGCTTTGAATACTCAAGTCCAGATCCGTCGTCGTTAGTGTTAGCTTTTCATTCTTGGCGGACAGCAGCGCGTTTCCAAGCACCGGCAGCGTGCTGCGCGCGCTGACAACGTTTTGCACAATTTGCAGGCCTGTAAGGAGCGCCGATTTTTCGATTTTTAGTTTCATGCGATGCTTCCTTTATTATCTTGTGTTTATCTCACAACGCGGGCCTTGCCCCCAAAGAACGCCTGTTTTTTGCTTTCTTCAGCGACTGTGGCGGTCGCATCTGTCTAAACTAAAGCGCTAACAATACGGATAGATATTAAATTGTAACTATACATAAAGATATAACAGTATTATAGACTGTTACCTCTGTCGAGAACCGCGTTAAGAGGCTGATTCATTAGAAAAAAGCCGCTAGGAGCCTGATGATGCCGTTAAAACAACCTGTATATAATGGAGGCAAACTTGGTCGCGTAAAACGACCGACGCCAATATGCCGCGTTACGATTGGGTTTGTCAACACACGGAGAGAAACGGCTGTGGCGTGGCCGATCCATTCCAACGTGGAATCCGTGACGATCCTCCTGAACGATACACGACATGTATTTAGCGCCATGAGGACAGATTAGCCGGTATCGATAGACAGCGCAAGGGATATGGCGGCCATTTTTTTGAATTTGAGTATTGAAATCGGGACACTGTCATCCCATAGCCGCCCGATTTGCCGGAAAACAGCCCTGATTTCTTAGGAAATCCTCCCGTTTGGTGCTCATGTCATTTTCGCCTCATTCTTCATCTCCTGCAACCACGGCCATTTCCTGACAATCGGCTGTCCCACAGGAATCATGCAAACCCCGGCAAATACGCCTGTTCCGGGGTTCCGCAGATGCGGCCAGGTGGTTTGGCTGTCCCATAGGAATCGAGCAGGCTACTGAGATGCCAACGCCGCCACAACACCGCTCGCAGAACCGTGAACAGTCGGGTGAAGCTGTGTGCCCAGCCATGCAGATAGGCCAAATAGCG
>JASEHE010000091.1 GCA_030018915.1 Verrucomicrobiota bacterium
TGTGAGATGGAGTGAAAAGTCCCTCAAAAGGGGAAATCCGTGCAAGATTCAGGTACTACAATCTGCAAGATATTTCTTCGTCACGGGGTTCCGCAATCTGCCCTACGTCGGAAGCGAAACCGCCACACACCGGATTTCATTGTTGAACACGAGGACGGGCAAAAGGAACTCCACGAGGTCAAGGGCGCTCACTTGCTGGCCGACGTGGACACGCAAAGGAAATTTGCAGCAGGGGAGGATTTTTGCCGAAAGCGGAAGATGGTCTTCAAGGTCATCACGAGGCGGCATTAATGGGGCATTACCACCAAGGTTGGTCGAAGGGCTGGAAGAAGAGCACGCGCGGCGCGGCAGGCGAGTGGTTCGATTCGTACTGGGAAGTTCAGTACATGAACGAACTGGACCGCGACCCAATGGTTTTGCGCTGGACACCCCATCACAACTTGCAGATTCCCTATCGCAAATGGTGGGGCGGGCAAGGACGTTACGAACCGGATTTTCTTGTCGAGATTGCAGGCGGGGAAAAGGAAATCCGGGAAGTCAAAGGAGAACACCTTTTCCGGGACGCAAACACGGCACGGAAACTCATGGCAGGCGAAACGTTTTGCCGAGGGCGAGGCATCAAGTTCCGCGTTGTGACCAAGCCCTTTGTGAATCCCGAATTATGGACGCCGGAGAGTCACGTCAGGATTGAAGCCCTGTCACCTTCGGCACCGCCGCCACAAGTTTCAAAGCCACCAGGACCGTCCAGCTGTCTTGGACTGGCGGCGGCAATCGTAGCCGTTGTCGGCTTGCTCGTGTGGTTGGGGGTGCGAGCGGTTCTATGAATCCCGCATACCGCATTCTTCCCTTCGACGGCGGCGGCATCCGGGGTTTGCTGTCGCTGATCCTACTACAACGCCTTGAAGGGAAACTTCCCGGCCGGCTGGACAAGGCGGACCTTCTGGCCGGCGCGTCCACCGACGGAATCATTGCGCTCGGTCTCGCGCATGGCGTGACAGTGGCCGAATTGCGGAGATTGTACGAGGAACGCGGCAAACTCGTCTTCGACGATTCATGGTGGGACGACCTTTGCGACCTGGGCAAGACGCGCGGCGCGGACTACAAGACCAAGAACCTTGAAACCGAAGTCCGGCGACTCCTGGGCAACGCGAAACTCAAAGACCTCAAGAAGCGTGTGCTCATTCCAGCCTTCGATCTGGACAACGAGAAGCCGGAAGAACGTTGCTGGGCACCAAAGTTCTTCCACAACTTCCCCGGCGAGGATACCGATGGCGAGCAACCGGCCTACAAGGTGGCGCTGTACACCAACGCCGCCCAGACCTATTTCCCGGCGGTGGACATATCCGAAGCGGTCAAGTGGCTGAGCGCCACATGGTGACTTCCCGCCGCTCCGCCGGTTGCGCCCCTTCCACGCCAGAGCCGGAGTTGGATTGAACCGATGCGAGCCTTTGTAACGGATTGCCGGAGCCTGAGTTCCGAATTGGCTGACGCCGATTCGGAGCAAATCGCCCTTTGGGCCCGAAAGACAGGATTGAACCTGCATCTGACCGGGGCGCTTGTCCAGAGGGAAGAGGGAGCCGAATCGGAAAGCGGGTTGCGGAAGTCAGCGGATGGGAAGTCCGGCCGTCTGCCGCTCGGTGGACTCGCCGTCCGTGTCGTCGTGCCAGCGTCCGAGTGTCGGGGCGGCGGCGTCGCCGCACGCCCCGCGAAAGTCAGTCCTCAGAAAGACCAAGAAAAGCGGGCGTGTTCTGCGTCCTCGGCAGTCACGTCTTGGCTCGATCCCGACTCCGGCAGTCCGTCCGGCGATTCGTCCGGCGCGATCGTCGCAGGAGACAAGTCCTTCGTCTTTCAGGTCTCGGATCGGGAACCGGCGTTGCGCGTGACGCACCCGCCGCCGTTCAATGTCGTCGCCGCGCTCGCGGCGTCGCCCGCGTCGGAAAACGCGGAACGTTCTGTCTGGTGGGCGGTACAGGGTTTGAACCTGTGACCTCCTGGGTGTAAACCAGGCGCTCTTCCAATTGAGCTAACCGCCCCCTGCGCTCATTCTTCTTCCAACCCGCCGGCCGATTGGCGGGCAGGCATTCCATCATTCCGAACCCGTGCCGGCAAACGAATCGGCCACAGGACAAGCTCTACTCTACCCCTTGCCGTCCCAAGTTTCCAGTTTCCAATTTCCAGTTTCCGCTTTACTTTCCCCGCCGCTTTTTCTTACGCTGCATCCGCGACGTTTCAACCGAAGCAGCGAATGAAAGGTTCGATAGCCATGAACACGCTTGTCCTCGCGCTGCCGAAAGGGAGCCTGCAAGAGGCCACCTTTTCCATGATGCAAAAGGCCGGCTTCAATATCCGCGCCGGCGAACGCTCCTATACGCCGACCATTGACGACCCGGAAATCCGAGCCCGTCTTCTCCGCGCCCAGGAAATCAGCCGCTACGTCGAACTCGGCGCCCTCGATGCCGGCATCACGGGTTACGACTGGATTGTCGAGAACGGCTCCGACGTCGTCGAGGTCGCCGAGCTCATCTATGCCAAGCATGGGCTCCGCCCCGTCAAATGGGTCCTTGCGGTGCCCCAGGACTCCCATGTCCGCTCGGTCAAGGACCTCAAAGGCAAGCGCATCGCTACCGAGGCGGTCCGGTTGACCGCGCGCTACCTCAAGAAGAAGGGCGTCAAGGCCGGCGTCGAGTTCTCCTGGGGCGCCACCGAGGTCAAGGCGCCGGAAATGGCTGACGCGATCGTCGAACTGACCGAGACCGGTTCCTCACTGCGCGCCCAGAATCTGCGTATCCTCGATGTGATCCTCGAATCTACCACCCGCCTGATCGCCAATAAGACCGCATGGAAAAACGAATGGAAGCGCTCCAAAATCGAGCAGATTGCCCTGCTGCTCAAGGGGGCTCTGGCCGCGGAAAACAAGGTGCTCCTCAAGATGAACGCCAGAAGCAAGGACGTCCGGGCCGTCACACGCATGCTTCCCGCCCTGCGCGCGCCCACGGTCAATAATCTTCAAAGCGCCGGTTGGGTCGCCATCGAAACCGTGGTGGACGAAACGATCGTCCGAGAGATCGTCCCGCGCTTGAAAAAGGCCGGAGCCGAAGGCATCATCGAACTGGGTCTGAACAAGGTCATCCCATAGACCGGCGTAGAGCCAAGAAGGAGGTCATGCCATGGGGTCCATCAAGAAGAAGCGCATCAAGAAGATGAACAAACACAAGTACCGTAAGCGAATGAAGGCCGATCGGCACAAGAACAGGTAGCCGGATGAAGGGTTCGTCTTCCGCTGTTTGGGGCTTCGTGGCCCTCCTTGCCGGGTGCGTCAGCCCGGCGGGGAGGCCACATTCCGTAAACCTTGACCTCACCGAGGACGGCGAACGATTCCGGGACGCGCTGGCCCACTATGGACAGGCCTACCTCTACGAAAAAGAACTGAGCTGGTTTTCCAATCTCGCGCTCGATCACTACCGGACAGCGGCCGAACTGGACCCCTCAGTCCACGCTCTGCAGTCCAAGGTTGCCCTCAACTACCTCCACCGCAATCAGCTTGACAAGGCCGTCGAAGTCCTGGAGACCTCCTGCCGGGTGTCCCGGGGGCTGCTCCAGCCCTGGGTTGACCTCGCCACGGTCTGCCAGATCAGCGGGCGCCTCGACCGCGCCATCGCCGCCTACCGCCGCGCGCTGGCGATCGCCCCCGAACACACCGTCATCTACTGTGAACTGGCCAAGCTCCTCCTCTTCAAGGATCGCGACGCGGAAGCCGTGAGCGCCGTCGAAGAGGGCATTCGCAATGCGGACAACCGCGACGCGTTGGTCGTGTCCGCCCACAACCAGGCGCGGGCCTTTCTCGGCGGCGGCAAGCCGGCTCGGGCCCTGCCTTTCTTCCGCTTGGTCGCCGACAACGTCGTGCCCGAAAAGCTTCCCGCGTCCTTCTTCCTATGCCATGGCGTTGCTCACGAGCGCTGCGGCAACGCCAAGGCCGCCGAGGAAATCTTCGAGAAGTGCCTCCGCTTGTATCCCGGCACGCATGAGGCGCTCAACTACCTCGCCTACATGTGGGCCGAGCGCGGCATCAACCTCGACCGGGCCAACGATTACGTCCTGCGCGCCCTGGCCAAGGAGCCCGACAACGGGGCCTACCTCGATACGCTGGGCTGGATTTACTACAAGCAGAAGCGCTATGCCGACTCTCTCGACTCGATCGCCAAGGCCAACCGGCTTATCCGGGACGACCCGGTCGTCATGGATCATCTCGGCGATGCGTTCTTCGCGCTCGGTGACCGGACCAAGGCTGTCTGGTTTTGGAAGAAGAGCTTCCTCACCGATCCGACCAACAGCGCCGTGGCGCTAAAACTCAAAGCCGAGGGCGTGAACGTCGAAACGCTGCGAACCGAGGCCGAAAGGCTCAAGAAGGAAAAGGAAACTCTGGAACGCGCGCCCGTTCCCGCCGCGCCCCCGGACGAGGCCGCGATCGAAATCCGCGTCCCATAGCGCCTCATACCGAAGTGACCGCCATCCACCAGTTCGTCGCCGGGTTCGCCAACGGTGACGCGATCACCAACGAATCGCGCGCCCTCCGCGCGCTCTTCCACTCCTGGGGCTGCGAATCCGATATCTTCAGCGAGACTCGGCGGATTCTCCCGGAGCTCCGCCGGGAAGCTCGCGACGTCGCAAACTACCCGGCCGCAGCCCGGCCGGACGACGTCCTGCTCCTGCACCTGTCCATCGGGTCGACGGTCAACGACGTGTTCTCTGCCCTCCCGGGCCGCAAGGCCATTCTCTACCACAACATCACGCCGCCGGGCTACTTCCGGCTCGTGCAGCCGGAGACCGACCGGGCCCTGGCCCACGGCCGCGATCAGCTCCGGCAGTTGGCCGGCGTCGCGTCCGTCAACCTGGCCGTGAGCCCATTCAACGCGCGCGAGATGATCGCGCTCGGCTACCGCGACGTGCGCGTCTTCCCGCTCTTCATCGAGTTCGGCCGGCTGGCCGAACCGCCAGACCGCAAGATACTCCGCGAGTTTGACGACGACCTCGTCAACGTCCTGTTCGTGGGCCGATGCGCCCCGAACAAGAAGATCGAGGACGCCATCGAGGCCTTCCGCTGTTTCCACCGCTTCGTCGAACCCCGCTCACGGTTCGTACACGTGGGCTCTTTCGTGGGGACCGAGCGCTATCAGCATCTCCTGGCCGCCCAGGCCAGGGAATCTGGAGTCCGCCAAATCCATTTCGCCGGGACGGTCACGCAGCCTGCGCTCAATGCCTTCTACCGTTCCGCGCGCGTTTTTCTCTGCATGAGCGAGCACGAAGGCTTTTGCATTCCCATTCTCGAGGCCATGGCCAGCGGCGTCCCCGTCATGGCCTATGCCGCCGCCGCCGTGCCCGACACGATGGACGGCGCCGGCATCCTTTTCCGCGAGAAGAACTACGAACTCATCGCCGAAATGATGGGTCGCGTAGCCCGCGACGCCGCCTTCCGCGCCGCCGTCGTCGAGGGACAAAACGAGCGCGTCCGCCGCTATCGCGCGCGCGACCTCGCCGCCGAACTGCGGCAGCATCTGGCGCCGATCCTGCGCGGGAACTGACCATGAAAGCCGTTCATCAATTCGTGGCGGGTTTCCGGGATGGCGACGCCATCTCCAACGAGGCGCGAAGCATCCGCAACATCCTCCGCGCCTGGGGCCATGCGTCGGAGATCTTCAGCGAGGCAAGCCGCATACCCCGTGAACTCTGCGGCGAGGCGCGGGACATCTCCGGGTGTGTCCCCGCAATCCGGCCGGACGACGTCGTCATTCTGCACCTCTCAATCGGTTCGATCGTGAACGAGGTCTTCGCGTCGCTGTCCTGCCGAAAAGTCATCATCTATCACAACATCACCCCCGCGCGCTGGTTTGTCGGGCTGCATCCGCAGACCGCGCGGGACCTCGAGCAAGGCCGCCGGCAATTGAAGGCGCTGGCTGGGACCGCCGAGATCAACCTGGCCGTGAGCCCATTCAACGCGCGCGAACTTCAGGAGGTGGGCTACCCGAACGCGCGAGTCTTTCCGCTCCTGGTTGATTTCTCGCGCTTGGCCGCCCCGCCGGACCGGCGTACCCTTCGCGAATTCGGCGGCGGCGTCAATGTGCTCTTCGTGGGGCGTTGCGCCCCGAACAAGAAGATCGAGGATCTCCTGGAGGCGTTCCGCTGTTTCCAACATACGGTTGAGCCGGCTTCCCGGCTCATCCATGCGGGGTCCGCCGCCGGCGCCGAACGCTATGCCTTCATCCTGGCGGCGCGCGCCCATGAACTCGGCCTTCAGAACGTCCACTTCGCCGGCGCCATCCGGCAGCACGTCCTCAATGCCTTCTACCGCGCAGCCCATATCTTCCTGTGCATGAGCGAACACGAGGGCTTCTGCATCCCCATCATCGAGAGCATGGCCTGTGGTGTGCCCGTCATGGCCTATGCCGCCGCCGCAGTCCCCGACACAATGGATGGCGCCGGCATTCTCTTTCGAGAAAAGAACTACGAACTCATCGCCGAGATGATGGGCCGCGTGGTCCACGATGCCGCCTTCCGCGCCGCCGTCATCCGCGGCCAGAACGAGCGGATCGCCCGGTACCGCCGGCGCGATCCGGCCGCCGACCTGCGCCGCGAACTCGCCCCGCTCCTCGATGAGCAGCGCTCCGAATCAGGAAGGATGCAACCGTGAAAACGCCCGCAACCGCCCGTCAGGCCGGAGAACTCGCTTTGATCCAACAGCTCTGCCGCCTGCTCCAGCCAGGGCGCGGGGTGATCCGGGGACCGGGCGACGACTGCGCCGTGGTTCGCATCCCAGGATCGTCCAGTGACTGGCTGCTCAAGTCCGATTCGGTCATCCAGGGCGTTCATTTTCCGCACAACGCGCCAGCCGGCGCAGTCGGCTGCAAGGCAGTCGGCCGCGTGTTGAGCGATATCGCCGCCATGGGCGGCCGGCCGCACTGGGCGCTCGTCAACCTGGTGGCGCCTGCCGGAACCCGGATAGATCGGTTGCGGCGCATCTACCGCGGCGCGGCTGCCCTCGCATTGCGTCACGGACTCGCCATAGTCGGCGGCGACACCTCGCGGGGCCCAGTTTTGGAACTGCACGTGTTCGCGGTCGGCTCAGCGCCCCGCAGTCGGGCCGTGCTGCGCTCCGGCGCGCGGCCAGGCAACGCGCTGTTTGTCACCGGCCGGCTCGGCGGCAGCATCCGAGGAAAGCACCTGACATTCGAGCCGCGCGTCAGCGAAGGGCAATGGCTCCGCGACTGGGCCACGGCCATGATTGACCTGAGCGACGGGCTGGCCACGGACCTCCGGCGCCTTGTCGCCCAGAGCCGCGTTGGCGCCCGGCTTCGCGCGGCGCGGATTCCCATCGCGCCCGCGGCTCGCCGACTCAGGGATGGGCGCTCGCCGCTTCACCACGCACTGACCGACGGCGAGGACTTCGAGCTGCTCTTCGCGATTCCAGCGCGGCGGCAGCGGGCTTTTCGGGCCGCCTGGAGGCGCGCCTTCCGTCTGCCATGCGCCTGCATTGGCGAAATCATTCGACGAAAAGACGTCATCGAATGCGTGGATGCCGCCGGAAAGCAGTCCGTTTTGAAATCGTCCGGTTATCAGCATTTTCACCGACGATGACTGCGGCAGGCCCGGGGCCAACTTCGCCCACAGCCTAAAAGGAGAACCCGCGAATCACGCGAATCTTCGCGAATGAAGAAGACGGAAGAACGGCTCATCTCGCGCAGTCCGGAAGAAACCATGGCGATCGCCGGCCGGCTGACGGTTGGGCTCCGGCCCGGTTCGATCGTTGCCCTGCACGGCGAACTCGGCAGCGGGAAGACCTGCTTTGTCCAAGGCATGGCGCTCGCCCTCGGTATCCGCGCGCCCGTGACCAGCCCCAGTTTCACCCTCATCAACGAATACTGCGGAACACTCTCGCTGTGCCACATTGACCTCTACCGTCTCCGCGGACCGGCGGACACTCTCGCCCTGGGCTTCTGCGACTATATGGAATCCGGCGGCATCACGGCCATCGAGTGGGCCGAACGCGCAGGCGACTTCGTGCCCCCACACGCCGTCCGAGTCTTCCTGGAAACCCGTCCCGACGACGAACGCGCCATCACCATCCGTCGGCCCTAACCCGTTCACACTCCCGTGTGAAATATGCGGGCTGTGCGCTGGGCATGATTGAACGATAGGAGGTGAGCACATAGAGGCAAGTCCTCTGCGGAGGACATGCGCCCCGTTTTCTGAACCACTTTGAGCCTAAAAAGAGCAGTTGCCTTGTTCATCCGAGAAGTCTCAGCACCATCTGCTGA
>JASEHE010000092.1 GCA_030018915.1 Verrucomicrobiota bacterium
AAACCGGCGAAATCAGGAACTTTCACGCCGGCCGCGACATCCCACTTCTCCTCCGTGTGCCAGTTGTGCACCGTGCCATAAGGCACCCTGAGCTCCTGGGCAATGGCAGGGAGGTGCCGCCCTGCATGTAGAGCTCTAGGGATCGCTGCTTCACCACAAGACTTACAGAGCGCTGAGGCCCCGTGGCGGACCGACCCTTCGGCCTCATGTCAACGCTCCCCGTGGACTCCCGTCCGCTCCGGCGCAGGCGTCGCGCCGCCGACCGAAGCCCTCCGGCGTCACGCCGCCTGCTACGGCCTCCGCGGACCACCGGACCGCCTCCGCAAAGCCTCCGGCGGATGTGGTAGCAAATCTTCCCCGGAGCCAGAAGGAGGTGGGGCTCCGGGAAAGATTTGCTTTCTTGCTTTGTGATGGTGCCTACCCTCTCGATGGCGTGGGTGCCCTGATTGCCAGGGAGCCGGCGATGGAGGTGCCCGAAAAGAAGACCACCGTCGCCAGCCAGGTCGTCGGTCACGCCCAGCCACAACTGTCCCAGGAGGTAGGACAGTCGGACGCGCCATCCCCCCCGCGCGCCCAGGCACGCGCCTCCGCCAGCCGGCGCATGACCGCCGCTGCGCTCCGACGGAACGTCCGATCCCGACCTCCAAGGCAGGACAAGACATCACCCTCGATCCAGCCAAAACGCATCCCGAAAGCGCCGCGCGATTACCCCCACAGGCAAGCATGACTCACAATTCTTGGGCAAGCCTCGTAAACCGTGGGTATGCTTGTGGATAAACGGGCGCCCCGTTTTCCATCCGGTTCCATCCCGTCCCAGATTTCGGCCATGAAGAAGGAAAAGGCGATTTCACCCCTGCAATCATTGAGTGAAGCGCTAGGGAAAGTGGTCGGGGCGAGTGGATTTGAACCACCGACTTCTTGGTCCCGAACCAAGCGCTCTAACCAAGCTGAGCCACGCCCCGATATCGGCGGGAAATTGACGCTCGGAATCTACCGAACCCCGCCGGGGAATCCAAGCACGGACTTTGCCGAGACATGTTTCCCGCCTTTCATCTTGATTCCCAACTCCGGCAGTCCCGTCTTGAGCGCCGGCCGTTTCACGCGCGCGCAGCCCAACAAACGGACGCGCGAATAACCGGCCGGCGCTCCACGCGCCGTCACGAAACCCTCCCGATCCCGTGTCAGAACTCCACGCCCGGACGCGCCGGAATTCCCCGGCGATACGGGTGCTTAACTTCGCGAATCTCGCTGACGAGGTCCGCAGCCCGGCGAATCGCCGCCGGCGCCGAACGGCCGGTCAGGATCACTTCCACCTCGCGGGGCTTGTTTTTCAGCAGATCGAGCACATCCATTGCCCGCAAGAACCCGAAATCCATGGCCACGTTCACCTCGTCGAGAATGACCAGATCGTACCGCCCGCCGGTCATCGCCTGTTTTGCCTTTGTCAGACCCGCCTGAGCCAATCGGACGTCCGCCGGATCGGGCTTCCCTTTACGGACGAACCGGCCGCTGCCGGACTGCACAATCGTGAAACCGGGCAGGCGCCGCGCTGCCGCTTGTTCCCCTGTGCGCCGGCGCTTCATGAACTGAATCAGGAGCGTCCGCTGTCCGTGCCCGATGGCGCGCAGGGCCTGGCCAAGCGCCGCGGTGGTTTTGCCTTTTCCGTTTCCCGTGTAGACCTGGATAGTGCCTTGCGTTTTCTTCATCATCATCCTCTGTGCCGCCATGTCCAAGAATCTTCGCGCGGCGCGAACATTCAGCATTCGGCATTTGGTTGCGGCTTCGCCGCGCCGCATGTCCGCGGATCGCCCGTTTGCCGCCCACATGGTAGCCGCCGGCCGGCCGGTCCACAAGCAGAATCAGGGGCTTGACTTTGCCGGGCGGATGCCGAACATTTCGGCGTCGTCGGGAGTCGAACCTCGCGCGTTCCGCGGGAACGGAGCCGAGCGCAATGAGCAACGATGCCCCCATCACGGTCGCCGTCATGCTCCGCCACGTGTCTGCTAGGGGCGGCATCACGGTCTACACGCGGAACATTTTGACGCACATTCTCCAGGCCGACACCAGCAACCGCTATCTTCTCCTGCTGCCAGACCGCGGCCTGCTCGGCCAATACGCGGCGCCCAACGTCACCGAGCTCCTCGTCGAGTCGCGGGGCGGGTTCGCGGGCCGCATCGCCTGGGATCAGCAGCGCATTCTCCGGGCCATCCGTGGCCGCGGCGTGGACGTCATCTACAACCCCAAGCTGTCCGTGCCCCTACGCGCCCGGTGCAAGACCGTTTTCACCATGCACGGCCTGGAGCAATTCGCGGCCAAGTCCTGTTTCCCCTGGCACGACCGCGCCTACTTCTCACTCGCCATGCGGTTCTACTGCCGCAAGGCGGATGCCATCCTGGTCATGACCCAGACGGGCCGGCGGGACCTACGGAACTACCTCGACGTGCCTGAGGCCAAGATCCACGTGGTCCCGGAATCCTACAACGAGCAGTGTCGGATGGTCCGCGACGAAGCCGAGCGCCGGCGCGTCCGCGAGAAATTCGGCCTGCCCGACCGCTTTCTCCTGTTCGTCGGCGGGATCACCCCGCTCAAGAATATCCCCGCCCTCCTCCGCGCCTTCCGCGCGCTCAAGGCGCGTGGGATTCCCCACCGCCTCGTTCTGGCCGGCTTCAAGCGCCTGAACTTCGCGCGGGACCTGGCCCTGATCGAAGCGCTGGGCCTGCGCCAGGACGTGATCGAGCCGGGGTTCGTGGACGACGCGGATCTGCCCGCGCTCTACAGCCTCGCGGACGCGTTCGTGCTCCCCTCCTTCTACGAGGGGTTCGGCATTCCGATTCTCGAGGCTCAGGCATGTGGGTGCCCAGTGGTGGTGGGCAATCGCGGGGCCATGACGGAGGTGGCCGGCGAGGGCGGCGCGCTCTCGTTCGATCCGGACTCTCCGGCCGAACTCGCGGGCCGGCTTGGCCGGATCCTGAACGAGCCGGCTGTCCGCGCGTCCCTGGCCGAGCGCGGGCTGGAGAACGCGAAGCGCTACTCCTGGGCCGTCACGGCCCGCAGGACCGTGGAGCTGTTCGAGAAGCTGGCGCGGGCATAACCCGCGAGCGGGCGCTTATCGATTCTGGACCGTTGGTGGCCTTCCTCGACCGATCCGAAGCCGGCGACTCGATTGACGATTTCTTGAAGGAGTTCCGGCCTATACAACCGGCGCCTCTTTCCTCCGTCCCGGCACGGCTTGCTTCAGGTAGGCGATGATCTCCGCGGTCGGCGTGCCCGGACCGAACAGCCGCCCCACCCCCGCCTTCGCCAGGTCGCCCATGTCTTCCTTCGGGATGATCCCGCCACCGAAGAGCAGGATATGCTCCGCGCCCTTCTCCGCCAGAAGCTGACGCGTCCGTGGGAACAGCGTCATGTGCGCGCCGGACAGGATCGAAAGCCCGATCGCGTCGGCGTCCTCCTGGATGGCGGCCTCCGCGATCATCGCCGGCGTCTGCCGCAGGCCTAGGTAGATCACCTCGAAGCCCGCGTCCCGCATGGCGGTCGCGACCACTTTCAACCCCCGGTCATGCCCGTCCAGGCCGGGTTTGGCCAGCACCACTCGGATCTTTCGTTCCATGTCCGTGACCTAGCGTTGGCGCCTTCTATTGCGGACGTTAGTTCATCGTCAAAACCAGGCCGGCTCCCGGTATTCCCCGTAGACTTCTTTGAGCACGTTCACGATCTCGCCTTCGGTCGCGTACGCCTTGACGCAATCAATCAGCCGGGGCAAGGTGTTTTCGGTCCCGGCCGCTGCCCGGCGCAGGGCCTCCAGCGCGCCCTTGACCTTGGCGCCGTCCCGACTCTGCCGGAGTTTCCGGACGCCGTCCACCTGTTCCCTGGCCACGGATTCGTCTATCTTCAGAAGAGGAATGTCCAGCGTCTCCTCTTCTTCCACGAACTCGTTGACGCCCACGTGGATCCGCTCCTTCCGCTCCAGTGCTTGCTGGTATTCGAAGGCAGACCGCGCAATCTCTTTCTGGAAGAAGCCGTCCTCGATGCACTTCAAGACGCCGCCGCGCCGCTCGATCTCGGCAAAGTACTTCTCGGCCTCCGCCTCCATCCGGTTCGTGAGAGCCTCGACGAAATAGGAGCCGCCCAGCGGATCCGGGGTGTGCGTGACCCCCGTCTCGTGCGCGATGATCTGCTGGGTGCGCAACGCGATCTTGACCGCCTTTTCGCCGGGCAGCGCCCAGGTCTCGTCCATCGAGTTGGTGTGCAGCGACTGCGTGCCGCCCAGCACCGCCGCCAGGCCCTGGAAAGCCGTCCGCGCGATATTGTTCTCCGGCTGCTGGGCCGTCAGGCTGCAGCCGGCCGTCTGGGTATGGAAGCGCAGGAGCCATGACTCCGGTTTCCGGGCCTGGTACTTCTCGCGCATACGGCGCGCCCAGATTCGCCGGGCCGCCCGGAACTTGGCGATTTCCTCGAAGAAATCCAGGTGCGAGTTGAAGAAGAACGACAGCCGCGGCGCAAACTCGTCCACCGGCAGTCCCCCACGGATTCCCGCCTCCACGTATGCGAACCCGTCGGCGAGCGTAAATGCCAGTTCCTGAACCGCCGTGGCGCCGGCTTCCCGGATGTGGTAGCCTGAAATGGAGATGTAGTTGTACTTGGGCATCCGCCGTGTGCAGAACGCCATCATGTCCACAATTAGGCGCATGGACGGCGCCGGCGGGAAAATCCATTCTTTCTGGGCGATGTATTCCTTGAGGATATCCGTCTGGCAGGTGCCCGCCAGTTGCGCCGCCGGAACGCCCTGCTTCTCGCCGGCGGCAACGTACATCGCCAGGAAAATCGGCGCCGGGCCGTTCATCGTCATAGACGTCGTGATCTTCCCCAGGTCAATCCCGTCAAACAAGATTTCCATGTCCCGCAGCGAATCAACGGCCACACCGCACTTGCCCACTTCGCCTTCCGACAGCGGATCGTCGGAGTCGCGCCCCATGAGCGTCGGCAGATCGAACGCGACCGAGAGGCCTGTCTGACCGTGCCGGAGCAGGAACCGGTACCGCTCGTTCGTCTGGCGGGGCGCGCCGAATCCCGAGAACTGCCGCATGGTCCACAGCCGGCCCCGGTACATCGTGCGGCGAATGCCTCGCGTGTACGGATACTCGCCGGGAAGCCCGAGGTCCCGGAAATAATCCGCGCCCTCGATCTCCGCGGGGGTATAGAGTCCCTGGATGGGCGCGCCGGAAAGGGTGGTGAACGCGTCGCGCCGGCAGCGGCCTGGCTCCCGGGTCAACGCGTCTTCCCACTGTTTCCGTTGCTGCTTCAACTTGGCCTGGAATTCTTCGGAATACATTCGCGCGTTCAAGACCTCCACGCTGCCAGGATTCGGTCGGCAGCGCCGTAGGGAGTCTCCTGCTTCAGGTAGACCCGATCGGCCAGCTTATCCCAGTCCGGGTCAGAGTGGAACCGCCGGCTCACCGTCGCCCGGATTCGGTCTTCCAAGATTTTCCGCAACTGGCTCTTCAATTGCGTCTTCCTCCTCACGGCCAGTCTGTCGTGCCGGCCGAGGAACTCACGGTGCCGCCGGACGGCTTGGCCGAGTTCCGCCACGCCCTGGCCGGTCGTGGCCACGGTTGCCAGCACCGGATAACTCCACGGCTCGTTCTTTCGCCGGACCTCCAGGGTCATGTTCAGTTGCGTCACGAGGTTGGTCGCCCCTTCGCGGTCCGCCTTGTTCACTACGAACACGTCCCCGATCTCCATCAGGCCGGCCTTGGATGCCTGGATGGAATCCCCCGATTCGGGTGACAGCGCCACCACGACCGTATCGGCGTGTTGCGCCACGTCCAACTCGATCTGGCCGACGCCGACCGTCTCCATGATAATCCAATCCTTGCCGAACGCGTCAAGCACCAAACAGGCGTCGAACGTGGCCACGGAGAGCCCGCCTTGCGCGCCGCGCGAGGCCATGCTGCGGATGTAGACATTTTCGTTGCCGGCCAGGCTCCGCATGCGAACCCGATCCCCGAGGAACGCCCCGCCGGAAAACGGGCTTGTGGGGTCCACGGCGATAATGCCCACGCGGCGGCTTTCCGCCGCGAGTTCGCCGGCAAAGCGGTCCACGAGCGAACTCTTCCCCGCGCCCGGCGGGCCGGTGATGCCCAGCTTGCAGGCTCGGCCAGTCCTGGGATAGATGGCCGCGACGATCGCCTGGCAGCCGTCGGACCGGCTCTCGACCTCGGTAATCAGGCTGGACAAAGCCTGAACATCGCCGGCGAAGAACTTTTCCAGAAGCGACATGCGATGGACACTAGCACATGTTTGTCGGTTTGTGGATGATTTTTGGGCGCGGTCAGGAGCACGAATGTATGGTTTTCGCAGCTTGGAAACAATATACTACAAGAGAGGCGCTTTCAGATAAAATAGTCGTAAAACAGGCTTTATGTAGAAGCGCGAGGTTGTGGGGTGTCATATGCTGACTGAAGAACAAATCGTGCGGCATTTTGCCCAAATGCGGGCAAGTTTGCTCGGATACCTGCGCCTCCTGGTGAGGGACCCTCACATGGCCGAGGACCTTTTGCAGGATACATGGGTGGTTGTCCTCAAGAAGAAGCGTTTCTTTGATGAAAATATGGATTTTGGAGCCTGGATTCGCGGCATAGCGCGAAACCTCGCGCGGAATGCCCTGAGAAAGAAGCAACCCAGCTACATGCCGCTTCCTGAACTTGCCGAAGCCATTGACAATGCCTACGCCGCCGGCTCCAAAGCCGAGACCGAACAAGAGGCAATAAAATTGGAACACCTCAGAGCGTGCATCGATAAATTGAGCCCCGGGAACCTCTCGCTGCTTAGACTCCGATTCCAAAATGCCGAACGGTTGCGAGAAATAGCTGAAAGGATAGGCAGGTCTGTGGGCGCCGTCCAGGTGGCGCTGAGCCGGGTGCGCATGACCCTCTTGCGTTGCATAGAAGAATACGGGAAACACAGGGAATCGCAGCATGGACTTGGAATATCTTGAAAGACTTTTCGATCTGCACCTCGACAAACAGCTTTCGAGGAGACAGGAAGCAGAACTGGCGCGGCTCCTGGAGAATAGCGCCTGTCAGAGGCATTTGCGCTCGCTCGCTTCCCTGGAAGGAAAGCTTCAAGAGGAATTTTTGTCTCAGGAGTCGAGAAATGAATGGATGGTCGCTGAACAACCTTATTCGCCCCTAACTCAGCGCCGGACAGTTTCTTTCAGGTTCATTGCTCCTTTGGCCCTGGCGGCGTCTCTGTTGCTGGCCGTTGGTCTGTTCGTGTCTTCTCATCGGGTCGGGCGGCCCGCGCCCGGCGCGGCGGCGATTTCCCGGGTTCAAAGGCCCGCGTCCGGCGTGGCGGTGGTCTCCCAGGTCCAGGGGTCCGCGACTCTGCGGAATGCCGCCGGCGCCGCGATTCCCGCCGCAATCGGCGCCGCGATTCGAAGCGGAGAGTCCGTCAGCGTGCCGGCCGGAAGCCGGGCGCAAATCCGGCTGGCCGATCGGACCGCGATTGACATAAACGAGAACACCGTGATAGTCGTCGCGCCCGACGCTCGATGCGCCGTCGTCCTGCGGCAGGGCGCGCTCTATTGCGCGGTGGCGCCGCGCAAGCCGGGCGATCTTCCCTTCGTCGTCCGCACGGCCGCCGGCCATGCGGTCTCGGCGCTCGGGACCGAGTTCGAGGTGTTCAGCGACGGATCGCGCGCGATCCTGAACGTGGAACAGGGCCGGCTGCGTATGGAAACGCCGGCCGGCAGCGCGGAAGCGGGCTCGCTGCAGCGTCTCGAGGCGGTCGGCGCAACCCTCTTGCCGGCCCGGAACATCACGCTCCACGAGGTCGCGCCCTGGAAGTTCAAGCCCGACGCCTTTCTTGTGCCCATGAAAGGTCTTCGTTTGTGGCTTAGCGCGGACGTGGGCGTCAGTAAGGACAACGCTAACCAGGTTTCGATCTGGGCGGACCGTTCCGGTGGCGGACGTGATGCCGTGCAGCCCAATGCTTCGACTCGGCCGCTCTATGACGCCGCCGGGCTGAACGGCAAGCCGGCGATCAGATTCGACGGAAGCGATGACCTCATGCGCGGCAATATCGGGCCCATCGCGGCGCCGTTGACCGTTGTGGCGGTCGGACGGTTTGCGCAACTTTCACAGCCGGCAAACGATTACGACTATCTTTTTCATCTCGGCGCCATGGGGGCGTGGGGGAGCGGCCAGGAAGTCTCTATTTCCCGGCGCGCCGGCGACAATCGGTACTACAACGTTTATAACAACAGTGTTCATCAGTTTGGTCCGCCTCTGCCTGGCCGGGAG
>JASEHE010000093.1 GCA_030018915.1 Verrucomicrobiota bacterium
ACCCACAAGCCCTTAGCCTTGTGAAAAATTCGGCAGTTCAACTGCCGGATATAGGCTCATTCGTCCCATCATGTCAGCGCTCTAGTTTCCCGTACAATTCCAACAGCCTGCCCTCGATCGCCGCGAGATTCCACCGGGAAACAAAGGCTTCCTTTCCCGCGCTGGCCATTCGGCTCATGCGGTCAGGATCGCCCAGAAGCGCCGCGATCTGCCGGGCCACCTCGTCCGGAACGCGCGGATCCACCACCAATCCGTTTCCACCCTCCGCCGACAGTCGCTCGTAGATGGGCAACCGGCTGACCACCACCGGGAGCCCCGCCGCCGCATACTGGAAAAACTTGGTCCCCTCGGAGTAACGATGCCACGGGTAGTCCGAATCCAGCAGCAGCATCCCAAGTTTCCCCAGTTTCAGGAACCCGGCCAGTTGGTCTTCGTTGAAGCGGCCGGCAAAGGTGACGTCGTCGGCAACGCCGAGCCGGGCGCCTAGTCGCCGCAATTCCGCCCGGTAGTCGTCCGCGCATTCCCCGACCAACAGCAGATGCGCGTCGGGCTTCAGTTTTTTCAGAGGGGCCAGCACACGGAGGATGTTGTCTACACCTCGAAGCGGATCGATATATCCGCTGAATAATAGGACGGTCTTTCTCTCCATCTTCCGAGCCAGGTCCGCGGGTGGGGGCGCCTTCCGGTCGGCCAGGTCGAGCGAAGGGTAGTTTGGGAACACAACAACCAGCCCGCAGTCCCGCCGGAACCGATCGAGGAGACCTTCGTGGGCTACCATGGCGGCATCGACCCGACGGTTGACGAATCGCTCGAACCTCTCGAAGCAGCGGCGAGCCGGCTCATACAACGCCCGCCCCAGGGACGCGCACTGAAAGCCGAAAGTCTCCGGTTGAAATTCATGGCAATCGTACACCACCCTGGCCCCGCGCATCCGCGCGACCAGCCACCCGGCCAACAGGCTCTGGTATTCGTGGCAGTGATAGACGGCCGCCCGGCCGCCCCGGACCATCGCTACCACCAGGAACCAGGCGAACATCAGGGGGTCCGTCATGAGCCGCAGCGCCATGGATGCCGGCCGCCGCGGCAGCACGACAAGCCGAATCCCGTCCTGCTCAAAAGACCGGAAGGAATGCAGCGCGCGCCCACGCCCGACGACGCGCACCGCGTGGCCGGCTCGCGCCAACAGCCTGGCTTCCCGGAGGAATATCCTCCCGTCGAGCGCATCATGGGCAAAAGCTAGCATACAGATACGCATTCCTCGACCTTCTATCACGTCGGCCACGGAAAGGCAAAACGAACTTCCCCGCGGAATCCTCTGGCGCTCCGCCGCGCTTCGTAGTAACGTCATGTCGCGCCCATGAACAGGATTCTCGTGTTATCGCCACACACGGACGACGCCGAACTCGGCGCCGGCGGCTCCATCATCCGTTTCCTGGAGGAAGGCAAGGACGTCCGCTGGCTCGTGTTCTCGACCGCCGAGGAATCCCTGCCGGCTGGGCTGCCGTCCGACACCCTGGCCGCGGAGTTCAGGAAGGTGGTCGAACACCTGGGGCTGCGCGCGGGGCAATACGAAATCGGCGACTACCGCGTGCGCCACCTCCACGAGAAACGCCAGGACATTCTGGAGCAGCTCGTCCGCGTCCGCGGCGAGTTCCAGCCGGACCTCGTGGTGATCCCCTCGACGCGAGACTACCATCAGGACCACCAGGTGGTGGCGAACGAAGCCATCCGGGCCTTCAAAACCACCGCCAGCATCATCTGCTACGAGATGCCGTGGAACCAGGTGGAATTCGCCTCGACGCTCTTCGTGCGACTCGCGGAGCGCCATATCCGGAGGAAGTTCGATCTCCTCGACTTCTACAAGTCCCAGCAACTGCGACGCCGGGATTACATGACCCGCGAGTACATCTACGGCCTGGCTAAGGTCCGGGGCATCCAGTGCAGCGCGGATTACGCCGAGGCCTTCGAAGTGGTCCGCTGGATGGCCTGAGCAAGGCGCCGCGCGGCAAAATCGCCAACTCCTTCCCTGCCCCCAAGTTTCCAGTTTCACTCCGGCGAAATCCCCTCCCACCCCATGAGGTGGGCCAGCTGAAGGAGCAGGTAGGCGTCCCACTGCGCGTCCTCGGACAGGTCCGCCAGCCCCCGGCCCGGGCGCAGCAGCGCGCGGGCAAACGGCTGCGCTTCCAGAACCGCGCCCCGCCGCGCGATGAGTTGCCCCAGCCACAGACGCTGCGGCGCGTTGAACCCCAGCTTGTGCCTCCGCCACGCAATGGTCGCCAAACCATGCCGATCCAGGTAGCGCCGCGCCAAGTACTTGGTCCAGCCGTCCCGGATTTTGTGTCTCCACGGCAGCCGCCAGGCAAACTCGACCATCCGGTAGTCCAGAAATGGCTGCCGCTCCTCCATGCCGCGCGCGCCCATGATCCGGTCATCGTACCGAAGAAGCTGGCTCAACTGCCGGCCCTGCAATTCGTCCCGCTGCAGGTTGCGCAGACGGATGTCCGAGCGTAACGACAACCGGGGCGGCGGTTCGAACAACTCCGGCGCGAACCCGTTCCGCGCAGATCGCAGTCGGATCGCGCGTCGCAACCACGGCCAGCCAAAGACCAAGGCATAGACAAGCATGCGGGAAACTCCCAGCCTCGACCGGCGGCCGCACCGGACCAGCTCGACGCCCACCCTCGCCAGGTTGGGCATGAACCCCAGCACGTACGGCGCATAGTACCGCTCGTACCCCATGAAAAGCTCGTCCCCGCCTTGCCCCGACAATGCAACCGGGATCCCTTTCGCCCGCACTTCCTTTACAATGGCCCAAAGCACGTACATGGAAAGTGACCAGTACGGCATGGCCTGATGAAGCGTCAACGCGGGCTCTTCCTCCACCATCTTCGACAGGTCCGGAGCCACCAGAATGTGTTCCGCCCCGCACATCTTCGCGACCTCCGAGGCATAGGGAGTCTCGTCGATCTCCGGGGCTCCCGGGAAATGGGAGGTGAAGGTCACCAGCCGTCCTCCGCCGCTCCGTCTGGCAGCAACGGTCACGGCCGAGGAATCGATGCCGCCCGACAGGGTGATCGCGACAGGCACATCCGCGCGCAACCGAAGTCGGACAGCATCCTCCAGAATCTCGGAGAACCGGTCCAGGACCTGCCCGTCGTCCATGTCGAGATCGGGCTCCTCTGGCAAATCCCAGTAGCGCCAGAGTTTCGACTCCCCCGAGTCGGTGTCCAGCCAGAGTGTGTGCCCTCCCCTCAGTTCCAAGATGCCCCGGTAGAGCGTGTTCGGGCCATCGTCGCTCGCGTCCGAAACCAGGTAGCGCGCCAGTTCACCGCGGTCGACCTGGACCGGCTTGTTCAGCGCCGTGAAGATGGGGCCGACCTCGGACGCGAAGCAAAACGCGTTAGGTTGCCGGGCATAGTAGAAAGGTTTGACGCCGAGCCGGTCCCGATTGCAGAACAGGCCCTTGCGTCCCGGATCGTAGAGGGCAAACGCCCACATCCCGTTGAAGCGCTTGACGCAGTCGGTTCCCCAGCGGTCATAGGCGGCCAGGATGACCTCGGTGTCGGTCCCGCTCGAGAACCCGTATCCCACAGCCTCGAGATCCCTCCGGAGTTCCTGAAAATTGTAGATTTCGCCGTTGAACACGATCCAGCGCCCGCGGGAATCCCGCATGGGTTGCGCGCCCGCGGACGAAAGGTCGAAGATGGCCAAACGCCGGTGCCCCAAGGCAAGCGCCAACTCGGCCGGCGACCCTTCCCTCCAAAGGTCGCCCGTTGCCGTCCAGCCCACGTCGCCCTGGCCGTCGGGGCCACGGTGCTTCATCAATCGGGTACAGGCGCGCAGGGCCATGGCTGGGAGTGTCCTGCCCGCGAAACCGCAAAACCCAAATATGCCGCACATCCCGCTTCCTCCGATCATTCACATCATGGACGCCACGATCCTCTCGGCGGTTCTCCCGTCCCACATCGGCGGACGGAACGGCCGTCGAGGAAGAGACCTCATCTCGAGAAACCGTTTCCGGAGCCGGACGAGGTCGTTTCCCGCCAGTTCGCATGTCCCACCATATTCCCGCAGCGTGAGCGGCCGCTCGGTATTATTGCGCAACGTGACGCATGGCGTCCCTAAGACGCAGCATTCCTCCTGCAGCCCACCACTGTCGGTGAACATGATTCTAGCCCCCAAGTTCAGGCGCAACATTTCGATGTATCCCACAGGTTCCAATAGAATGATACCCGGACAACCGGTCAGCCGTTGCCAGAGTCCGTCGGCCTCAAGCCGCCGTCGGGAACGAGGATGCACCGTCCACACCAACGGAAGTTCATGCGCGACCTCGTCCGCGAAAAACCCGATCAACCGGGCCAAGATGTCCGGATCGTCAACGTTGGACGGCCGGTGCAGGGTAAGCAGCGCGTAGCCGTCGTCCCACAATGACGCGCCACTCGCAAGGCCGTCGCCTCCCATACGATTCGCGGTCACAATTTCCCCAAGATTCAACCGTGACGCCGCTTCGCGATGCGTATCCAACGTGTCGATCATAATGTTCCCGACCAGTTTGACCTTGGCCCGATCTATCCCCTCATTCAGGAGATTCCGATCGGCAATTTCGTCCGGGGTGAAGAGGATATCCGACAGCCTGTCGGTCACGATCCGATTGATCTCCTCAGGCATGCTGCGGTCGAAGGATCGCAGTCCCGCCTCGATGTGGGCGACCTTTACGCGCTCCTTGGCCGCTGTCACCGAACACGCGCACGTGGCATTCACATCCCCAGCCACGACCACCAAATCGGGATTCCTGGTCTTCAGCGCCTGCTCGAACGCGATCATCGTCCGCCCGACCTGTTCCGCATGAGTGCCCGAACCAACCGCGAGATGCGCGTCAGGTTCCGGAATCCGCAGGGCAGGAAAGAACGATGCCGACATCGTCTCATCGTAATGTTGGCCGGTGTGCACCAACAGCGGATCGAAGCAAAGCGGATGCCGGCGCAGTTCCCGCACGAAGGGAGCGATCTTCATGAAATTGGGCCGCGCCCCAACGACCGCCATGACCTTCAATCTGCCCACGACAACACCTCTCGGATTGCGCGCTGCCAGGATAAGATGCGCCTTACCCCTGTCGAGCCGATGTCATTGTTGAAATCAATCAGAATCGCCTTCAGTTTGTTGCCTCAGCTTGATGCGGCATCTCCCGATTCCAGGGTGTGCGGCGCTGTTCCTCCACAGAACCTCGGCGCACACACCCAGGAACAACAAAACCCTTGCGCCAATCATGAACCCCAGGACGAATTGAAGATTCCGGACAACGAGACCGTCAACCGCTCCAAAAATCACCGCCGGCAGGAATGGCCGAAAGAACTCCCACCCCATGAGGCCGTAGAGCGCAACGACTTCCAGCAGGATCACCGGGACGTAGTACCTGAGATACGCGAACCGTCCGCGCGCGTTTTCATGAGTGATGTGGATGCCCACAAACGCGGAAAGCGACGCCACAACGGCCGCCTGCCACATGTACGGCGCGAACGCCGCGTACGCGCGCCAGGATGGCCGGATTTCCAGAATAAGCCTTCCCGATAGGGCCAGAATCGTGATCAGAGTCGCGGCGATGAGCAACACCACGGCCAGAGACTGCAGATGCATCCGGCGAGTCGATCCGCCTGTCGCATGTCGAGCTGACACCAATGGAAACAGGAATGGCGCCATGACCGGCGCCACGTAGGCCGGTATGTTCCCGAACATGGCCACCATGTAGTAGCCGGCTGAATCATGCAGTGACAAGCGGTGGCGAATGACCCACGGTTCCACCATCGTTTGCAGATTTGCCCCCAGAACGCAGAGGCCCATCAACAACAGGTGGCGAGACATCTCCGGCAGATAGGCTCCGTAGCGCTCCGCGGGAATCTTCTTGCCGAAACTGTGGCGAACAGACCAGCCAAGAAACAGCACGACACTCACGATCGAGAGGAACGAAGCTGCCAGATACCCGAGAACCTGGAACTGCCTGATCAGGATGACGATGGCCGCCAACCGCGCCACCGGCGCCACAACGCTGGAAACGATCAGCGGGTAGAACTTGAGAAGTCCTTGAGCCGCCATCTGAACCAGCGGCAGCCAGCACGAGATCACGGCGATCCCAGCAACCATCCAGATGATGCCGCTGTCGCCAATCTTCAGTCGGGCCTGGATAAAGCCCCGGCTGTGTCCGACATAGACGGCCACGAGAACGGACAAGACAACGGCCACCCAACACATGTCCCGGAGCAGCTTCTTGACCCTGCCGTACTCGCCATTCGCCTGAAAAACGTTTACGTACTTGAGAGCGGTTCCAATCACGACCGACAACGGAACCCCGACAAATCCGGCCAACTGAAGCAACGGGAGCACCGCGCCCAACTGCTCTTCTCTGAGCGCATCTGGCGCCAAGAACACGCCAATGTAGAAATTGACGAGATTGCCGGCTTGGGATATCACCAGCATCAGACCGGTATGCCACCACAACGGGCCTAGCCACTCACGAAAGACTCTCAATCGATCCCGCATGCGGCATCCAACCGTCCGTTCTTCCGCCCCGCTGGGACACTCAACAACGCCCCTCGCTTGCCTTCGCGCGAGCAAAGTCGCCGCGGGTCGCAGCCCAAGGCGTCTCCGCAACATTCAACAGGCGCGCGCTCTACCACCGATCCCCTCGCTTCAAACACGGATTCCGCTGAAAAAGATGTTGGGTGTGGCATCGGCCCTGTAGCCGTTTCGTTCTTCTCTCCGCCGCGCTACGCGCGGCTCGGCCCGCGCGCTCCAGCGGACAAGCCGCGAACGGAGCTCCGGCCGCCCACGCCAGGCTACGGCGAGCCAGGCTGGAGCGACCGTGGTGATCATGAAGACGTCAGCGGCCGGCGTCGCCAGGAAGACCCCCAAGCCACGTGGCAAAGCCGCGCGTGGAGGATGTCGGCGCGGCGGGCGGCGGCGGCGCCACGCGCATGCAACTGGCGACCCTCCAAGCCGCGCTCTCCCACGACAACGCCTCGATCCCGGTTCTGGAAGTCCGTCGCTTGATCAACGAACTCGCTTGAAAAGACCAGAAATACGCCAAATTATTTTCCGGCGAGATCGGAAAATCTGCGCTTACTTTTCTTCCGGCTTCTTCTCGCCGCCGCCGGCTTGGGCTGCCATCAATTCTTTCAAGTGCGTATCCACCATGGCCGCGGTCGTTTCGGCCTTGGATTTCCGCTCAGCATCCTTGGCAGCCTTCTTGGCCTCTCGCGCCTTCTCTTCCTGGGTCGGTTCCTTCTTCGGCTGCTTGTCGGACGGCTTGTTCCGTTCCTCGATGGCGGTCAACCTCTGCTGAGCTTTGTCCTGAGTTGCGAACGTGTCTATTTCCTTGAGTCCGCGCGGCGCCACGATACTGCGCGGGAATGAGCCTTTTTCGTCCTTGTCCTTGTTCTTTGTCCATTCCCTCTCGGCGAGGGACAGAGCGCGCTGGAAGAGAGCGCCTTCCTTGCTGATCTCGGCCTGGAGCTTTCTGAATTCGCTCAGCGGCTTGATCTCCATCGCGCAGTTCTTTGCCATGTCGTACAGTTTGTAGAGCACGAATTTCTCGCTGCCAGGGGCGGGCTCTTCCATGGCCTGGGCAATGCCGAATACGATTGAGCATGCTACGGCTACGAACACGAGCGCCGACTTTCTCATACCGACCTCCGTTGTTGCGAATGGCGGAATACCGTTGTTCCAATCAAGCCACGCTCTGCACGACAATGGCCTTGTTCACCTCTTCCTGAAGCGCCCGCTCGATTCCGTTTTTCAGAGTCATCGCCGCGTGGGGGCAGCCGCGGCACGCGCCCACCAGTCGCAGTTTGACGTTCGTCCCCTCGATGGCGACAAGTTCGAGATCGCCGCCGTCGGCCTGAAGCATGCCGCGCAGTTCGTTGAGCTTGGCTCGAATTTTCTGCTCCATCGAAAGCGCCTTTCCGGCTCCACGTTGATTTCTAATTTCTAGCAGAACCGACGGCATGCGGCAACAGCAAAACTCCTGACGAATGGCCGCAAAAAATCGTTTGCATTTCGAGGCTTCTATGGGTATACTGCCGGAAATGAGCGAATCGCTTACCCCGCTTGTCTCAAGCCCGGCCCGCATATTTCACGCGGGAGCATGAAATTCTGGAACAGGAGGCAAGTTATGACCTGAATCTTGCGCCGCCCGGACGACCCCACGGCCGAATGAACGCGTCG
>JASEHE010000094.1 GCA_030018915.1 Verrucomicrobiota bacterium
CGCCAAGTGGCCCGCGCTCATGATCTCCAGCCTCATTCTTTCGTCCTCCTTTTGCCATCAGAGTTGAGAACGGCACAGCCGTGCTACACCCGCTGATTTCCCTGTCTAGGCTTGAATTGCTGTCGCCAAGTCTATAGAGTCAGTCCCGTTGTATCCATTCGAATCCGTAAAGCATTCGTCAGACGCAAACATGGACAAATGCTATGCCGTGATCATGGCTGGCGGCCGAGGCCGGCGGTTCTGGCCGTTGAGCGCCGCGAAACGGCCCAAACAGGTGCTCGCAATCACGGGCGACAAGCCCTTGATTGCCCTGGCCGTGGAGAGGCTGGGTGGGCTCATCCCGCCCGAGCGCGCGTTCGTAATCGCCGGCGCGCAACACGTCGGGGCGATCGGCCGCGCGGCGCCGAACCTGCCCAAGGAAAACATCGTCGGCGAGCCGGTCGGCCGGGACACGGCGGCAGTCTGCGCGCTCGCCTCCGCATTGATCAAGGCGCGCGATCCCAGCGCCGCGTTCTGCATCCTGACCGCCGATCACATCATCCGGGATATCGATGTGTTCCAGGAAACGCTCCGGCAGGGCTTTGACACGGCGCTGAAACGGCCAGCGCTGCTGACGATCGGCATCCGGCCCACGTTCCCCTGTACGGGCTACGGTTACATCGAGTTCGGCGATGCCTCGTGCGCGTCGGCGGGAATCGAGTTCTTCAAGGTCCGGCGCTTTGTGGAGAAGCCGGACGCAGCGACTGCCGAAGCGTACATTCGGGCCGGCAATTTCTGCTGGAATTCGGGGATGTTCATCTGGACCGTGGAGACCTTTCAGAATGCGCTCGCGCGATACCAGCCGCCGCTTCTAGCCATGGCCGCGCGCCTGCAGGCTGCGGTCGGCACGCGCCGCTTCGCCGCCAGTCTGGCCGAGGAATACAACGCCATCGAACGGATTTCCGTGGACCACGCGATCATGGAAAAGGCCGACAACATCCTCATGGCCAGAGGCGCATTCCGCTGGCACGACGTGGGGTCCTGGTCGGCTCTTGCCGACCTGCTGCCGGCCAATGCGCAGGGGAACATCACCATCGGCATGTCCGAGGCTCTGGATGCCAGTGGCAATATCGTGGTGTCTTCCGAACGGCCAACCATGCTCCTGGGCGTCAGCGGGCTGGTCGTGGTTCAGGCGGCCGGCGCCACGCTGGTCTGCGACCGAGAGCGCACGGAGGACGTCAAGAAACTTGTGGACCTGCTCGAAAAGAAGGGCGGGTATGAGGCGGTTCTGTAGGGAGGTTTCAGGTGTCGGGTCTCAGGTTTCAGGAAAAACCAGGGCCGGTCCATGAACATCTTTGCGCTTCGCAAATCCGCGATCCAGACCGCCTGGAGAGTCGGGCTGCTATCCGCGGTTTCTCCTTCAGAATCCATCCGGCGCGACCTTGCGCCGGAGGCCCGCCTGAACTCTGAACCCTTCGGATGCGCATTCTGGGACTAGACTGGGGCGAGCGGCGGCTGGGATTCGCGGTAAGCGACGAATCCGGCCTGCTCGCCACGCCGCTCGATACGGCCGCAGTCGAGAGCCAGGACCGCGCGTTGCTGGAAGTCGAGCAGTTTATTGCCCGGACCGGCGCTGGAAAGCTGGTCGTGGGGCTGCCGCTGAACATGGACGGAACACACGGGCTGGCGGCGCGGAAAGTTGAAGAGTTCGCCGCCAAACTGCGGGCGCGCCTCGGAATCCCCGTGGAGACCTGGGACGAGCGCCTGACCACGGCGATGGCCGAGCGGGCGATGCTCGAGGCAGACCTCAGCCGAGCCAAACGAAAGAAGAGCCGGGATCGCCTGGCCGCGCAGATCATCCTGCAGGGCTACCTGGACGCGATGAACCGGGACGCGCTGGAATAAGGCGTCGGGTATCGGGTGTCATGTGGGACGCTGGCGCCCGGCGAGCCGGCTGAATCAGGAATGAGAATCGAGATCCAACACTCAACACTCAACGTCCAAAAGAAGACTTCTCCCTTGGAAGGTTGGCCGTTGGATGCTGGACGTTGAGCGCCAATGTTCCACCCTGAAACCTGAAACCTTCTTGGCGGCCGCATGCCGCGCTGATATGCAGCGGTACAAGATCGAAATAGCCTACGACGGCACGAACTATGCCGGGTGGCAGATTCAGCAGAACGGTGTCACCATCCAGGAGAAACTGCAGTCCGCGCTTGGACAACTGGACGGGGGCCCAGTCATCGCGCACGCCAGTGGTCGCACGGACGCGGGCGTCCACGCGCAAAAGCAGGTCGCGCACTTCGACCTGGCCCAGCCACGCGACGGCGAAACGCTGCGGCGCGCCTTGAACGCCATGCTGCCGCCGGACATTCGGATTCTGAGCGCCAGGCGGGTTCCGCCGTCTTTTCACGCGCGGAAGAGCGCGAAGAGCAAGGAGTACCGGTATTTCATCTGGAACGCGGAGATCGTTCCGCCGTACTACCGGCACTGTCGCGCCCATGTCCGCAAGCCGCTGGATGTCGGCGCTATGGCCAAGGCAGCGCGGCTGCTGGTCGGCGAGCGCGATTTTGCCGCTTTCGCGGCCAACCCGAATCGGGAGGTGGACAGCACGATCCGCAAACTGAGCGAATTGACGATAGCCCGCCGCGGCCCTGAAATCGTGATCCGCGCCATGGCAAACGGCTTTCTTTACCGCATGGCGCGCAGTCTGGCCGGCCTCCTGATCAGGGTAGGGGAGGGCGCCCTGAATCCGGCCGAGGCTGAAACGATCCTGGCATCGCGCGCGCGGACGGCCCGTGTGCCGACGGCCCCGGCCGAGGGCCTTTTTCTCTGGAACGTCACCTACTGATCTGTCATACTCGGCCGCCATGCAAGCCAAGATATTGCCTTCGCTGCTGGCCGCCGACATCGGGAACCTCGAGGCTGCGGTGCGCCGGGCCGAGGCTGCCGGAACGGACGGCCTCCACCTTGACATCATGGATGGGCGCTTTGTGCCCAACCTCAGTTTCGGCCCAGCCGTGGTCGAGATGGCTCGGCGCTGTAGCAACCTGCGCTTGAGCGTGCACCTCATGATGACACGGCCTGACGAATATCTCACGCGCTTTATCGAGGCTGGCACCGATTCGCTCCTGATCCATATCGAGGCGCAGTGCGACGTCGCGAAGGCGCTCGCGCGAATCCGTGACGCCGGAATCCGCGCCGGCATCACTTGCAACCCCGACACTCCGGCGGCCGCTATCGAGCCGGTGCTAGACGTGGTGGACGAAGTTCTGGCTATGACGGTCCGACCGGGCTACGGCGGACAGGCCTTTATCCGGGACGTCCTGCCGAAGATTCGCGCGATCCGGGAAACCGCTGATGCCCGCGGCATGAAGGAATTGGACATTCTGGTGGACGGCGGCATCACGGCGGACACCGCCGTCGAATGCGCGAGGCATGGCGCCAACGTTTTTGTTGCCGGGACCTTCCTGTACAGGGCGGCCGACATGGCCGCCGAGGTGGCCGCCTTGCGCCGGAACGCCGCAAAGGCGTTGTCACACTGAAGGAGTTCTAGCGCTTCATGCTGCCGCTGAGCCAAATCCGCAATTTTTGCATCATTGCCCACGTGGACCACGGAAAAACCACGCTGGCGGATCGTCTCCTGCAACTGACAAACACGATCGGCGAACGGGAATTCCGCGACCAGTTGCTTGACGGCATGGACTTGGAGCGCGAGCGGGGCATCACGATCAAGTGCCATCCGGTGACGATGAGCTACCTGGCGCGGAACGGCCTAATCTATTCGCTCAATCTGATAGATACGCCGGGGCACGTGGATTTCTCCTACGAGGTCTCCCGTAGCTTGAGCGCGTGCGAAGGCGCCTTGCTAGTGGTTGACGCCGGCCAGGGCGTCGAGGCTCAGACCGTGGCCAATACCCACCTGGCGGTCAACCGAGGTCTGGCCATCATCCCCATCATCAACAAGATCGATCTGCCGAACGCGAATGTGGAAGCCGCGCGCAAGCAGATGGAGGACGTCCTTGCGATCGACACCGAACGGGTCATTTGCGTCAGCGCCAAGACTGGGCTTGGGGTCGCCGCCGTGCTGGAGGCGATCGTGGAACAAGTGCCCCCGCCGGCCGATCCGCCGCCCGGCAGTAAAACGCGCGCCCTCATTTTCGACTCCGTCTACGACAATTTCAAAGGCGTGGTGATCCACGTCCGCATGATGGAGGGCGCCCTGAAAACCGGCGACAGAATCCGTCTCATGAGCAACGGGGTCGAAACCTTCATCAAGGATCTCGGCGTCTTCTGCCCCAAGCCTACGCCGGGCCGCGTTCTGGAGGCGGGGCAGGTGGGCTACCTGGCCGGCACGCTCAAGGAGCCGTCCCGGGTCAAGGTCGGCGATACCGTCACGCCGCTCAACGATCCCGCTCCGTCGCCGCTGCCGGGTTTCATGGAAGCGCATCCCAGGGTTTTTGCGGGCTTCTATCCGGTGAACACAACCGACTACGACAAACTCCGCCAGAGCATCGAGAAACTGCATCTCAACGATTCGTCCTTCAGCTTTCATCATGAGAGTTCGGCTGCCCTCGGGTTCGGGTTCCGATGCGGATTCCTGGGGCTTCTTCACATGGAAATCGTCCAGGAACGGCTGCGCCGTGAATTCGATGTGGACACTCTCGGCACTCACCCGAATGTGGTCTACCGAGTGCGCCGGCGGAACGGGCAGGTGGTGGAGATTGACAATCCGGTTCACTTGCCGGAGCCGACCCAGATCGAATTCATCGAGGAGCCCACGATCAGGGCGTTCGTCATCTGTCACAACGAGCACATCGGTGACGTCATGAAACTGGTGATGGACCGCCGCGGCGAGGTCGCCAAGACGGAATCGCTGGACACCCGCCGCGTCATGCTGACGTGCGCAATGCCTTTGAACGAGATACTGGTGGACTTCCACGACAGTCTGAAGAGCGTCAGCCGTGGCTACGCGTCAATGGACTACGAACACGCGGGGCACCAAGTCAGCGACATCGTGAAGCTGGATATCCTTTTGAACGGGGAGCCAGTTGACGCGTTTTCTTCCATGGTACACCGCTCAAAAGCCGTGCAGCGGGGAAGGGAAATATGCCGGGTGCTCAAGGACACGATCCCGCGGCACCAGTTTTCAATCCCCGTCCAAGCCGCGATCAACAGGACGATCATTGCCAGGGAGACCATCAAGGCGTTCCGTAAAGACGTGACCGCCAAGCTCTACGGCGGCGATGTGACGCGCAAGCAGAAAGTGCTTCAGCGGCAGAAAGAAGGCAAGAAACGAATGAAGGAGTTTGGGAAGGTCGGCGTGCCGCAGAAGGCATTCATCTCGGCGCTGAGGACCACGTGACATGAACTATTTCACCAGGCGGCGGATTCGATCGCATGGCAGAGAAATTCTCCGGCAGGCCCGGCATCTCCGGAACTGGCGCGAGGATATCCTGCCACCTTCCGACCTCCGCGGCTTGACGGAGGCCGAGTCCCGTTTGCGCAATGCGATGGAAGCGGGCGAATGGGCCCGGGTCGAGAGCCGGAGCGGCGAAGTCGGCGCCATCATCACCAGGCTGCTCCCTCAACGCCCCGGAATAGGGTTCCGGGACAACTTCGATATCCTGGTTGTCGCGGTGGCCGTTGCCATGGGATTCCGCGCCTACTTCCTCCAGCCGTTCAAGATTCCAACGGGTTCCATGCAGCCGACTCTCTACGGCATTCACAGCCGCATTCAGGCCGAACCCACGTTCTTCGACCGAATGCCGATGAAGCTGCTGAAGTTCGCCCTGTTTGGGGAATGGCACATGGAAGTCAGAGCGAAAAATCACGGGGTGTTCTCGTTCCGCGGCCAGGCCGCCAACGGGATTGATGGTTTCGTCTTTGTCGGCGGCGTGCCGCACGTGGTTCCGCGGGACACAAAAGAGGTCCAATATGCCGTGAAGGAAGGCGACTTCGTTCGAAAGGGAAGCCTGCTCTGGTTGGGAATACGAATCTGCGGAGACCACGTGTTTGTGGACAAAATGCGATGGAACTTCAACCGACCGCAGCGCGGCCAAATTGTGGTCTTCAACACCGACGGCATTCCGATCGTGCCTGCGGTCCCGCCCGGAACGCACTATATCAAGCGGCTCGTGGGCCTTCCCGGACAGGAGGTGGGAATCCGAACCCCCTCCATTATTGTGAACGGCGAGCTAGCGCCCGACCCGCGCGCGCGGGCGATTGCGGCGAATCCCAAGGAGGACTACTCCCGACTCCCATATTACCCGGCGGAAGGGGGCCCGGCGATTCCGAACCCTTTCACCTCGCCCTCGCCGATTCGGCGCGACGGAGACGCCATCCGTCTCGATACCGCGCGGTACCTGGCCCTGGGCGACAACACACGTTCCAGCCTGGACGGCCGCTACTGGGGCGCCATACCGGAAAGAAATCTGGTGGGGCCCGGCGCATTTGTGTATTGGCCATTCTCATCGCGGTGGGGCCCGGCCCGATAGAGATGTTCGGGCTTCAGGAAAAATCTCATATTCGGCGGTCGGAGGTCGTGGCGCGCGCGCTACGTCGCATAATAGGGATTATGTCTACTCAAGATGACTGATTTCCTCATGACTTCGCTGTCTGCCGAATGATTTGCCTCCCATGCGGATGCGGGAACCACGCTCGATTCGAGCCTACCGCACCTGATATACCAGCCGTTGCGTCGCTCCGTCCCGCTCAATTTCTATCACAAACGCGTTCGCCCGCTCTTGTACGAACTCCCCAATGAAGTGCTCCGCCCGCCACCGATTGCTCATCCGAACGGTATTGACGCTCCGGACTATGTCGTTCTCCTTGAGTCCTACGGCCTGAAAGAACTCAGATTCGCCCTCCGCCCCAAGACGGTAGCCGTCAATTTTGCCTTCGTGCGTATAGACGGGTTTGAGCGAGTCAAACACCTTCAGAAGCCGTTCCGGATCCTCGCGCAGTTCCCGGTAGTAGCTCATCACGGCGCCGCGCTTGAATATCCATCTTCTCTCGCCAACCCGCTTGCCGCCAAAGCGATCCAAACCGGACAGATCGCCCGCGCCCACTCCGTCTCGGCCGCCGGCGCTTCCATCATCCTTGCCCGTTCCGCTGAAACTTTGCGCCGCAAAGCTCAGCCAGAGCTGCTCCTCGCCGCCCGGCCCACGCAAGAGAACGCTCTCGCGCTGAATCCTGACCACCAAAATCTCCCGTGTCAACTCGCTTTCGCCGACAATAAACTCCTCGCCGCTCTGTGCCTCAGCCAAAACCGCCTTCCGGGTTTCGCCGTTTGCGCTTCCCGAATCCAGGAACGTGCCGGCAAGCCGAAATCGCTTGGATAACTGCCCCACAGCCGCACTCCCACCTTCAGTTCGCGCTCTAAACACGTCCCAGACGGCAGAGCCGGGGTCGGCCGCCGCGGCGCCGCGAAAACCCGGCGCAATCCCCAGAACTTCTTGTTGTTCCCCCGGCGCCGGCGGCAGCGACACGGCGCACACGGCGAGAATCAGGGCGCTGCCCACGCCGGCAACAACCGGCGCCCCCACTCCCAAATGCTCACGCGCGCGCTCAAGACCTGTGGCGAAGGACATAAGCCGGATTCTGTTTTCCGCTCGCGCGGAATCGGTCATTCGTCTGATGCGATCTACCCGGAACATGGCCCCAGCCCGTGCCCCCCGGCCGAAGCCGGAAAACCGCGAGCCCTGGCGCGAGATGGACCATCTCGTCTGTTCCTTATTTGATCTTGCTCCGAATGGGGTTTGCCATGCGGCGCGCCTCGCGGCGCGCCCGGTGGTCTCTTACACCACCTTTTCACCCTTACCCGCTTGAGGCGGGCGGTTTCTTTTCTGTGGCACTTTCCGTTCCTTCCGCTTGACCGGAAGGCCCCCCGTCCGGGCTTTCGCCCGGACGAGACATTCCGTCCTGTGGAGTCCGGACTTTCCTCCCTGATTTCTCGGGGCGACCAATCGCCCTCGCCACAAGTTCCCAATCTTTGCCTCGCTTAGCCCGTCGAGTAGGCAGAGGGGCTTGCGCCCCTCCGCCTCTCACAGAACCGGA
>JASEHE010000095.1 GCA_030018915.1 Verrucomicrobiota bacterium
CGACACGCCCTCGGCCTTGGCCGAGCTGGAAAAGACCAACGCGGTCTGGTCGGCCGTGACCAGGATCGGCATGGTCGCCAGCGCGGTCGCGCGCGGCAGCAGGTTGAAGGTTTGGAACACGAACCCGATCTTGCGGTTCCGCGCGAGCGCCAGCGCGTTCCCGCCAAGCCGGCTGACTTCCTCTCCGTCGAACCGGTACACGCCGTCCGTCGGCCGATCCAGGCACCCGAGCAGGTTCAGCAGCGTGCTCTTGCCCGAGCCCGACGCGCCCATGACCGCCACGAACTCGCCCGCTTCGATCCCGAGCGACACTCCGTTCACGGCCGGCACCTCTATCTCGCCGACTTGATAAATCTTCGTGATGTCCTTCAGCTCGATCAGCATCTTGCGCCTCGATCCGCCGCCTACCGCGCGGCCCGCCTCATGCCGGGCGGCGTCGGCGGCGCAAACGGATTGACGATATCCGCCTGCTTGCCGGCGCCGGGAACCGCGTACCCAGTGATGACCTCCTGCCCTTCTTTCAGTTCCGCCGGTTCCAGCACTTCCGTGAACGAGCCGTCCGATATGCCGAGCGACAGAACAATCGGCTCAGGCGCTGCCCCGGGCGTCTTTCGAATCCAGACCTTGCCCGCGGACCGGCCCCAGTCCGATTGTTCGCCGCCGGACGGTCGCCGTCCGCGTCCGTGTTCGCCCGCCGCCGCATTGTCGCCGGCGCTTTTCTCGACCGCTGTTTTCTTGCCGGGCTCCTTGCCGATCGCAGCCTCCTCCGGCCTGAAGCGCAGCGCCGCATTCGGCGCCTTCAGCGCGTTGCTCCGGCGCGCCACCTCGCATGAGACACCGACCGTCATGCTCGGGAAAAGAATCAGGTCCGGGTTCTCGGCGCGGATCACCACCGGATACGTCACCACGTTCTGCGCTATAGCGGCGGCCAGCCGGATTTGCGAGACACTCCCCTCAAACGGCCGGTCGTGGGCGTCCACCGTGAACTTTACCGGCTGGTCGAGCTTGATCTTCCCGATGTCCGCCTCCGATATGCTCGCCTCAACTTGCACCTGTTTCAGGTCGGCGGCAATCAGGAACAGGACTTGGGCCGACATGCTGGCCACAACGGTCTGGCCCTCGTTCACGTTGCGGGCAATCACCACGCCGCTCACCGGCGAGCGGATGGTCGTATAGTCCAAGTTCGCCTTGGACAGCCGCAGCAACGCCTGGGCCTGCTCGACCGATGCCAGGGCCATCTTGAGCTGTGCTTCCAGGCTGTCCCGGTTTGCCGTCGCCGTCTCCAGCTCCGCCGGCGAGATCATCTCCCGTTTGGCGAGTTCGCTCGACCGGGTCAGTTCGCTCCGCGCCTGGACCAGTCTGGCCTGCGCCTGCTCGACCTGGGCATGCGCCTGGGCCAGGTTGGCCTGGTCCTGGGCAAGCCGCGCCTCGTAGACCGTCGGATCGATCTGGGCCACCAGGTCGCCCCCTCCTTGACGCGATCGTTGTAGTCCACGTAGAGCTTGCTGATCGGACCGTTCACCTGCGTGCCCACCTGCACGAGCCGGATCGGATGGACCACGCCGGTGGCGCGGACGGTCTGCGCAATTTCCCCGCGTTCCACCTTCGTCGTCCGATATCGGCCGTCGTCGCGCCCATTCGACGCGCGCTTCCAGATTCCCAACCCCGCGACCACCAACACCACGATGCCGCCGACCGCCATGAGCCACGCTTTCATTGTTGTTCCTCTCCTCCAACAGCGTGCCGAATCCGCGCCACAGCCGCCTCGCAGTCGAACCGGGCTTTCACCCGGTCGCCCCGCGCGCGCGTCAGCGCCACCTGCGCATCCGTCACTTCGACGGCGGAAGCCGCCTTCAGGTTGTATCGCTCGTTGATCAGATCCAGGCTCTCCCGCGTCGAGCGCGCGATCAGCTCGGTCAGGCGCAGGCGCCGGCGCACGTTTTCCAACTGGTTCCAACCACGGCTCAGGTCGAGGCGTATCTGTTGCTCGCGATCCGCGATCTTCGCGCGGGCCGCGCGAAGCCGCGCCACCGCCTCGTTCACCTTCTCCGTGTCCCGCCAACTCGCGAACAGGCTCAGCACCGACCGGAACCCGGCCGACCAATTCCACACCAATGGGAAGTCGCTGCCGCTCCCGCCATACTGGGCGTTCACGCCGAGGCTCGGAAACAGGTCGGCGATTGCCAGGTCAACCGCCGCCGAGGCGGCCCGTTCCTGTGCCAGCAGCATGGCCAACTCGGGATGCCGCGCGCGAGCGCGGGCCATCCACTCGTCCGACGTCCCTGCCGGGCTCGCTCGCGGGGCTTATCGCGATGCGGCAACCCGGTTCTTCCGCCAGGCCCAGGCTCCGGTTCAGCGCGGCCCGCGCGTTCGACAGCTCGCTCCGGGCGTTGACCAGATCGAGTTCCGCGTTCCCGAGGTCCACCTCGGCCTTGGTGACGTCGTGGCGGATGCGCCGGCCCACTGCGGCAAACGCCTTCACCTGGTCCAGGTGAGACCGGTATTGCCGCGCGGCTTCCTCCGCCACCTGGACCAACTCCTGCGCCTTGCCCAGGGCAAGGAACGCGGCGCGCGCGCCGAACGCCACGTCGTTTCGCGCCGAGCGCAGGGCTGCCAGGGCGGCGAGGCGTTGTTCCCGGGCCTGCCGCGCCGCAGCGGGCGTACGGCCGAAGTCGCACAGGGTAATATCCGCCTTCAACGACGCGCTGTAGGAATCCTTCGTGGCGCTGCTCGACCGGTCCTCCTCCGTGTTCGAGCTCCCCTTCGAGTATCCGGCCGAAGCGTTCGCCGTCGGCCCGTAGGCGGCCAGGGCCTCCCTGTGCCGCGACTCGGCAACCGCCAGGCTCTGGCTTGCCTGGGCAATCGCCGGGTGATAGGCCAGCGCCAGGCGGACGGCTTCATCCAGGCTGAGGACGCTGTTGGAGTTCAGCCCGATCTCCGCCGCCTTCAGCGTCCGCTCGCCGGGCAACGCGTTCTCGCCCCGCTGAACCTCGCGGGCATGCCGGATGGTTGCGCACCCCGCTCCGGCTGCCAGCGCCACGGCCAGCGCCATACCCGGGAAAATCCACCGAGCTCTCATTCCTTGTTGACGATCACCACCGCCGATTCGCGGATGCCCTTGAGCTTGAAGACGGCGCCGCAGGGCAAGGCCTTGAACTTGACCGGCGCTTCCCTAATGTCCCACCCGATGCGGGTAAGGGAATTGACCGGCGTATTCCAGCGGAATGTAACGGTTGCGTCGGCGGTCCTGCCCTTGGCCCAGGCAACGTTGAAGATGTGAACAATCCCCTCGCCCGTGTCGCGGCGGCGGCAGAGGTCAACCAGCAGGTCGGCGCCGGAAACCACCGCGATGTTGCGGTCAGGAAGGAGCCGGTCAATGTACTTCATGACCGCGGCGCTGTTTTCCGGCCGGTGCAGGAGTTCGGGGCGGATCATCCATTCGCTCCGGTCGTGGACGCGCGGCTCCTCGGCATGGACCAGTTTGGTGATATGCGCGGCCATGCCCCGCCCCACCTTCTTAATGAAGTCCCTCGTGTAGGATTCGCCGGTGAGCGGCGTGAACACGTTCTCGGGCTCGTGCGCGCGGGACAGGTCGGCGACGCTTCGCACTTCCTTGAGTTTCGTGCGCAGCAGAAAATTGTCGTCTCGCTCGCCCGTGCGGCCCACGGTGAGCAGGTGTCCGCCCTTGCGGACCCAGACGCCGATGGCCGCGGCCTCGGCCTCCGTCAGGCAAAAGGCGTCGGCCACAATAAGGAGCTTGTATCGCTCCAGACCGGCCAAGTCCTTTTTGTAAGCCAGGTTGAAGGGGATACGCTCTTCCTGCAGGAGCTGGGTCAGGGCGCATTGGGTCATGTAGGCGCCGAAGATGGAGAAAGTGAGCGATTCGTGCTGCATGTAGACAGCGGTCTCGGCCAGCGATTCCTGCCAGGTCTGGTAATGCTTGTGTTTGTGGTAGAACTTGAACCAGGCCAGCCTGTCCTTTTGCAGTTCGGGCCGGTCCTCCATGCTCCACATGCCAAGCATGCCCGGGTTGAATGCGAAGGCCTCGGCCATCTGGTGCGAAGAGTCGTTGTAGGTTATCATGGGTATGTCGAAGGCCTGCGCGATTTTATGCTCGCGCACGCGGGTGATCGGCGCGCCGCGCATGGTGTACCCGAGCGGATAGGCGCTCTCGTTGAAGAAGATGTCCGCCTTGTCGAGCACGATCTCGTCGTTGATCGCGCTGTAGGCGCGGTAGTTGAAGCCCAAACTCTTGCCGCAGTTGTACTCGCAGATGCCGCCGAGTGAATGGATGTAGTCGGCCCATTCGGCAAGGCAGGCGTTGAAGGTCTGCTGGCGAAAAAGGAGCCAGGCTTGGGAATTGGCGCCCTCGATCTCGCGCTGCATGACAGGGTCGTTCCACTCGTCGTACCACGGCACAGTGACAAAGCGGAAGTCTGCCCGGCCCCAGCGGGCCATGCCGGCCGCGGCATTGCGGCCGCCGTATTTCGTCCGGACGAACTCCCGAAACATCCGCGCGCAACGCGAGCACCGGCAGGCGGCCGGCTCGGAGAGAACGTCCGTGTTGTCGAAGTGGATGCCGTGGCACCCGAAGTCGAGCGCCTTCTTGATCACGCGTTTCTGCCACGCCATGTAGACCGGCGAAGTATAGTCGGGCCGGCAGCGCCAGACCTGATATGCGTCGTTGCCGTAGGAACATAGTCTGCCGTCCGCGCGGCGCGCGACCATGTCGTCCACTATGCCGGGGTTCCCTGGGAAATCGCGCCTCAGGGTTTCAGGCGTGAGCGACCCGCCTGTGCAGTAGGCGAGGACCATGAGGCCGTGTTTGCGGGCGCACCCGCACATGCGGCGTATCTTCACCTGCTCGGCATGTTCGAATTTCAGGCCGTACCCCTTGGAAAAATTGCACCAAATCTGGTTCACGCCCAGGCCGGCCAAATGCCTGACGTATTCCTCGGTCTTGAAGAAATCGCACATGGAAGCCGTGTTCTGCGACGCGCTGCCGAGCTGCTTGACAAAATACGGCGGCTCCCATAGCCCGACGTAGGTGATGCCCTGTTCCTTCAACAGTTTCTTTTGTGGGCGCATTATCCGTCTCCAAAAACATAAGTTTCAGCTCGGAGTCCACCCATAGTCCAAAGTCAAAATGCCCGCCGGCGATCAAGCACAACGGCGCAAAGCGCAAAATTCGGGTTGAAAACGGCTCACTCAACAGCCAAATTGGCTCGCTCGATGTCTTTGAAATACTTGACCGTGGCAACGCGGAGTTCCATGGTGGCCTCTTCGTCACAGACGATCGTTGCTCTTGGGTGCGTCTGCAGGATCGAGGCCGTCCACATGTGGTTAACACCGCCCTCGATGATTTTCTGAAGGGCGCGGCTTTTTTTGTAGCCGTTGACGATGAGCATGACCTCGCGCGCGTCCATGACGGTGCCCACTCCGACTGTCAGAGCCATCTTGGGGACCTTGCCGGTGTCGTTGTCGAAGAACCTGGAGTTGGCCACAAGCGTGTCGTAGGTGAGGGTTTTGACGCGCGTTCGCGAGGAAAGGGAGGATCCGGGCTCGTTGAAGGCAATATGCCCGTCGAGACCAACCCCGCCAAGAAAGAAGCTGATGCCGCCCAAGTCGACCATCTTCTTCTCATAGGCCTTGCATTCGGCCTGCAGGTCTTTGGCATTCCCATTGAGGATGTTCACGTTCTCCTTGGGAATGTCAATGTGGCTGAAGAGGTTGCGCCACATGAACGAGCGATAGCTTTCAGGATGATCTTCCGGGATTCCCACGTATTCGTCCATGTTGAAGGTGACGACGTCGGCAAAGGAGACTTTCCGCGCCTTGACCAGGCGGACAAGTTCCTGGTAGGCGCCGACGGGAGATGAGCCCGTGGGGAGCCCAAGGACGAACGGTTTGCTCTTGGTGGGGTTGAACCCGATGATTCGCTTCGCAATGCAGGCGGCTGTCCACCGGCTCACTTGTTTGTAGTCGTCCTGGATGATGAGCCTCATGCGCTAGCCTCCTTGCCCGATCAGTCGACAGGCTTGATCGTGTTTCTGGATTATTGCGCGGGCGCTGTCCCGAAGCGCTTTCACGAACTTGTTGCCGTCGTAAGTTCCGCGGACGGCCTCGAAGTCGGCGTCCTGATTGCCGTCAATGCCGAAGCCGATTCGGACGCCGCCCTCGAACTCCTTGCGCGCGTCGCCTTCAACCATGTTGAGGAGTTTGAGGGAAGAGTCCTTCCACTTGTCGAGCAGTTGACGAACGGCGGACGGCGAGCCCGGTTGGGCGCCGTTGCCGGCGATGTTCGGCAACTGGGCGAGGAACCAGTTCCACTCGTCGGGCCGGTAGGCGTCATAGAGGCGGCGAAGCGCGAGATGGAGCGATTCGAGCGAGGCAATCGTTCCGTCGGCAATCTCCCGGCTGAGCGCATCGAGCCGCTTCGCGGCGCACAGCAGGCCGCACAAGTCCACCCATTCGCCGGTTCCGTCTTCGCCGGCCGGGTCGGGCTGCAGGAGGTCGGCCAGGGATCGAGGGGCTTCTTGGGCGATCCGACGCAGGAGAACGTCGCCGAAGTGCTTGTCGAGCGCCAGGGTATAGTACCGGGCACAGGTCTTCAGAAGCAGGCGCTTGATGTGGATGCCATTGACGGTCACATAGGTCTGGTCCTTGTCGGCGGTCTGGGCCAGTCGGGCGAGGAGGTCCCGTCCGCGCAGCATGCGTTGCGCCGTGAACGGGGAGAGCGCGTCAAAGATGATGAGATCGAGCTTGTCAGGGTGTTTGCGGCGGTCGCGCGCTGGCCACTTCTCCGCGTCACGCATGGTTCCGACCGTGAAGAAGTTCATGGCGGGGACAATCGTGGACTTGCCGTCTTCCTCGGCGATATAGGAGAAGGGCAGATCGGATGTGTCGAAATTGGCATGGTGTTTGCCGATGACCGCCGTGAACGGTCCGACACGGCACGGCCAGAGCAGGTAGGAGCCGGAGCCGGTCTTGCAGCCCCGTTCGAGGATGCCCTGATGCACGGGCCCGAGTTTGTACATGTGGTTAGACTGATTGGTCCCGCTCCCCGCGTTGTAGAACGAGAAGAGCGCGGCGATGAGCAGGGTCGAACGATGGTGCGTCACCGAGTAAGGTCCGCAGAAGACCGAGCAGGCCTCCGAGTGGAATGCTTCGGAGTTCGCGAAGAAGACGGAGTTTTCGGCGGAGAACGTCTTGCCGATCCTGCAGCCTTCGCCGATGAGCGTCGAGGAAATCACGGCGCCGCCGGTCACGGAAGAGCCTCTCTGGAAAATGAAGTTCTCGGCGATCACGCCATCCCCGACGACTACGGGGGCGTCCGCGGAGGAATCGAGCGTGCCGTTCCGGAGCGACAGCGCATTTTCGATGACGGCCGAGGAGCCGATCCGGACGTTCACGATTTGCGGCGCGCCGCGGATCGTCGCGTTCGAGCCGATCGTTGCCCGGTTGCTCCTCATGGCGGCCGCGCAACGGTCGGCCATGGCGTTGAGCACGGCAACCAGGGCGGGCCGGTCGCGATACAGCACGGTGAGATAGGCGACCTGGGCCGACGTCAGGCGGGTGATTTTCAGTTCGCGGCCGCCGGCCTCGTTGAGCACCGGAATCTCATGACCGTTGCCGAAAGTCGTTTCGCCCTGGCAGGCGATGGTCCCCACGTTCTCGATCAGCGCGTTGTCGCCGATGTCCAGACGGGAAAGCCAGCCGTTGACGTTCGCAATTCGGCAGTTGTCGCCGATCGAGCAGTCGTGGAGGTTGGCCCCGCAAATCGCCGACGGCCGGCCGATTCCGTCAGGAGACGGGCCCTTGCCGCCCAGCCTTCCCACGCGCGCGTCTCCCTGGAACGTCGTCTCCCGGACGTTGCGCGGATCGAATGGGTCGCGAACCAGGACCCTCCGCCAGTCGGCGGCAGAGCAGCCGTTGGATTCCAGGGCCTTGATTTCGTCGGTTGTCAGAGTTCGGTAGTCCGTGCTTTGCACGGGTCAGACTCCTTGCG
>JASEHE010000096.1 GCA_030018915.1 Verrucomicrobiota bacterium
TGCCCCTTTTACCTCAGCAGGCATCCCGCCGCGGGATGCCTGCTGAGTAGTTACTTCTTTAGCCTTTTCGCCAAGCGTTTTCCATGTCGGACCATTTCTTACAAAGGCCCGATAGCGCTTGGCGAGTTTGGCGCCATTTGCCTGTTGGAAAAATTCGAAACGAAGCGCGCGGCGATACCCGATCTTCCCGCCGGATGAAAGCCAAATGGGGCGGACTTCGATGGGGCCTGCGGAGGGCTTGGCGACTTCCACCGCCGCATCATCGGCCGTTTCAAAAACGAGAAGCCAGCCGTTGCCGCCGCAGGTCAAGCCGACCATTGGAAGTCCAAGCCCAGGACCACAGCAAACCTGAAAGGCAAGCGGTTCGCAGATTTCTTCGGCGCGCGGAGCAAAAACGAAGCCCTGGCAGTACGGAAGATAGAGGGATTCTTCACGAATACCATCCGTGGGGCGAAGCGGGCCGGGAAAAGCGAGCGGCGCCGGCGCGCCGGTTTCCGCTTCGACGATAAAACGAAGAGCGGGCTTGTTCGGGTCCACTTCAACGGAAAGCACAACATCGCCTGCCGGTGTCTTTACGGGAAAAGTCGCGTTTAAATCCCCGCGCGATGTTATGGCGCCGATTTCGTTTTTCCCCGGAGCCCAGGCGAAAGGTTGAGGGAGTGGATAGGGCCATTTGAGGTCTTCGGGGACTAAACCAGCGTGTAGGTCCGAGAAAAGACGACATTCCCAGACAGGCACGCCATCCGGCTCGATCCTGAGCGTCCCGGAGATCGGGGCAAAGTTGCATCGCAAACGCGAAGAACCGAAGCAAAATTCAGGCTTGTTTTTCATATCGTCAACGGTTGTGCTCCACGAGCCCATTGAGCAGCGCGTCGAGAGTCTTTGGGTAACCGCCCATCAAGCGAAAAAATACCCGGAGATTCTGGGGGCGCGCAAGCATCAAATTGAGCGTGTAAGGGAGCAGTTGCCTCACGGGTTGCTTTTTCCCGCGCTTTCTGAGTTCCCGGTCGCCGGTTCGGAGGGGTTGTCTTTCGCGGACCGCGCGGCAAGCAGTGGGCCGAACACCTGCTCCGCGAAGGTTATGAAAGAATCCGCGTTGGGCCCGGCCATGGGTCCATTCGTGCCGAAGGCCCGTCGGAGATAGGCGTCCTGGTCGTCTCCGCAGCGCCACGGCCCGCTCAGCCAGGCTTTGCGCGCGGCGGCCATGGCGTTCTCCGCATTCCCGTCGCGCGCCAGCCCGGCCTGGTAGGCATAAGAGGTTGCCGGCGCAAAGGGCAGCGCCCGATCCTGTCCGTGCTCGTAGAGACGGGCGCAGGCGGCGAGCGCCTTGAGCGCGTCGGCGCGGGCAATCGGCGAGAGGAGCACGAAGCTACCCTTACCCACGAGCAGTGTGTGAATCGAGAGGCCCTGCGCGCCGAGCAGCAGGTGGGCCAGCCATGCGCGCAGCCGGTCCTTGGGTTTTGGCGCGGTGTATCGCGCTCGCGCGTGGACGTCCGCCGCTCCGGCGACAACCAGTTCCGGCCGGCCGTCAACCTGGAGCGCCCCAGCCTGGACCCGGCAGGGCGCGCGGCGCCTGGGCGCAGTCAGCAGGGCGCGCAGAGAGATCGTTTCGCCGCCTACTTCGACGGACTCCTCAAGGAACTCGTTGATTTCGCGCCACGTGGCCGCCAGAAGCTCGTCGCCCGGTCTGCCGACGGGCAGCAGTTGGCGCGAGCGCAACCGGAGCCGGAGCGAATCCCGCGCGGCCTGGAGCGCGGCGGCATCGGCCGGGCCCAGCTCCTGGAGCGCCCGGAGCGCCTCCACATCGAGCGCGTAGACATCGAGACTGCCCGGCTCGATCAACTCCTCGTCGAGCAGGACGACATCCTCGCGCGCGCCGAACCGCGCGTCGAGCCGGCGGCGGTAATACCATTCGGCCGGGTTGTCGAAGAACCGCTGGAGGTCGGCCAACGAAACCATGGCCGCGTCCGGCGCGGGCCCGGCGCCGGGCGCGGACAAGGCGGGCGTGTTCGCGGAGTCGCGCGGCTCCGCGTCGCGCGCCAGCAGGCCCCGCGCGGCCGCGAGGTTGGACTGCGAGTACGAGAAGAGACCGGCGCCCTCGCGGAAGTAGTCGGGATGAAAGGCCTGAAGGTGGTGCAGCGTCTCGAGGAACAGGCCGCGCTTGCCGTCGAAAAAGGTCGCGGCCGGCGGCAGCGTGAATCCGGCCAGGATGTAGTCCTTGAGCTCGGAAACCACGACGGAGGGCGGCATCTCCTCGTTGTCCTCGATGCTGCGGCCGACGTAGCTGATATAGAGCTTGTCTCGAGCGGCCATGAGCGCCTCGAGGAACGCGTTGCGGTCGTCGTTGCGGCGCGATGGATCGCCCGCCAGAGCCCGGAGCGCGACCAGATCGAAGCCCGGCCGGTGATCCGGCCTGGGGAACGCTCCGTCGCCCATGCCGAGCAGGCATACGATGGGCCGCGGCGCGCTGTTCATGGGGCGCAGCGCGCTGAAGACTACGGCGTTACGGAACAGGTCGGCGTGGGCGGCGGCGCCTTCCAGTTCCTGTTCGAGGAAGCGGACAATCACCTCGACAGGCAGGTTCCCATCGGCCAGCCCCGCGGCCGCGAGCAGCTCGTCCAATATTTCGACGGCCTGGCGGAGCGCGGCCACGTCGCGATACGTGGCGTTCGTGGTCACGAAAAACGCGTCGAGCAGTCTCGCGAGCCGGTCGGCCCACGCCGCGCGGCTGGTCGGGGACCGGAACTCGACGACCATGTCCTCGAGCCGACCGAAGAAATCCAGGAGCCGGCCCAGGCTGTCGCCGGCGTCCCCGCCGACGACGTCCAGAGGCAGGAGCGGTTCCGTGGCGGTCCCCGCTTCGCCGGGCGGAGCGACAGGCAGCGGGTCGCGTCCGGCGCCCACGGCGTAGCCGAGCAGCATGCGGTCAAGGCCCTGCCGCCAGGATGCTTCGCCGAATCGAACCCCGACGACCCGGCCGCGGTGGTCGGCGTCCAGGCCCCAGCGGATGCCGCTCTCGCCCACCCATTGCCGGAGCGCTGGAATCTCGGCCGCGGCGATGTTGAACGCGTCCCGGACCGCGTCGGACTCCAGGATGTCCATGACCTCGGGCGCGCGGCAGCGGTTGTCGGGCAAAGCGAGACGCAGGAGCCCGAGAAAGGCGTTGGCAGTCGGATTGGTGGCGGCCATCTTGCGGTCGGCGATGACGTAGGGGATCGCGGTGGGAGCGCGCTGGTTCGGCGCGGCGAACACGGCGTCAATGAATGGCGCGTACTCGGCCATGTTCGGAACCTGCGCCTGAATGTGGCGTGGCTGCAGGGCGGGGTCGGCGGCGAACCAGGCCAGGAGGCGGTCCAGCAGCGCTTCGAGCTCGCGCGCGGGGCTGTGGCAGATGTGGATTTGGATGGAGTCGTCCCCGGCTGGGACGGCGAGCCGGGGGCGGGCTGACGCGTCCGCCTGCGCCTGCCCGCTGTCCGGCGGCCGGGCCGCCGTGGCAGGCAGGGCATCAGCGTTGGCCGCAGCGGCCTCCTGGGCCACCCAGCGGCGCTCGCGGACGTCGGCCTGGATCATGTGAAGGAGGGTGTCCTCACTGACCGGTTCGAAGAATTCCTCGATCTGGCCCTCGGTGCGGTCGAGGATTTCGCGCAGGCAGGCTTGGCTCTGCATGCCGAGCGAACTGAGGAGCGGGTTGCCCGTGGCGAGGTATAGATCGGTCTTGGAACGGCCCTGGAGGGCAAAGACCCGCTTTTCCGAGCGGTCGTCGAACCACTCCTGGGACGAGGGGTTGAACAGATACATCTTTACCGGGACGAACCGCGACAGACGCGCGAAAAAATGGACGTAGACCGGCGGCATCACGGAAATGCCGAACACATGGATGGCCCGGTATTGATCATTAATTCGGCATTGGCCCAGCCGGGCGGCGATGTCGAGGAAGTGGCTGACGTAGCTGACCTGGTCGCTCGCGCGCAGCTCCGCCCACAGGCTGAACTGCCACTCCAGCGCCGCAGGCAGCGGCTCGCCACGCGCGTCCACACGGCGGCCTTCGTTCCAACGGGCCAGCATTTCGGGCCGATAGACTTGGTAATCGTCCAGAAGCTTCGCCAGGCGGCCGGCGAGATCGAACCGGCGGCGTGGTGTGGCGTGGCGGCCCAGGTAGTCGCGAAGCGGCTGATAGGGGCCGGACGTCAGGGCGTCGGAGCTCAGAAATCGGTAGAGCTTCCAGCGCATGACGTCAATCGAGCAGGGATGCAGCCGGGCTGCTCGTTTCCGGGCGCCGGGCTGCGCCATCTGATAAAGCCAGTCGTTCACGAATTCGAAGAGCGGAAGGAAATGCCAGTTCGCGAGGACCCGTTGCGCGGCGGCGGGCCCGCGGCTCCAGTCGTAGAGGAACCGGTGACGGACCCATGCGTCCATGACCCGGCTGTTGGTGACGAGGCAGACGGGCTGCAGCGGGTCTTGGCGCTCTTCCTCGATAGCGGCAAAGAGTCGCCCGGCCAACTGCTCGATTGAATCGCTCCACACGACATCCATGACGTGGTCCCCGCAGGAATGGCAGCCAAGCACACGCGTTCGCAAATCAAATACTGTGACGTTTCTCCGAACGTGGCTAGCCCCGTTTGCGCCCGCCAGGCTGGCGCATCACGGCCCGAAGGGCGCATATTTCGCGCGTGAGCGCGAAATATGCGGGCGGGCTAAGCGGGTCTCGCCCGCAGCGCAATGAGGCGCTTCCAGAATAACCACAAAGGAGCACAAAGAACACAAAAAGTTGAGGCAAAGCGAGGGTCCCTCTGCCGGCGGTCACTTCACGATTTCGAAGGCGGTGACGTAGACCAGCTCGCGGGAGCCGTCGCCAGTGTCGGCAACGGACCAGGTAACTACGATGGGTCCAGCCGTCGGACGCCGACGCTTCCACCAGGAGGCCGGTCTTTATCAGCGGTCAAGAAAAGCTTGACCCGCCGCAATCCGTTTTCCACAATGTCGCCTCACGCTTGGGCCCGGCTGTCCCCTGGAAAGAGGGTTGCCCATGAGCAAGCCGACGCTGTTCCAATCGCCGTGGAATTTTCTCGCCCTGCCTGCCGAGCTGGCTGATCCAGGCCGCGCGCGGGCATGGGTGCTGCCTGTGCCCTACGACGGCACGACCTGTTACGGGGCTGGAACGCGCAACGGGCCGGCGGCGATCATTGCCGCGTCGCGCCAGGTCGAGCGGTTCGACCGGGAGTTTGGCGGCGAGCCGGGTCTGGAGTTCGGGGTGCATACGATGGCGTCGCTCCGCGTGGTCCATTCGTCGCCGGCCGAGATGGAGGACCGTGTGATTCGCGCGGTGTTCGGCGCGCTGTCCGGCTCTCCGGCGCCTGATGTGCTGGCCGTGCTGGGCGGGGAGCACTCGATTTCGGCGGGAGCGGTTCGTGGGTTGGTCAAAGCTCGACCGGAACTCGACGTTGTGGCAGTCCAGATTGACGCCCACGCGGACCTGGCCACGGAGTATGACGGCTCGGCCTACAGCCATGCGTGCGCGGCCTGGCGAATTCAGGAGGTCTGCCCAGTGTTCCTGATCGGAGTCCGGAGCCTCTCGGCGGCGGAAAACAAGTTTCTCCGCCGCGGCATGCGGGTCCGGGCGGTTTTCGCCGAGGAGACCACGCCGGGCGGGCGGTGGCTGAAAGACCTGGCGCGGTTCGTGAAGGGGCGGGACGTCTTCCTCACGATCGACGCGGACGGTCTGGATCCTTCGATCATGCCGGCGGTAGGCACGCCGGAGCCGGGCGGGCTCTCGTGGGAGACCACGCTGAAGGTCGCGCGGACCATTTGCCGCTCGGCTCGTTCCGTGCCCGTCTTCGACCTGACGGAGCTGTCGCCCATCGGCGGCCTGACGGCGCCGGATTTCCTGTGTGCGCGGCTGGTCTACAAGATTCTGTCGCTGTCGCTGACTCAGAAGAAGAGCCGTCAGTAAAAAAAGGCCGCGGCGCGCGCGCGCCGCAGCCCTGATGTCTTGTCCCTGTCCGTTACCCTAACTTTTTGGGACCGAGAACGGAGTCCTTTGCCGCTTTGGCGATGCGGAACTTCAGGACGGTCTTGGCCGGAATCTGGATTTGCTCGCCGGTAGCCGGGTTGCGGCCCAGGCGCGCGGCCCTCTTGACCTTCACGAGCTTGCCGAGGCCCGGGATCACAAAGCCGTCGGCCGCGCCCTTGTAAGCCATGTTCACCAGCGCCTCAACCGCCGCGCCGGCCTGTTTCCTGGTGATACCGACGGCTTCCGCAACGCCCGCCAGCACCTGACTCTTGGTTAGTTTGGCCATACACACCTTCCTCCATTGGGGTTAGTGAAATGTGCAACGCGGGCATTCAAGCGTGGCGGCGGGCAAAAAGCAACAAGAATTTCCAGATTTTTTCTTGGGAACGGTCAGGTGATAGCGCCGCGCGACGTTCGTCTGGGAGGGCGGAGAGGCCTCCGCGTCCTTCTTGTTGCCTTTCGATCCGAACCACCCGGCCTGCGCTGAGGTCGTTGTCGCGCGGGTTCACGTAGAGACCGTTGCCGCCGTTGAAGCTGGCCATGGCGCCGCCGCCCAGGTCTGCGCCGCCGCCGCCGGAGGGTTCGCTCACGGTTCGCTCCTGCCGGTCGCGGCCGGACCCGGGCCGGCGTTCGTTCGTGCCGCGTTCGGCGGCCGCAGCCCGGCTTTCCGCAGCCGCCGGGCATGCCACATGGAGAGCACGTTGGCCCGCCATTGCGGCAGCGTGGCGGTGATGCCGATCTCCTCGACGGAGGAGGCGAGAAAGACCGGCCCCGCGATCCACAGCGGCCAGGTTTGCTCGAAGAGCAGCATGGCTAGTATGGCGCATGCGACCAGCACGGCCGACAGTTTGGCGGACCAGGCGTGATAGCTCGTCAAACGCCGGAACTTCAGGAATCCGTATAGGATGGGGACCGCGTATCCCACCCCCATCGCCGCGAGCATGATCGCTTCCCGGCGCACAATGTGCGGCACGAGCATGCAGACGCCTGCGGATGCGGTGAGGTACATCGCCAGATCGCTCCAACTGTCGAGCCGGGCCCCGCCCTCGGACTCGATTCTGAGCCGGCGCGCCAGCAGCCCGTCCGCCACGTCGGACACCAGCGCGGCCCCGAAGCCGGCCACAAACAGCGCTCGCTCGTCGCCATAGGCCAGCATCACGAGGATGGGCGACATGGCCAGGCGGAACACCGAACATAGATTGGGCGTTGTGAACAACCGCGTCGTCACGTCAGCGCTTCGCTCCCTGACTTATTCGTCCTCATCGCTGTATCGCGGAAGCATTCCGTTCTCCCGCACATATCGAAGAACCTGATCCGGAAGCCGATCTTTGCCGTTCCACCGCATGTGCCGTCCGGCCCCGAACTCCCCGCCGAGGCGGAAGATCATCGGTCCGATCGGCAGCGGCATGTAAGGGGGCCAGTTGCCGTTCCGGCTCTTTACGATTTTTCTGATCTCTTTCAGTGTGTCATTGGACCCGTTGTACTGGATATACCGGTCGAATCCCAGGACATAGAGCCGCTGCCCGCCGATGGTTGGCGCGAGTTTCCCGAAATCTATCTTGTCGAGCGGATTCCGCGCTTTTCGGCGGAGCTTGCTTCGGCGGGGTCCCCGGTTTCTTGCCCGGCCGGCCGACCGGGCGCCGGCGGTCTTGCATTTCGACGGCGGTTTTGCCACGGACGCGTCTCCTTCGGTTCGTCAGCCATCCGTTTTTACCTTTTCTTCGCGGGCGGTCAAGTCTATCATGCGCCCGGCTTGGAGATTCCGGGCCGGGTCGGATAGACCATGAAAAAAATCCGTCTTTCCCCTATTGACTTTGCTCGCGGGAAAAACTAGCTTTATGCGCCGTAAACAACAACA
>JASEHE010000097.1 GCA_030018915.1 Verrucomicrobiota bacterium
TCCCTGATCCAATCTGCACAACCCCCCGCCCATCTTCAGGGGGATGCATGCGCGCTTACACCCTTGTCAAGCAACGGCTTGCCAGGGTCAGGAGCCGGGGTGTTTGATCGGGATGCCCTGGGCGCAGAGCGGGCACTGGGCAGGCTCGTAGGTCACCGGATCCATCTCGAGCAGCGACACGGTCGGCCACGGAAACTTCGCCTTGCCCCCGCTGCGGTCCACCAAAACCGCCACGGCCACCACCTCGCCGCCGTGATCCTTCACGATCCGCGCCGTCTCATCCACGCGGCCCCCGCGCGTGACCACGTCCTCCGCTACGATGTACCGCTCACCCTGCCCGATTTGGAAACGCCGCAGCGCCAGCTTGTCTTCCTCTTTCTCGGCGAAAATGGACCGGACGTTCAGCGCACGCGCCAGCTCGTGGCCAACCAGGATGCCGCCAAGGGCGGGCGCGATTACGCCGTTGGCCTTGAGGGGCTTGCCCAGGCGCGCCTCGAGTTTCCGCGCCAGCGCTCCGCACATGGTCTCCGCATGCCGCGGATAGCACAGCAGGTAGGCGCATTGGAAATACCGGTCACTGTGCAGGCGCGACCTCAATTCAAAATGCCCTTCCAGCAGCGCCCCGGTCTCGTTCAGAATCTTCAGCATTTCCCCGTGTGTCATGCTCACATCTTCCATGAAAAAATGTTCACGGTTGCAATAATTAGGCCGAAAACGCGGACCTCTTCCACGGGTCCACGCCTGAGGCGGGCAGGCTGCCTCTGGCGGCAACCATGAACCGTAAACCGTGAACCGTGCCCATGTTCTTCACTGTTTCCCGATTAGTATGCCACGCCGCACGAACGTCGGGATATCCAGGTCCTCGCCGTCCATCACGGTCGGCTCGACGTCCTTGAACCGGCCCTTGCCGTAGGACTCCAGTCTGAGCTTCGTCTGCATCTGCTTGCCCTTCCGCGCCAAAGCCGCCCAGGTATCCTCGTCCGAGTCACCAGTCCGATCCGGCCGCCACTCGTCGGACACCAGGGCCGTGAGCATCACTCGCCCTTCCCAGTTCTCGTCCACCACTGTGCCGATGAACAGGCGGCAGCCCTTGGGGGCCCGCGCCGACAGCGCGTCGGTGATCTCGCCCACGTCCTTGAGGGTCAGGTCCGGCCCGCCTACCATGCTAAGGAGAACGGCCGCCGCGCTCTCCACCACCTTGCCATTTTCTAGAAGCGGGTTGCCCAGCAGGGACTCGGCCGCCTGCCTGGCCTTGCCCTTCCCGCAGCCCTCGCCGAACCCGAAGGTGCACAGGCCGCCACCGCTCTTCACCATGTTCTTGAGGTCCGCGAAATCCAGGCGGATCAGTCCCGGCTGCGTGAGCAGCTTTTCGATCCCGCTCACGCCCTTGGCCAGGACATCGTCAACCAGGTCGAACGTCGCCGCGAGCGTCTCAGCGCCGGCATACTCCGACAGCCGCTGGTTGGGCACCACCAGCAGGGCGTCCGCCGATTCCCGGAGGATTTCCAGGGATTCCTCGGCCGTTTTCATCCGGTTCTGGCCCTCAAACGCGAACGGCATCGAGACGAAGCACAGGACCAGGACGCCTTCCTCGTGGGCCTGGTCCATGATCACTGGGACTGCGCCGGTGCCCGTTCCGCCTCCCAGTCCGGCCAGCAGCAGCAGCATGTCCGTTCCCGCCAGCAGGCTGCGGATCATGCTCTCGCCGTCCCGCGCCGCCTGCCGGCCAACGCTCGTGTCGCCGCCGGCGCCGAGCCCGTTGGTCAGCGCCTCGCCGATCTGCAGTTTCACGGCCGCCCGCGCCGCGTTCAGCGCCTGCGCGTCGGTGTTGACCGCCACCAGGCTGGACGCATCGTAGATGTGCTCGTTGAGCCGATCCAGGATGCGGCATCCGGCGCCGCCCACACCCATGATTCTGATTTTTGTCCCGCGCATCTGTCACCGCCCGAACATCCGCAGCAGACTTTTCAAGATTCCGGCCCGGCCTTCGTCGTCCTCCGTCATTGTTTTGAACGCGTATTGGATCAGCCCGCTGACCGTCGCATACTCCGGCCCATCGGTAGCCGTGGCCAGCCCGCTGATGTTTCTTGGCCGGCCCACGGAGCAGGGCATGTCGAAGACCTGTTCCGCCAGCTCGGCGACCCCGTCCAGGCGCGCCGCGCCGCCGGCCAGCACCACGCCGGCCCCGACGCGCGGCAGAATGCCCTCGCGCTCCAGCCGCCTGCGGATCATCCCGAGTATCTCATCCATTCGCGCGTGAATCACCGTATGCAGTGATTTCAAACTCACCGAGCGCCCCTGAAACCCAACGTCGGCCGAGAGGTCCACCCGTTGCGAGCCGACCAACGGCCGCACAACCGCGCAGCCGGATTCGCGCTTCAGCCGCTCGGCCTGCGACGTCGGCGTGCTGAACGCCACCGCCACGTCGTTCGTCACGTGGTCTCCGCCCACGCCCAGTGCTCCGCCCGCCGCCACGACGTTCCCAGCGTAGGCCAGGTAATCGGTCGTCCCGCCGCCTAGGTCAATCACGATCACTCCGAGCCGCTTCTGTTCCGGGGTCAGCACGGACAGCGCGGAACACAGGCCGCCGAACACGACGTCCGCAACGTCCATGGGAATGGATCGCACCACCCGCACGGCGTTGTGCAGCCGGTTGCGCACGCCGTGGAGCACCAACATGTCCAGCCCCAACCGCGCCGCCGCCATGCCCTCCGGCCGGACAACCCGTTCCTGATCGTCAATGGTGAAGAGCTGGCAGATTGTGTGCAGAATCTCGCGGTCAGGCGGCAGATTGACGGCCTGGGCCACCCCCATAACCTGTTCGACATCCTCATCGGTTACGACTCTGTCGGCGCCGGGCAGCGGCACGGCCCCGCGATTGACCACGCTATGGATATGACCCCCGGAAACCGCCAGATAAACCTGGCGGATGACCACACCGCTGTTGTCCTCCGCCATCGTCAGCGCGCCACGGACACAGGAAACCGCGTTTTCCAGGTCCACGAACTCGCCCTTGCGAACGCCAATCGAGGGATGCTCGCCGATCCCCGTAATTATGATGTGCCCGTCTTCCCTCATCTCGCCGACGAGCGCAATCGTCTTCGTCGTTCCGATCTCCAGCGCGACTACGGGAGGCAGAGCCATGGCCGTCCTTTTCTGTCACTCGAAGGCGCCCGTGCCGGTGATCGAGTTCCGGGTCAGGCTGAACGTGGGCGGGAACGGCCGCCCGTTGCGCCGGTGCCAGCGCAGAACGGCGGCCAGAAACGTCAGCCGGTCCTGGAGCGCCTGGAGCCCGCAGGTAGCGTCGTCCTCGGGCCGCGGCCACCAGAAGGAAACCGCCGTGCCGCTGGCCAAGCGCAGCCGCAGCGCGTCATCACGGCCCTCGAGCTTGCCGCGCACATCAATCTCGACGATCTCCAGCTCCAGGGCGGCCGGAATCTTGGCGCTGGTGTCTCGCGTCAGGACAGCGTCCATCAGCAGCCCCTCGACCCGCTGCCCCAGCCGCAGCACTGGCCCGTCGCATCCCGTGATCAGCGTCAGCCCTTCGCGCCGGACGCGAGCCGCAAACACATATCCCTGCTCGTCCACGAAGACGTCCGGCCCCCTTTTCTGTTGGATCGCGGCGATCGGAATCCGCTCGTATACCTCGATGCGCAGGGCGCCCGGCAGGCGGCGCGTGATCTCCATGTCGCGGACGTTCGGGACACGCGCCATGATATCGCGCCGAATCCGCGCGATGTCCACCGCAAAGAGGTTGGCGCCCTCCTCCAGACCCGTGTATTCCCGCACGAGCGTCGGCGTGATCACGGCGCCGGGCTCGGTGCGAATGTCCAGCGTCCGAATGGTGAAGTTGGGGTTGTTGGCGAACAGGAGTTCCCAAGTCTGCGCATACCCGAAATATCCGAACGCGGTCGCGGCCGTCAAGACGAGCAGGGCCAGTACGATCCAGGCAATCCGCCGAACCTCCTGGTCCCGCTGGGCATTCAGCCGCGTGTTCACGGCCAGGATCGGATGCCGCGGAGCGCGCCGCCGTCTGTTCTTTCTCGACCACCGCCGCCCCGTCATTTCCCCGTCGTCAAACCACATGAGCAATCCTCGTCGGCCATGGGCCGTCGTTCACGGCGTCCCCTACCCCGCATCCGCGATGGCCTCGGCCACGCCACACGCCGCGGCCCGCAGGATGCGATCGCACAATTCTTCAAAATCCATGCCAGCTTGCGCCGCCGCCTTGGGCAGGAGGCTCGTCTCCGTGAAGCCAGGGATGCTGTTCAGCTCCAGCACGCAAGCGCGGCCCCCGATGGAGAGGCGCAGGTCCACCCGCGCGAACCCACGGGCGCCGAACGACCGGAACGTGTTCAGCGCCAGTGTCCGACACTGCCGCGCGGCCTGCTCGCCGATCGGCGTCGGAACCAGGTACTCCGTTCGGCCCTTCGTGTACTTCGCCGCGTAACTGTACCATTCGTCCGGCGCGCGAATCTCGATCACCGGCAGCGCCTCATCGCCCACGATGCCGACCGTCATCTCGCGTCCCGCGATGTACCGCTCCACGATCGCCTCGCGGTCGTATAAAAAGGTGTCACGGATCGCCGGGTCCCAGCCGGCTTCGTCAAACACGCGGTGCGCCCCAATGCTCGAACCCTGCCGCGCCGGCTTGGTCACCAGCGGCAGCGACAGCGTTCGCCGGTCGCCCGCCCGCAGCACTTCGTACTCGGGCGTTGCAATGCCCTGCTTCACCAGGATTTTCTTGCTCTGAACCTTGTCGAACGAAACCGCGCTGGAGCGCGGGCCGGACCCTGTGTAGGGAATGCCGCGCCGCTCCAGCAGATTTTGCGCCATCCCATCCTCGCCGAACTCGCCGTGCATTGCAATGAAAACCGCTTCGGTCCCAGCCGGCAGGTTGAGCGTATGGTCCGTCACGTCAACAGCGACCACGGCGTAGCCCCGCCGCTCCAGCGCGGCGGCCACGGCTGTCCCCGATCGCAGCGAAACTTCCCGCTCCGCCGACGGCCCGCCCATCAGCACCGCCACCTTCTTGAACCGGTGGTCGTTGTCGTGGCTCATATTCAACCCGGCCCTGTAGAGGAATACTCCTCTCCCGTTCTCGTTCTCGTCCTCGATTTTTCTCCGCTTTCCGAGTGCGAGAACGAGGACGATTCACAAACTCAACCCATCACCACGATCTCGGGCTCCAGCTCAATCCCAAACCGCTCGGATACTTCCGCGCGAACGATCGCCATCAGCGCCCCTACGTCCGAGGCGGTCGCGCCATCGGTCGTCACGATCACGTTGGCATGCCGCGGAGAAACCGACGCGCCGCCGACCGCAAACCCTTTCAACCCTGCCTGTTCGATCAACCGCCCGGCGTAGTCGCCTGGCGGATTCTTGAACGCCGAGCCGGCCGATCGCAGCCCGTTCATCCATTCGCGTCGGGCGGCAATCGCCAGACGCAGTTTCCGAATGGCGCCGGCGTCTCCGCGCTCGAACCGGAAGCACGCTTCCAGAGCGACCTTTCCCTCGAGCGCGCGGCATGCGCGGTAGCCGAAGCCCAGATCGGCGACAGCGATCATACAATGTGTCCCATCCGGATTCAAACAACGAATCCATAAAACAGACCGGCCGATCTCCCCGCCATACGCGCCGGCGTTCATTCGCAGCGCGCCGCCCAGAGTGCCGGGTATCCCCTCAAGGAACTCCAGCCCTTCCCAGCCTCGCGCTTCCAGCCAGTCCAGAAACGCCGCCAGGCTGAGCCCCGCCCCGGCCACGACCGTTGTCACATTGTCGGCCGCCGCTTCCTCGCCAACCCGCCGGAATCCGCAGCCCAGCCGCGCGGTCAGTCCCCGCGCGCCCAGGTCGCTCACCAGCACGTTGCTCCCGCCGCCCAGCACTCGGAACGGCAGACCGTTCCCGGCCGCCCAGCGCGCCAGGCCCGCCAACGATTCCGCTGTCTCGACTTCCGCCCAGAAATCCGCGCGTCCGCCCACCCGCAGCGTTGTCTTCCCGGCCAACGGCTCATCCTGCCGCGCGGCCGGCGGCAATGCCTCCCCCACCGGCTCCGTCCTCCCTCCGAACCCCGAAACCCCCAATCCCAAATCCGAACCCTGAACCCTGAAATCCTCCCACGCCCACCACTCAACCGTCTCAATGTCGCCTGCGCCCAGGATCAGCAGCACATCCCCGGCCCGCAGTTCCCGCCGGATGTACCCCCACGCCTGTTCCAGCGATTCGGCCACTGAGACCCGGCGCGCCGAGCCGCTGTCAGATCCGGCGCGCTCGCGGAACCGCCGGTAAAGGTCCCAAGCGCTTCCGCCTTTCAACGGCGGTTCCGACGCAGCGTACACGGGCGTCAGCACCAATTCGTCAACGCCCGCAAAGGCCGGCGGGAACTCCCGCCCCAGCGCGAGGGTCCGGGTGTAACGGTGCGGCTGAAAGACGGCCAGCAGCCGCCGGCCTTCGGGGATCATCCGCACAACCGTGGCGATTTCCGTGGGATGATGCGCGTAGTCCGAAACGATCCATATCCCGTCCCTGTCCGCGATCGTCTCGAAGCGCCTGGCCGGAAGACGCAGACGGCTGAATGCGCCCCGGATCTCCTCCGGCGTCAAGCCGAGTTCGAGGGCCGCGAGAGCGACGGCCAGTGAGTTCAGCGCGTACTGCCTGCCGCGAAACGGCAGCGCCAGCCGGCCCAAGTCACGCCCGGCCACTTCCAGCCGATAGCTCTGTCCTTTCTCCTCTTCGCGCCAGTCCAGCGCCCGAGCCATGGCGCTCTCGCCGAATCCGTAGCCTGCGGCGTTCTCGAATCCGGCGGCCAGGCGCGCGACGCGTGGATCGTCGGCGCAGAAGACAAGTCTTCGCTTTGCCGCGCGCGCGAATGCCTCGAAGCATCCGACGAGGTCCGCCTCGCCACGAAAGTGTTCCATGTGCTCGAGCTCGATGTTCGTCAGCACCGCGATGTCCGGCGCGTAGAGCGCGAGCGTCCCGTCGCTTTCGTCCACCTCGACCACAAACGCGCCGCGCATATCGGCAGACAGATCGCCACCGGCCCATTCGGACGGACCCATGGCCGCGAAATCCGAATCCTCGTCCCCGGCGACTTTGCCGCCGATGCACCACGACGGCTGGCGGCCCGCGTGCCGGAGCGCCTGGGCCAAAAAAGAACTCGTGCTCGTCTTGCCGTGGGTTCCGGCGACCGCCACGGAAAGCTTGCCAGCAAGCAGTTCCGGAAGAACCTCGCCCCGCGCGAAGACCGGCAGCCCGCGCTCGCGGGCCCGGACGATCTCCGGGGAATCGTCTGGCGCCGCCGCGCTGCGGACGACCCAGTCCACGCCGCCGTCCACATGGGACGGGTCATGCCCGGCGCGCACCTCGATACCACGGCTTCCGAGCCAGTCCGCCAGGCGGCCCGGCTGAAGATCGCAGCCGTTGACCGCGAACCCGCAGGCCTTCAGAAGGTTCGCCAACCCGGCCATGCCGACCCCGCACACGCCGACCAGATGTGCCCGACCGACACCCCGATCCAAACACTCACGAAGTGAAATATCACGGCGTTTATTCCTCTTCACCCGCCGGCTCCAGTGTTGCGCCATGCCGAAACCCGCGCTTGGGATAGACTTGGACGCATCCACGTCCTCGCTTCGGAAAATCAGACCCCAAGATCATCCAACGGACTGTGCGCGCCCTGGCTGCCCTGCTGCAGAATGCGGGTGTAAATCATGGTGGTGGCCAGGTCGTTGTGCCCGAGGAGCTGCTGGATGGTGCGGATGTCCGTGTGTAATAGAAGTAGCGGAGAAACTGGGTCTGGCGCCGTGGGACGCGGTCATATATTGGAGAGCGGAATCTTTTCCGCAAAGCCGCCCCGAA
>JASEHE010000098.1 GCA_030018915.1 Verrucomicrobiota bacterium
TTTTCAGGAGGTTACACCTTCTCCACTTTTACAGGAAGTATCGGACATCACCTCAAATCAGGAGAGCGCCGCGACGCAGGCGGGGAATTTGACCGTGAAATAGCGCTCGGCGTTGACGGCGTGGTCTCCCCGCGACTCAATGCGCGCGCGCAGCGTCGTCAGCCCTTTGGCCAGAACCTGGCGACACCGCTCGCGGGACACGCCGAACTGCTCGGATAAATCGCCCAACGAGGCGCGCTTCTCGTCCAGAAACGCCTGGGAAATCATCTGTTGGGTGCGATCCGGCAGTCGATCCAGCTCGTTTTGCAGGAACCGATTCATGTCTCGGCAGTCGACCTCACAGTCCGGGGGCACAGCCGTCGTACTGGGAATCAAGTCGGCCCATTGGCTTTCGCCATCCTCGCCGGCTATGTCTTCGAGCATGGAGACCCGGCTCTCGAAGCTCTGGCGGAGCTTACGCAGCTTGGAGGCGCCGACGCCGAGCTTGTCCATAAGGAACTCGTCGCTCATGTCCTCGCCGTGCTCCTCTTCGAGTTGCCGCATCTTGCTCCAGTAGGCGAAATGCTGCTCCGGCACGCGGATCAGGCGGGCCATCTTGAGGGCGCGGCGCATGCGGTTGCGAATGATGCCGCAGGCATAGGCGCTGAACTTCACGGGCCGGCCGCTCGCTTTGCTCACGTATTCCTCGTCGTACTGGCGAACAGCCGTCATCAAGGCGATGTTCCCCTCGGCGATCAGGTCCATCGCTGTAATGTGGATACCAGGAAAGTCGAGAAACTTTTTAAAATCCCTCAGACAATGAATGACCAGCAACAAGTTAGCGTGGATCATCTCGTCCACGGCCTTTTCAACCGTCCGTCCGTGTCGGCTCCCGTGGATGATGCGGGAAAGTTCGGCCTCCCGCTCGACCGAGATTCGATGGTGCTGCGATATCTCCCGGACATAGCGATCGTAGCAAGATTGATCGTTGCGCATGTTTTTCTCCAACACCGAAACGGAAGCTGATATTTCCACGCCATCTCGGGAGCGTGAAATATCCAAGATCCGAGCCAGAAGCGCGCCAAGCCGGAAGAAAAGCCGGACATTTCCGTAACGACCTGACAGCCAACTGGTTGAGCAATGGATCGTAGTGTTGGATTGGCATGCTTTCTGTTGGGAGATGTGTGCTTTTGTATCCAGTTTTCCTCTTCCTCCGCATACTCCAGGACGCGCCGATTTTGCCGCCTCGCCGATCCCCGCTTTACACCTCCCGGCATGATTCAGCGTTCACGCCTGCCTGCCGGCAGGCAGGGTTCAACGGTTGGTCGTTTCCAGGCGTGAGATCCCGTTGGGGGCAACGCTCATCTCACGGGGCCTGATTCCGAACAACCTTGCCATGACCGGAAACGGCCCGGGCAACGTCACCAACACGCGCGCTCAGGCCTGGTGTCGCGGTGGAGGCGGTCCTTAGTCTGGTCACCGGCGAAACCGCGGAGGAGTTGTATCGGCGACATGGGCGGGTTCAACCTGCAGGCGGCGTTTTCGACCGACCGGCCGGGACGCGGCTTCGGAAGCGATGTGATATTGATGGCGATTCCGCGGACGCCGACGCCGCGTCCTTCCCGCGCGACCGTATCATTTTTGTTGTCACCTGAATCTTGCGCCGCCCGGACGACCCCACGGCCGAATGAACGCGTCGTAGCAGGCACTAGAGCGATTTTGCGTGTCATAGTCCGCGTAACCATATGGGTGATGCCGTGCAAGAAACTTCTTGCACGCAGAGGGCCGCACAGAGCGGCACTGAGGGCGATGCATGGAAAAGACGTGCAAGATTCAGGTGTCAATAGCAGAGAGAGCGGGGAAATACAAGTTTTTGTGGAGGTCACGGCGTCAACTTCGCCGCACCGCTTTCGAGCAGATCGCCCCACGCTCGCCGCGCCGCCTCCAGCGCGCGGCCACGATGCGAAATCCGATTCTTCAATTCCGCTTCCGTCTCCGCGAACGTTTCCGCGTAGCCGTCCGGAACGAACACCGGGTCGTAGCCGAAGCCGTTCGCGCCGCGCGTCTCGCGGATGATTAGGCCCGCGCAGGACCCTTCGACGACGCGCGCCCGCCCGTCCGGAGCGGCCAGCGCGATCGCACAGCGGAATTGCGCGCGCCGTTCGACTACTCCCTCGAGGTTCCGGAGCAGTTTGCGATTGTTCGCGGCGTAGTCAACCGACTCGCCCGCGTAGCGGGCCGAGTAGACGCCAGGCGCGCCGCCGAGCGCCTCGACCTCCAGCCCGGAGTCGTCAGCCAGCGTCCACAGACCCGTGGCTTTCGCGAGCGTGGACGCCTTCTTGATCGCGTTGGCTTCGAGAGTATCGCCGTCTTCGACTACGTCAGGAATCCACGGGAAATCCAGTGCGCTGACGATCTGGAGGGTCGCTATCGAGAAGATTTCCCGAATTTCCCTGAGCTTGTGCTTGTTTCGCGTGGCAATGAGAAGCTTCATGGTGCGGCCCGATTCCTCGACTCTCCGGCCTGTCCCGGCCCCGCAGGTTCGACGCCGCTGGAATCGGGGATCGGGATTGCCAAGCGTGTCCAGCTACGGCAACATGGGCGGCTGCTGGGAGCGCAAGCCGGGCATCCTTGTCCCCTCATCTTCCCTGAACCCTGACACTTCTTCGGCTATTCCCCCGGCCGCAGGGTCTTCTTCTCGACCGTTTCCGCGCTGAGCCCCAGGAACCGGCACAGGTTGCCGCCGAAGACCTTTCGCGCCGCGCGCGGAACGCGCTCGTCGAGAATCATCCCTGGAAGTATCGCAAACGGCCGGATACCCGGCAATAGCCAATCAAAAGCGAAACCGGAGCAGATCGCTCGTGAATCAGCGGAGAGACGACGAGAAGAAAGATTAGTTGGAGGTCGCTTTCGGATTTGGTAAAGTTTTCAGCATGGAACAAATCATGTTTTGCCCGAAATCGGCGTGTTATAATGCCGTCCGCTTTTATCCGGACACTTTCGATGCCGGCGTAATCCGCCTACCATCATGAGCCGGTTGAGTCGAATGGCGATTGTTTTCGGATTGGCGCTGGTTGCGGGAGCGGCCGGCTGCGCGGTTTTCGTTGGAGAGACCAGGAAATCCCTCGATATCAAGGCCGCCGGCGCGAACGCCATCAAAGTGGAAGACAGAACCGTGGCGGTCGCCGATCTGGCGGCAGCGGTGAAATCCGCCGGGGCGGACAAGAACACGCTGATCACCGTCCGGATCACGGCGGATGTCCCCGTGGCCACGGGGATGCTCATTCGCGACACTCTCGTCCGCAAGGGCTTTCCAAAGGTGGTGATCGCCCAGCATCGGCTTCCCTGCGTCTCAGTTGCCCCGCTCCACGTCAAGTGAATCGAGGGCGGAATGGGGAAGACGGAAGAAGAAACAAAACTCTGTACTTCCGCGTTCCGACTTCGAATCACCGATAACCCACCACAGATTTCCGATTTGCGACCACCGATCACGGATCACTGACAACCGATAACCGACCACCGATTACCGATTGCCGCGGGCTAGTCTCGTTCCTCCAGGAAGTCGAGGAAGGTCACCTCGCGAACTCGCGGGCGTTTTGGAAGAGTCTAAGCCAGGGGCCGGCCTCGCTCTTGAACAATGGCATGTCCGCCGGTCGGCAGGACATTTGCAGCGCGCGGAACGCGCGCTCCGGGTGCGGCATCATGATGGTCATCCGGCCGTTCGCAGTGGTCACGCCGGTTATGCCGCCGGGCGATCCGTTCGGATTGAGCGGGTAGACCTCGGTGGGCTTGCCGTAGTTGTCCACATAGCGCGCCGTCATGAGGCCTCGGCGCGCGATCGCCTCGCGGCTGCCGGTCCGGGAGAAATCGGCGAATCCCTCGCCATGCGCCACCGGGATCGGCAGCAGCGAGCCTTCCATGCCCTTGAACAGCACGGACGGCGATTTCATGATCTCGACGGTCACGTAACGCGCTTCGAATTGCTCGGATATGTTCCGCGTGAACTCGGGCCAGTCCTCCGCGCCCGGGATGATTTCCTTTAACTGGCACATCATCTGGCAGCCGTTGCAGATTCCCAGCGCGAACGTGTCGGTCCGCGCGAAGAACCGCGCGAACATCTCCTTGATCCCGGCGTTGAACAGCACGGACCTGGCCCAGCCCGAGCCGGCGCCGAGCACGTCGCCGTACGAGAAACCGCCGCAGGCCGCCATGCCCGAAAAATCGTCGAGCTTCATTCGCCCGCACAACAGGTCGGTCATGTGGACGTCCACGCTTTCGAACCCGGCGCGATCGAAGGCCGCCGCCATCTCCACGTGGCCGTTGATCCCCTGCTCCCGCAGGATCGCCGTCCGCGGCCGCCGCGATGACACGTTGAACAGCTTGTCCGGATCGAATGTCGGGTGGAATTGCATGCCTGGATCGCGCTCGTCAAGCAGCCGGTCGTACTCCTGGCGGGCGCACTCCGGGTTGTCGCGCAGCGCCTGCATGCGATAGGTCAACTCCGACCAGGCGCGGCGTAGCGCGCTCAGTTTATCGGCAAATACGCCGCCACGGATCGTGAATTGCCTGTTCGGCGCCGTGTTTCCGATAACACTGGCGATCGCGTCCACGCCGTTTCGCCGCAGGACGTCTTGCGCCCGGTCCAGGTTGCGGCGGGAAACCTGCAGCACCGCGCCCAGCTCCTCGGCGAAGAGGACCGAGAGTGGATCGGCCCCCAGTTCGTCCAGATCAACCTCCACGCCGATCCGGCCGCCAAAAGCCATTTCGGCCAGCGTCACGAACAGGCCGCCGTCCGACCGGTCGTGATAGGCCAGGAGAAGCTGTTGCTCCACGAGTTCCTGGACGGCCGCGAAAAACGCCCGGAACAACGCCGGATCGTCAAGGTCCGGGCAGGCGTCTCCAACCTGGTTGTACACCTGGGCCAGGGCCGAACAGCCCAGCCGATTGCGGCCATGGCCGAGGTCGAGCAGCAGCAGCGCGGAATCGCCCGGCTTCAGGTCCGGAGTCACGGTCTTACGGACGTCTCGGACGACGGCAAAAGCGCTGACCACGAGGCTGAGCGGGGCCGTCATTTTCATTTGGGCGCCCGAGGTCGGCTGCCACAGCGTCCGCATTGAAAGCGAGTCCTTGCCGACCGGTATGGCCACGCCGAGTTGCGGGCAGAGTTCCATCCCGACCGACCGAACCGTATCGAACAGAGCGGCGTCTTCTCCTTCTTCTCCGCAGGCGCACATCCAGTTGGCGGAAAGCTTGACCCGGCCGATAGCGCCGATGTTGGCGGCCGCGATGTTGGTCAACGCCTCGCCGATCGCCATCCGCCCGGAGGCCGGAGGCGACACCAAAGCAACAGGTGTCCGCTCGCCCATGGCCATGGCCTCGCCAGTGCAGGCCTTGTAGCCCGTGGCCGTGACCGCAACGTCCGCGATCGGCGTCTGATAGGGCCCGACCATCTGGTCTCGGGCCACCAGCCCGGTAACGCTGCGGTCCGCGATCGTGATCAGGAAGGTCTTGTCGGCTACGGCCGGGAGCCGCAGCACGCGCTCGACCGCGTCGCGGAGCGTGACGCGGTCGAGGCTCAACGGAGCGTGAGACTGCCCGCCGCGGCGGACGTCCCGCAGCATCTTCGGCGGCTTGCCGAGAATGACAGCCAGCGGGATATCTATTGGCTTGTTGTTGAAATGTTCGTCTTCGAGGGAGAGATGGCCGTCGCCCGTGACTTCGCCGATGACGGCCGCCGGACACCGCTCGCGCTCGCAGAGCCGGATGAACCGTTCGCGGGACTCCGCGGCAATGGCCAGCACGTAACGCTCCTGGGCCTCGCAGCACCAGATTTCCATGGGGCTCATCGAGGAATCTTCGTTTGGCGCTTGTCTCAGCCGGAACCGGCCGCCGACCCCGGCCACCAGTTCCAGGCAGCCGTTGGACAGGCCGCCGGCGCCGATGTCGTGGATGCTGAGGATGGGATTTTCGCGGCCCAGCGCGATGCAGGCGTCTATGACTTCCTGGCAGCGCCGCTCCATTTCCGCGTTGCCGCGTTGCACGGAGTTGAAATCGAGTTCCGCCACGTTACTGCCAGTGGCCATGGACGACGCCGCGCCGCCGCCGAGCCCGATGCGCATGGCCGGCCCGCCGATTTGAACCACTAGAGCGCCCCGGGACAGCTTCCGTTTCCGGACGTGCATCCGCTTGATATTACCCATGCCGCCGGCCACCATGATGGGCTTGTGGTAGCCGCGATATTGCCCGTTGTATTCCGCCTCGCAGGTCCGGAACAGGCCGAAGAGCTGGGGGCGTCCAAACTCGTTTCCGAACCCCGCCCCGCCGATCGGGCCCTTGAGCATGATTTCCAGCGGCGTCGCCAGTCGCGCCGGAAACTCGCCGTAGTCCTTTTCCCACGGCATCGGGAAGCCAGGTATTCGCAGGTTCGACACCATGAATCCGCTCAAGCCCGCCTTGCTCTTGCTCCCGATGCCGGTGGCGCTTTCGTCGCGGATTTCTCCGCCAACCCCTGTCGCGGCGCCGGGGTCCGGCGAGATCGCGGTCGGGTGGTTGTGGGTCTCGACCTTCATGATCGTGTCAATCCGCGCGGGCGCGTACCGGTAGACGTTCCGGCCGTCGCGCCGGACCTCGAACCATTCGTCTCGGAATCCCTCGACGACACTCGAGTTGTCACGGTAGGCCACGAGCGTGCCGGCCGGGTGCGTCTCGTGCGTGTGGCGGATCATGTCGAACAGGCTGCGTTCCTGCCGGACGCCGTCAAGAATCCAGGCGGCGTTGAATATCTTGTGGCGGCAATGTTCCGAGTTGACCTGGCCGAACATGACCAGCTCGACGTCGGTCGGATTCCGGCGGGCCGACCGGTATGCCTCGCAGAGGTAGGCGATCTCATCGTCGCTCAGGGCAAGCCCCATCGCGACGTTGGCCTTTTCGAGGGCAGCCGGGCCGCAGCCGAGTAGGTCAACGGAAGCGAACGGGGCCGGCGGCATGTGGGTGAAGATGTCCGACACGTCGAGGTAGACGCCCTCGGTCATGCGATCGTGCAGCAGGTTGAAGATGGGCCGGCATTCCTCCACGCCGAGCGCGCGGCCACCGGAGGCGAGCGCCTGATAGTGAACGCCACGCTCGACCCGGGCAATGCTCATCAAGCCGCAGTTGTGGAAGATGTCGGTTGCCTTGGACGACCAGGGCGAGATCGTGCCCTTGCGCGGCGCCACGAGGAACCCGTCCTTGCGCTGGAACTCGCCCACGGCGCCGAGCAGCGCGCAGGTTTTCTCGACGACATCGGGCGCCGGCGCCGCGGCGGCTTCCATCAGGTAGATATGGGTCGCGCAGAGCTCGGAAATCGCCAGGTCTGGCGCCGTCTTGCGGATAGCCTCCATCAGGGCCGCGACCCGGAAGCCTGAAAACGCTGTCGTCCCCCGCAGAATGATTGGCTGCACGTCGAGCCGTCTCCTCGGCGCTGCTCAGTTCTTTGTGATCGTTGCGTGTGCCTCGGTCGAGTTCGCGTCCGCGACCTTGATAATGTCAGCGCCGGCGCCGCCGCTCGTGTGGAGCGCGCCAGCGCCCGTGAGCGAATCCGGCATGCCGGCGCCCGATGCGTTCACCACGAATGTCCATGTGCAGGACGGTGTGCCGCCGACTGCCGCAAAGACCCGCATTCCGCCGTTCCCACGATTGCCGCGGATCACCGCGCCGCATACTACGGGCGCGTTCGCCGGCGAGTCAAGCCCTCTTCTCCCAGCGATTCCGCAAGCTGGCGGAGAGGAGCGCAGGGAGAGCGCGGCAGGAG
>JASEHE010000099.1 GCA_030018915.1 Verrucomicrobiota bacterium
CCGCGCCGGACGCGGGCCCTTGAACCCGGGAGATCGCCGCCGCGCCGGGCGCGGGCCGCCCGGCTCGATGGGAAGACACGAACAGACCAACGGCCAGCAACAGAGACGCCGCCAGGGTCAGAGCCGCTGCCACCCACCGCGGCCGGACTTGTTCCTTACTCGGTCTCCGGAACTGCCGAGAACCATGCGGCCGCCGCGCCGACCTGGGCGCCGCGCCGACGCGACAAGACGCCGATACGGCCGCTTCTTTCCCGGCGCCGGCAACGCGCTTGAATGTCGCCGCTCTGATCAAATAAGACCAATGCACGTATTCGGCAAATTCGCTTTGCGCCGACGCGTCCTCCTTCAACCGCCTGAGGAGCAAAGCAGACTCCTCAGTCGAGAGTTCTTCATCCAGGTACTTTTGAAACAACTCTTCCATTGTTCTGCCTCACGTCGCGCGTTCCATCGTCAGACTGCCGCGTACGCAGTCCCGCAGGATGTTCCTGGCCCGAAGAAGGCTCTTTCGCACGGCTTCAACGCTCACTTGTAGCGATCGAGCCAGGTTCTCGTAGGATTGACTCTGGAGATAGAACCCTTTCACCATGTCAAAAGTTCTCTCTCCCAGTCTGTCCATGCACTTGTCCAGCGCCTCAGTCATCCGCTCATGCCAAGCCATCCTTTCCTCGTTCAGATGAGCGTCCATCGCCTGCTCAACCAAGGCGTTCAGTTGCTCGTTTTCCATGACTTTTTCTCTATTCCTGGCTCGCAATGCATGAAACGCCTTGTTCCTTGCAATGGTCTTCACCCATGCCAGCATGCTCGTTCCCGACTTGAAGTCCTGCCACTGCTCAACCACAACCACAAGAGCGTCCTGCACAACATCTTCCGCCGTTCTCCAATCACGGACGATCCCGTAGGCATATGCCAGCAGCATGCCTTGGCAGGCAAAAGCGTCGCGTATCGCCTGTTCTCGGTTCACCCAAAACCTCCACAATGCCCTACTTATTAATCCATGCCGGACGGGAAAAGTGGACATATTGCCGCAACGTTCCAGTATTTCAACACCCAATCGGCAAAAGCAAGGACAATGGGACAAGCTTCGGTTGCGGCCCGCGGATGAGGTGTGTAATGAGGCAGGAAGGGATTCCTGCCGGTTTGCTCGGCGGAGGCCCCAAAACATTTGCGCGTCCCGCGACCCCGTGAGCGGGGTTGCATGGCCGCAAAACCGACGCCACCCCGTAATTGACCCCTTACGCCGCGAGCGAACTTGACTTTTCCCATTCCGGCTGCAACCCTCCATTCCGTTGATGAAGCCGACTGGAACAACAAGCCGAGCGGAGCGCGCCACGGCGGACCTGAGCCGCGCGATCGAGACTCTCATGGTTGCCCTGGAAGCGCACCTCCCGGGTTGCGAGGCTCACTCGCGCCGGACCGCCGACTACGCCGCTGTCTTGGCCTGCCGCATGAAGATGAATCCCGGCGATGTGGAGATTGTCCGCCGCGCCGGGTTCTTCCACGACATCGGTAAGATTGGAATCCCCGACCGCCTTCTGCGGAAACCTGAGACGCTGAAGCCCAGGGAAACGAAGATCATGCGGCGACATCCCGAGATCGGACGCGATCTCCTGCGTGGCTTTTCGTTCCCGCGGGCCGCCGCCGATGCGGTTCACGCCCACCACGAGTGGTTCGACGGCGCCGGCTATCCGCGCGCGCTCAAGGGCAAGGACATCCCGCCAATGGCGAGAATCATCGCCGTCGCCGACGTGTACGACATCCTGCGCGCCGGCCGGAACTACCAGCCGGCGGTTTCCCGGGAGGAGGCCGAGAAGACGATCCTCGCCGTCTCGGGAACCCAATTCGACCCCGCCATTGTCGAAGCTTTCCGGACCTGCGCCGCCGAATTCAACGCGCTCTTCGAGTCCGCCGGCTGACCCCCACGACGGCGCCACGGCCGGTCAACGCCAACTTCCTGTTTTTGCGCGAAACTTTTCTACCGCAAAGTTCGCCTTTCCCTATCGCGTCCCCACCACCCGGTTGCGGCCGCCCTTCTTGGCGCGGTACAGCGCCCGGTCCGCCGCGCCCAGCACATCGAGCGGGGCGGGGTTCCGGCCGTCCCGCCGCGCGGCGCCGATGCTGACGGTGACCCGGATCGTCTTGCGCATTGCGGCGCCACCGGCCGAATCCGTCCGGGGGGCGGTGGCATCCGACAGACCGGGCAGCGCCGTGGGCCTGCGCCGCGGCCTGCCGACGCCGCGCGCCACGAACTCCCGCTCCTGAATCGCCAGGCGCAGGGCATCGAGGACCGCGAGCACGGCGTCGTAATCGTCGCCCTCGGCCACGATGACGAACTCTTCGCCCCCATAGCGATAGGCTGCGCCGATGGCGAGTTTCTTCAAGTGCGAGGCGATGTAACGGAGCGCCTCGTCGCCGGTGTCGTGGCCGTAGCGGTCGTTGATCTTCTTGAAGTGGTCCACGTCCAGCACGGCCAGCGCGAAGTTTCCGCCCAGCCGCGCCAGATGGTTCTTCAGCGCGCGCCGGCCGGGCAGCTCCGTGAGATCGTCGAGGTAGGCGTTGCGCCACGTGGTTTCCAGCACGGCCCAGGCCAGCGTCGCGCCCGCGCCCGATGCGAACAGGAGCAGAATCGCCCGCTCCTGGTTCGGCCGCCACAGGGTCGAGCGGAACGCGAGCATTCCGAGCGCGAACAGCAGCGTGAACGCAAACGTCGGACCAAGCAGGGGGCTCTCGCGCGGCTTGCGAGCGAACAAAAACGTCCCGCCTACGACCATGAAGGCCAGCCCGCTCCAAGGGATCGGCAGCCAGTCGGCGACCAGTTGGAACGGCGGCAGGCGCGTGCGCGCCACCGAAAGGCACAGCCCGGAACTCAGCGGCAGCAGCGCAATGGCCGCCGCCCCTGACGCCACGATGCCCAGCCGGATGACCCCATGCGCGTTGAAGACTCCGCGCTCCCCCAGGTGATAGAACAACGCCATGAGCACCGGCGCGTAGAGCGCCGAGAAGAACACGACCGTCTCGCCCCGCGGCAGGTCTTCCCGGACGAAGAACCAGTAGTTCATTTCGCCGGTCACGGCCGCCAGAAGCAGCGCCATGAACAATACCCGGCTCTGAGCGAAAAAGTAGCCCATAGCCAGGGCCGCCGAAAACAAGAGATACGGCAGCCGGCGAACCACGCCGGACTCCGACCACCCTCCAGCCGCCGACGAGGAAGCCAGGAGAACGAACAAAATCAGAAACAACCCGGCCGGAAACGCAAGAGGCGCCCACTTCTTCATGGCATCAGAATCCCATTGAGGAACCGACACTGGCGACATCGGCAAAATCGGGACGTGTCCAGGCGGATTCGACAACAAGCGACCGCATGCCAAAATGATAACCAACGATAACCAATCAGTTATCGGCGCGTCAAGCGGCGCTGCGGCAGTCAACTCCGCCGCGCGCAAGACTGCGGGCGCCGCGCCGCCACCGGCCGCCGGCGCCGCTACAGCGGGGGCCGGCGCGCGCGTTTCCGCTGGGCCTGGAGCGCCCTGCTCGGCTTCGACGCGTTCGCGAATGCGCGCGATGACCCGTCGAGCGAGTGGAACGCGATTCAGCGAATAGAGGCGGACCGACTGAATCGCCGTCTGAAGACAGGTCCGGCAGGTCGCTCCGCGCAGCCAGTTGATCGGCATGGCCAGGGCGAAAAGCATGCCCAGGACACCGGTGGTCTTTCCCGAGCCACAACGCGGTCCGGTTGGCCCCGTACGCCAGCGCTTTCAGCAACGTCTGCGCGGGTCAGCCCAACTCCGCCGGCGTCAGGTGGTCGTAGCACTCGAAGCCGATGCCAAGCGCTTCGGCCAGTGCTTTCAGCTCGGACAGGTGGTCGCCGCAGACCGTCATCGGGTGGTTCGTGTTGATCTTCCACTCGATCCGACCGCAGAACCGGATGAACCACTGCGGCCAGTCACGGCTGCACCGCGCGGTCCGCTCCAGCCACTGCCGCGTCGTCGGCACATCGGTCACGCCGCGCCCGGCGCACAGGTACATCTTGTGGTCCCGGTACGACACCCGTGCCCACGTCACCACGCCAGGAATTCGGACCACGACCGAGCAGGTCCCGCCGCCCTTCTTGAAGTACATGTGCGTCTGACGCTCAGACCACGAACCGCGGAGCGACGTATGGCTCCCGTGGGCGAAGTACGACGCCAGCGCGCCGGAGTTCACGAGCCAGTACAGCCCCCGCTTCGGGTCCCAGTATCGCAAGTCGTTGAAACCCGCCGGTTCGCCGCCGCTCAGCAGCTTCAGAATCTGCATCGTGATTGCGGCGCCGTCGTCGGCCTCCGTCGCCGCCACGATCGTCTGGCCGTCCGATTCCGGCCGCAGACGGTTGTTCAGGATCCCAAGCGTCAGGTCGGTCGTGGGGTAATGTTCGATCCAGTCGAGCTGGTCCTGCACGCCAATGAAGTCCAGGCCGTACTGCTTCTTCAGCTCCAGCAGCGCGAGATAAACCTTCATCTGGAAGATCACCATGTCCGCAGTCAGCGACTTCTTTGGATTCCGGCCGAGATGGAACCTCATGCCCTTCGCCCGCAGAAACGCGAACGCTTTCTTCGCGCGCGCGTCAGGGATCTTCGCGGCCATCTTCTCCAGGCGCAGGCCGTCGAACCCCTCGCGGGCGATGCCGAAAACGCTGAGGAAGTCCGCTTCCGAGATCTTGTTCCACATCTGCATCGAGCGCGGGCCGATCGCGCCGTAGATCATGCCCTTGAGCCGGGCCTTGACCTTCGCCGCCTTCGCCCGGTCCGCCGCCGACACCCGGACGGAAATCGGCTTCGGCATGCTGAACGCGTACCGGCCAGTGCGCAGGAATGTCGCCACGGCGCCCTGGTAGTCGGCGTGGTTCTCGAACTTCTCCACGAACAGACGGCTCGTCTTGATGCCCACGTGCGAGAGCCCGGACTCCGCCGCGAGCGCACCGACCGCGCCGGGGAAATCCGGCAGCAGACTGCCGAGCATCAGCTCTGGCGTCTCCGCCGGGATCTGCCACATCGGACTGACCGAGAAATCGGGATATGCCCAACCGGCGATGAAGTTGATGAAACGTTCGCTCCTCGCCCCGCGAATAACCTTCAGCCCCTCCGCCACGCTCGCGACCGGCTTGCCCGGGTTCAGCACCCGTGGCGTCCAGCCGCACTGGCGCACAACCTTCACGATCTCCGCGAGTTGTTGTTTCGCGATCGGCCAGACGACGCGGTTCGGTTCCTCGCGCGCGTCCAGCGGAAGATAAATGTCTACGGTCCTGGCCATGGTCATTCTCCTTGTCTGCCCGGAACCGGCCCGCCGTGGACGGCGTGCTCCAGGCCTGGAGCCGGCGGTTCCCCGCCGGGTCCCCGTTCAGGCCCTGCGCATCAGTTTCTTCAGCCCGACCATCAACGCCGTTTGCTCGCGGCCGAAGAAATCGTGGCACTTTCGGTACGTCTCGAACAACTGCCGGTAAACCTTCGCGGCGGCCCGATCCGGCTTGTACGTGGCGGCGGGTGGCCGCGTCATCTTTGCGATCGCCTCGCTCGCGGTTGCGAACCCGCCCGCCTCCTTGCCCGCGGCCACCGCGCCGAAGATCGCGGCGCCGAGGGCGACGGCCTGATTCGACGCGGCCACGCGGACCGGCAGGCCGATGATATCGGCGTAGATCTGGAGAATGAGCGGGTCCTTCACGAGTCCGCCGCAAACAGCCAGCTCGCGCACGGGAACGCCGTTGTCTCGGTACGCCTCAACGATGATCTTCGTGCCGAACGCCGTCCCCTCGATCAGCGCCCGATAGACCTCTTCGGGTTTCGAGGAGAGCGTCAGCCCGAGGACCATCCCCGAGAGATTGGCATTCATCAGGACGCTGCGCGCGCCGTTCAGCCAGTCCAGCGCGACGAGGCCCGACTGGCCCGGCTTCAACAACCGCGCCTTCTTCGAGAGCCGGTCGAACGGCGCGCCGAGGAAATCTCTCGTGAACCAGGCGAAGACATCGCCCACCGCGTTCTGCCCCGACTCGTAGCCGTAGAAACCGGGAATGATCCCGTCCTTCGTCACGCCGGCGTATCCGTTGAACAACCGCAGCTTCCGCGACAGCACCATGTGGCACGACGACGTGCCCATGATGATCGAGAGCGTGCCTTCGCCGGACACGCCCATGCCCGACACGCCGCTGTGCGCGTCAATCGTCGCGGCCGACACGGGCGTACCCGCCCTCAATCCGCTCTTCCGCGCGAACTCGCGCGAGACGAGGCCCGCGCGACGGCCGGGCACGACGATGTTCTTCAGCCACTTGTCCGCGAGGTTGCGGACCCGCGGGTCCAGCGCGCCGAGGAAGCTCTTGGACGGGAACCCCAGCTTGCTGTTCCAGAGTCCCTTGTAGCCGGCGGCGCACGCATTGCGCGTAAACTGGCCGGTCAGTTGGAAAACGAGCCAGTCTCCGGCGTCAACGATTAGGTCGGCCGCGCGATACACGTCCGGCGCCTTGCGCGCGATCTCCATGCATTTCGGAACCATCCACTCGCTGGAGATCAGACCGCTGTAGTACTTCAGCAGCGGCTCTCTCCGCGCGCGCCCGACTTCGTTGACCCGGTCCGCCTCGGGCTGGGCCGCGTGATGCTTCCAAAGCTTCACCCAGGCGTGCGGGTTCTTCCGGAAGCGCGGCAGTAGCATCAACGGCATGCCGTCGCGCCGGATCGGGAGGATCGTGCAGGCGGTGAAGTCCACGCCGATTCCGACAATCTTCGAGGCGGGCGCCGACTTCAGGACCTGCCGGACCGCTTTCCGCGTGGATTCGATGTAGTCGCCCGGATGTTGCAGCGCGAAGTCGAGCGGAAGCGGCTTCTTTTTGCCGGGAAGCGTCTTGCTGATCACGCCGTGGGCGTACGGCGAGACCGCTTCCGCGACCTCCCGGCCGCGATCGCAATCCACCACCAGAGCCCGTACGGACTCGGTTCCGAAATCAAGGCCCATCGCGAAGCGGGTCATAGTTCAGCGTCCAGGGGCAGGAGTGATGGAGCCTTGGAGAGGTGGAGTGCTGAACGCCGATTGACCGTCTTGCTTCCCATCATTCCATTGCTCCACCACTCCATCACTCCGCCTCTCCTACTCGTCGCTCAACACTTCGCCGCCCTTGTCCAGGTTTTCCGACGTATATACGCGCGATGACAGCGTGACTTCCTTCGCCACGGTCTTGCCACCGAGGATTTCGAGCGCCATGTCGATCGCTTCTTTCCCGCCGGTCGAGAACGATAACCGGAATGCCCTTCTTGAGAGCGGCGGCGACCGGCGGCGTGAGCGGCGCGGCCTCCTTCGGCGACACGATGAGAAGATCAACGCCCGCGCTGACGAACTCCTCGATCTGTGAGACCTGCTTGAGCGTGTCGTTCTGCGCGTCCTTGTAGACGACCTTGAAATCCGGATGCATGTCGGCCGCCTTCTTGATGTCCGCGTTCATCTAAACGCGCCACGGCTCGCCCAGGTTGCATTGGCTCATGCCGATGGTAAACACCTTCTCCTGTGCGCCGGCGATGGCCGCGGTCAGCGCGAGTGCGATAACGGCCGCACATGCGATCTTCATTCTTCTCTCCCTTTCGTGGTTCCTACCTTCTCGACAGTTATGACCTGAATCTTGCACGGACTTCCCCTTTTGAGGGACTTTTCACGTAACTACTCAGGTGCCCGCCCGCAGCGGGCGCGCACCTGAAGGAATTGGCCC
>JASEHE010000009.1 GCA_030018915.1 Verrucomicrobiota bacterium
CCGCACAGAGCGGCACTGAGGGCGATGCATGGAAAAGACGTGCAAGATTCAGGTTCTAGCAGGGATTACTTACGGACCAGGCACAGGCCCTGGCAGGCGATTTCGCCGCGGAAACGGACGGTAATTTCCACGTAGAGAACTTTGCCGCGCGCTGTCCGATAGAAGCGTGATTGCTGGGCGCGGGCGGCAGGCGCTCCGGCTGAGCGATATTCGACACGACAAACCGCTGGCTTCGCCGGTCGCCCAGCCGGACCGTCCAGCCGTCCATGGCGGGATTCGATCCGGCGGCAGACTGTGGCGAGGCGAGCGGATTCCGGTCTTTGCCGGCTTGGATTGCCGTGACCGGCGCAAGACGGTGGCCGCGGATCATGACGAGCCGCGTCGCTTTCCACTACCATGCGGCGCCAGCGCCCGCCGTCGCCGAGGCAGGGACAGCGGGAGTTCGGCCAGGAACTCGACGGCCGGCCGGCTCGAAGGCTCAGGCAAAGACCACAATGAAAACCATGACGAAAATGGCGACGGACTCGATGATGCCGAGGGCCAGCAGATAGTTCGTGAATCCCTGGCCGGTCTCGGCAAAGGCGTCCGCCGCAGCCGCCGCGATAAGGCCCTGCATCCATGCGGACAAGCCGATAGCCGAGCCGCCGAGAAGCCCCCAGGCGATGGTGGCCGGGTAGTTGGCGGCCGTGGCCGCCATGGGGAGCAGCTTGACCGTCATCACGATGAGGCTGTAGAAGGTTTGTGTGATGGGGGCGCCCACGCACACGACGAGTTGAACGAACGGGGCCGGTTTGTTCTGAGCAAAGCATTTCTTCCACGCGCCCACGGCGGCTTGCCCCGCGGCCCCGATCCCAAGACAGGATCCCAGAGCCGAAATTGCGAGGGCGAGCGCAGCCCCGATCTTCCCCAGTGCCAGCCCCATTGCGTCGGCCGCTGCCTGTTCCATGGCATTACTCCTTAGGTTGCGGGTTTGTTGTCTGGTCCGCGACCCGCGAAAGGTTCGTATGGAAAGCCCGTCCATTCAAGCCCGAAATGCATGGAAAACTCCAGCGCATTGAGTCGGATGCCGTGAACGAGAACGCTGACGGCGCTCAGCGCAATATTGAGCGAGTGCCCGGCGAAGAGAATCACGGCGGCCACCAAGCCGGTGAGCGGGTTGGAAAATCCGACGGACAGCGCCATGACGTTGAAAGCGCCGGCCAGCTTCAGGCCGGCAATGCTCAGCGCGAAAAGCCGCAGGTACGACAGGACGTCGCCGAAATTCGACATAAGAGTCAGGGGCAGCATCAAATGGTTGACCCATTCGGTTTTCAATCGCTGCGGCGGCGTCATGAAGAGAATCACGGCGGCCAGGCCGGCGGCCGCCAGAAGGAAGAACCAGGAGGGGCGCGGGACGCCGACGATCAACTGCCGCGCCAGCAGGAAGATGGACCACGTGACGGCGATCCAACCCGCCTGGGCGATGGCTTGCAGGCTGTTGACGGTTCGAGCCAGGTTCCACGCATGCGCGAGCGACAAATGGATGGCGCTGATGATCAGGCAAAGGTGCATGACGTTGAGGTTGTCGCCCAACCAGTCAATCCGGAACCGTCGGAGAGGCGCCGGCAATTCGGTGATGCCGAAATAGACGCCGCACAACACGCCCCAGACGATCGTGCAGACGCTGAACAGCGTCAGAAGCTGAAACGGCCCCTTGGGCGCCTGGCGGGCTTTGAGCCGAGCCAGCGCGGTGATGAGCAGGAACACCAGGCCGTAACCGACGTCGCCGACGATCATGGCAAAGAAAAGGCTCAGGAACACGAGGAAAGCGACGCTGACGTCCGCTTCGCGGTAGCCGGGCAGGATGTTGATGGTGGAGAAGACTGCCTGGATGGGCCGAACCCATGCCGGGTTGCGGATCAAGGTGGGCACGCGATCGGCCGGATCGGGGTCGTCCACGACGAGACCCCAGCCCTGATTCATGGCCGCCTTCCGGATCGTGGCCACCAGGTCTTCCGGGCAGAATCCCTGGAGATAGGCGAGCGCTTCCGCGATTCCCATGCCTTCCCGCGCTTCAATGAAGCGAATCCGGGCCCGAAGCGCCGCGATGGTTTGTCGAATCTCCTCGCCTCGTTCGGCCAGCGCAGCCAGTTCGGCGGTGATCCGATCAAGTTCCGTCAGGAGGGCGGCCTGCTCGTCGCGAATCTCGCGCGGGCGGCGGGCGGGGAGTGGAATTTCGCGCGCGTCGGCGCGCGCGTCCCCAATGCCGACCACGACGAAATACTGTCCGGAGTCGTCCTCGCGAATGAGGACGAGGCAGGCGTTCTCCGGCGGCGTCACGGGCTTGCGCGACGGCGAATGATAGAGCCGCACGCTCATGCCGCGCGCGGCCATATCCCGGACCAGCGCCGGGTCAAAGTCGCCGAAAGGTTCCGACTCCATCTGCTCGGCTCGGAGGGCATCCAGCCGTTCGGCGAGTTGGCGCTTGCGGGTGAGCCGGTCATGAACAGCGGCGACGGGGTCCGCGCGCATCGCCGCGGCGTGGGCCGGCCGGGGCAGTCCCTTTCGCGCGCGAGCGCCCGCCGAGAGCGCGTTGAGCGCCGCAGTGGCGCGGTCCAGGGCGTGGCGGGTCTCGGTGAAATCGTCCGTCTCCGGCCGGGCGAGCGGGACGAGATGCAGCGCGCCCAGGTCGCGAAGCGCCTCCAGCGTCGGCGGCCGGTCGGCCGCCAGACACAGGAGCGTAATTTTCTTCATCTTGACGATCATGACCGGGGCCATGGACCAGAAGCCGTTGCCTCCGGGCCGGGGAGCGGCTCATCATGCGTCGCGGGTTCGACGCGCGACAAAGCAACACGCAATATTCCACCTATTCATCCAGGTCGCGCGCCTCAACGGCAACCGTTCGCGCCTTGGCGACCTTGCCGCGGACCACGCCGGCAGTCTGTTCGTCGCCCAGGAAAATCTTGATGACGCGGATATTCTCGCGGCACCCGGGAATCTTGACTTTCTCGAAAAGGTTGACGCGTTGCGCGGTGACGCGCAGTTCTTCGGCGATCCTGTCGCGCTGGTTACGCAGTATTTGCCGCTCAACGCGAAGACGGATCAGCTTGTCCATCATCTCCTGGGCGTCGTCGAACCAGGGCGGGGTCGTGAAGAGGTCGAGAACGTTGCGGACAACGGTCACGTCGCGCAGGATGGGAATGCTGACGCCGGCGATATTGCTCGCGTCGGTAGCAACCGCTTTCAGCGTGACGAGTCCCTCGATCGGCTGGGCCGGCGCGGCTTCGCAAGGGGCGTGAACCTCGGCCTGCGCGTCCGACGCAAAGAGGCCCACCCAGCGTTCCAGGTCGTTTCGGAGACCGGACTCCACTCGATGCTTCTCCTCGATCTTGTGGTCAATCGCCTGAATCTCGGCCTGGAGTTGCTGCTTTTTGAGCAGGAGTATGGGCAGAAAGCGCAGGTAGCGCGCGAGCGCCTCGCGCTGCGCCTTCAGCTCGTTCTTGGTGTGCTTGATCTGTGCCATGTTGGAACTCTACTTGATTTCTGATTATCCAGAAAGAGATTCAGGCTGCTGGTGAAATTTGTCTGTTCCGCGCCCGAAAAAGAGACGTTCTTTTGCAGCCCGATCCTCTGGAGTTCGAGAAGCTGGTGGATGGTCTGTCGAACAGCAAAACGATGAATCCAAGTTCCCTGTATCGGCCTTCATTTTTCGGTTCCCTTCTCTGTTTCAGCATCCATCAGTGTTGGACATCTCCGTGTCACTAATCGGCGCGACACCAACCGACCACCGATTACCGACCGTTGCTTACCGATGAGATCGGCGTTTCCTTCTTTGCGGGCCAGAACTTCTCGATCAGCCGTGTGGGGATGCCGGTCTCCATGGGCTCGAAGCAGTCGGCCAGGATCTCCCACCCGAGGTCAAGCGCCTGTTCCAGCGGGATGTTCACCGAGAGGTCCATCATCTCTTTTTCGAACCGCTCGCCGTATCGGAGAAGCTTGTTGTCCCACTCGCTGGCGCGGAAGCCCATGGAACGCTTTTCCACGCTTTCGTTGTGGCCGGCATAGAGCTGGATCAGGGTGTTCATGATCGCGCGATGGTCTTCGCGGGTTTTCCCGTTGACCTGCTGCTTCAGGCGGCTGAGCGAGCCGAACGGCTCGATGCGGCCTTCGCGAAGGTAGAATTGGCCCTCGGTGATATAGCCGGTGTTGTCCGGGACGGGGTGGGTGACGTCGTCGCCCGGCATAGTGGTGGCCGCGAGAATGGTGATCGATCCCGAGGTGTCGAAGTCAACGGCTTTCTCGTAGCGCACAGCGAGCTGACTGTACAGGTCGCCGGGATAGCCGCGGTTCGATGGGACCTGTTCCATGGTGATGGCGATCTCCTTCATGGCGTTCGAGAAATTGGTCATGTCGGTCAGGAGCACGAGCACGCGCTTGTTCTGGAGCGCGAACTGCTCGGCGACGGCCAGGCTGATGTCCGGCACGAGCAGGCATTCGACGATCGGGTCCGCCGCGGTGTGGATGAACATCACGGTGCGCGAGATCGCGCCGTTTTCCTCCAGATTGTCGCGGAAGAACAGGTAGTCGTCGTGCTTCAAGCCCATTCCGCCGAGGATGATGACGTCCACCTCGGCCTGCAGGGCAATGCGCGCGAGCAGCGGGTTATACGGCTCGCCCGCCCGGGCAAAGATGGGGAGCTTCTGGGATTCGACCAGGCTGTTGAACACGTCAATCATGGGAATGCCGGTCCGCACCATTTTGTCTGGAATGATCCGCTTGGCCGGGTTGACTGGTGGCCCGCCGATCTCGATGAGGTTCTCGGACAGGGCTGGCCCCTTGTCGCGGGGCGTGGCGCCGCCCGTGAACACGCGGCCGAGCAGAGCGTCCGAAAATGGCACGCGCATGGCGTGGCCCAGGAAACGAATCTGAGCGTCGGTCGTCACCCCGCTGGCGCCGGCAAAGACTTGGAGGGAGACCTCGTCGTTGTTCAGGCGAATGACCTGTGCGCGCGATGTGCCCGCGCGCGAAGAGACCTCGGCCAGTTCGCGGTATTTCACGTCGCCGGCGCGGACGTTGATGACGTTTCCGGCAATCCGGTCCACTCGATGGTAGAGCCTACGCATGGGCAGTCGCCTCCGTGACCATGTTCTCGATTCTTTCCTGAAGCGTCTTGAACTCCGGGTCGTCCATGGCCGCGCGGTTCCACTCTTTGGTGGTCTGGGTGAGCTGGTGGAAAAATCGCCTGGCGGCGGTCTTGTCCGGGAAATGCGTCGGAGCGCGCAGGATGGCGCCAATCACCCCGAACATGTGGCGCTGCCGCTCGGCCGTCGAGGCGCCGTCCACCTTATCATAGGCGTCCTGCTGCAGATAAGAGTCGTCGAGGTATTCGGCTTTCAGGTAGGTGACGAAGTCGTCCATCGAGGTGCCTTCCTCTCCGACGACCTTCATCATCTGGCCGACTTCGTTGCCGGCGCGCAGGGTTCGGCGGGCCGTCTCAACTTCGTCGCGGGAAACCACGCCAGCGTATTTGCTCCAACTGTCCAGCGGATCAATGGCCGGGTAGCGCCGCGCGTCCGAGCGGGCGCGGGACAGGCCGTGGAAGGCGCCGACGACCTTGAGGGTGGCCTGAGTTACGGGTTCGTCGAAATTGCCGCCGGCCGGACTGATCGTTCCGCCGATCGTCACGGAGCCCGTGGCGCCGTTCTTGAGCCGGACGCCGCCGCCTCGCTCGTAGAAGTTGGCGATGACGGAATCCAGGTAGGCGGGGAACGCCTCCTCGCCCGGGATTTCCTCGAGGCGGCCGGAGGTTTCGCGCAGCGCCTGTGCCCAGCGCGAGGTCGAGTCGGCCAGCAGCAGCACGTTGAGCGACATCTGGCGGTAGTACTCCGCGATGGTGACGGCCGTATAAACGGAAGCTTCGCGCGCAGCCACCGGCATGGCGCTGGTGTTGCAGATGATGACGGTTCGCTCCATGAGGCTCCGGCCGGTGCGCGGGTCGATGAGGCGGGGGAACTCGCGGAGCGTCTCGACGATCTCGCCCGCGCGCTCGCCGCAAGCCGCGATCACGACAATATCCACGTCGGCGTGGCGACTCGTGATCTGCTGGAGCACCGTCTTGCCGGCTCCGAACGGGCCGGGAATGCAATAAGCGCCGCCGCGGGCAACGGGGAAGAACGTGTCAATGATCCGCACCTTGGTCACCAGCGGTTCGGTCGGGCGAAGCCGCTCGGCATACAGGCGAATCGGGAAACGAACCGGCCATCGCTGGACCATGGCGACCGATCGCTCGACGCCTTGCGCGTCGAGCAGCCGCGCGATTTCCAGGTCCGCCGTGTAGGCGCCGGCTGGCGCGATTTGGGCGACCTTGAACGCGCCGGTGAGGCCGAATGGAACCATGACGCGATGCGTGAAAATACCTTCCGGCACGCTCCCGAGCGGGTCGCCGGCGACCACCGAGTCGCCGACTTTGACTTCGGGCGTGAAGTCCCATCGGCGGTCGCGGGGAAGGGCCGGGAGGCGCGCGCCGCGCCGCAGGAAAAATCCGCACATTTCCGCGAGGCGCGGCAGAGGGTTCTGGAGCCCGTCAAAGACCTGCGCAAGCAGGCCGGGGCCCAGTTCGACCGACAGCAGATTGCCGGAGAACTCGACGCGGTCGCCCACGCCCAGGCCCGCGGTGTCTTCGAACACCTGGAGGTCCGCCCGGGTCCCGCGCACGCGGACCACCTCGGACATCAGTCCGACGTCGCCCAGTTTGGCGAAGGCCACTTCGTTCTGGCCGACAACTCCATCGAATTTCACGGTGATCATGTTGCCTGTGACGCCGATTATGGTTCCTGTTGTCCGGCTCATCGCGCTATTCCCGGCCGGTCGCCGGCCTCGTGTTGTTTTCGGAGTCGCGGTTCACAAGTTTGTCGACCCGTTCGCGGCCCGCTTCTGGATTCATGGCGGCCCATCGCTCGACAAGTTTCAGTTTGAGGGCGTAGGCGAGAAGCGCGGCGCCCGTGAAAGGGTCGAAGCCGGCCAGTTCATCAAGGATCGTCCAACGCAGACGGTCGAGCGCCCGTTCTCTCTCCGCCGGTGTCGGCCGTGAAAAAGCCTCTGCCACGCGTTTCTCAATCAGAAGGTCCACGCCGTTCTGCGGGCGAACGTCGGCTTCCGAATCCTGCCGCAGGCGGCCGGCGCGCAGGCGGACAACCGCGTTGCGGACCTGCGTATCCTTGTTGCACCAGGTCCGAACAAACGCCGACCGCGATTCCGGACGCGCGCGCCTCAGGAGCTCCTCCAATGCGCGCAGGTCCGCAGCTCGGAGATGCTCCCGGCAGAGGCTGAGGAACCGGTCAAAGGAGAGTGGCGGCGGCGCATCGAGGGAAAGCGCCGGCAAACTGGCCGCGAAGAAATAGTAGCCCATGTGAAATATCCGGCCTACCGCGGACCGCCGGCCGAGCGCACGATCTCCGCCAGGCGCGGCCGCGCGATTTGGCAGAGCGCGTCCACAATGGCGTCCTGCGTGAAGTCGTGTTCGACGTTTTGACCTTTGACGCGCGCCTTGAATCCGCGCAGGATCGAGCCGTCCGCCTTGATCTCGACCCCTTGCTTCAACTCGCGGACGAACTGGGCCATCAGCGAATCCGCCAGCTTATTCCGGTCGTCCTGGCTCAGAAGAAGCTCGATTCCGCCTCCGCCGGCTCCGCTGCGGCCGTAGACTTCGACGGCCTTGAGCAGAATCGAACGCAGGGCATCCTCGCGCAACGCCTGGCCGACGTCCCGACGGACGATCTCGCGCAGAACGGCGTTTAGCGCCTCGCCGATCAAGAGGATAACGTCCCGGGCGGCTTGTTCGAGGGTCTTGCGGCCGCGTTCCACGGACTCGCGCGCCGCCCGGTCAACGTCGGCCCGCTTGGCCCGGGCTTCTTGTTCGGCTTGGGCGACGAGCGCGCCGGCCTTTTGCCGGGCGGCGTCGAGGATGCGCGCGGCTTCAGCCTGGGCCTTGTCGGCGCCGTCTTTCTTGATTCGTTCCAGGAGACTTTGGAGTTCTTCCGCCATTGCATCGCTCGCTTTCCATCCCGGACGGACCGGGCGGATAGGTTGAACCGTCACATGCCGGCCATTTTCCGGAGCCGCTCGTAGCGGGCCGCCGTCAGCTTGTCGGCTTCTTCGAGGAGCTTCTTGGAAATCTCCGGATCGGTTTTCGCGAGGATTTTGAACCGGTTCTCCTTGAGCGCGTGTTCGCTGAACTTCATGGTCGGCGCGCCGCTGTCAAGGATCAGCGGATTTTTGCCGTCTTGTACCAGCGCCGGGTTGTAGCGGTAAAGCGGGAAATGGCCGGAAAGGACCGCTTCCTTTTCCCGCTCGAGCCCCTTGCGCATGTCAATACCGTGCGCGATGCAATGGGAGTAGGCAATGATCAGGGAAGGTCCGTTGTATGCCTCGGCTTCCACGAACGCCCTGACGACCTGATTGCGGTTGGCGCCCATGGCGACCGTGGCCACATACACGTTGCCGCAGGTCATGGCCATGAGGCCGAGCTCCTTTTTCATCGCCGGCTTGCCGGCTGCCGCGAACTTGGCCACCGCGCCCATCGGAGTGGACTTGGAGGCCTGGCCGCCGGTGTTGGAATACACTTCGGTATCCAGCACCAGGACGTTGATATTTCGGCCGGAGGCCAGCACGTGGTCGAGGCCGCCGTAGCCGATGTCGTAGGCCCAGCCGTCCCCGCCGAGCGCCCAGACGGATTTCTTGACCAGGTAGTCCGCGACCGAGCGGAGCGCATCGCATGCCTCGCAGGGGCAGGCCGCCAGCCACGTCTTCAACTCGGCGACCCGGCCGCGCTGTTCCTCGATGGCGGCCTGGGACGATTGGTCCGCGCTCTTGATGGCGTCGAACAGGTCCGCCGGAACGTTCTTGCAGCCGGGCGAACCCAAGAGAATCCTGTCGAGAAGTTCCCGAGCGTACTCATTGAACTTGTCCACGGCCAGGCGCATGCCGAAGCCGAACTCGGCGTTGTCCTCGAACAGCGAATTGGACCAGGTCGGCCCGCGGCCGTCGCCGCGCTTGCAATATGGCGTGGTGGGCAGATTGCCGCCGTAAATCGAGGAGCAGCCGGTGGCGTTTCCGATCATGGCGCGATCGCCGAAGAGCTGGGTAAGCAGCTTGACGTAAGGGGTCTCGCCGCAGCCGGCGCAGGCGCCGGAGAACTCGAACAGGGCCGTGGAAAGCTGGCTGCCCTTCACCGTCGCCTTGTCGTAGAGTTTCGGATCGAGCTCGGGAATCTTGAGGAAGAATTCGAAGTTCTTCGCTTCCCGCTCACGCAGCGGAATTTGTGGCGCCATGTTGACGGCGCGCCGGCCGGTTTCCTGCTTGGTCGCCTTGTCCCGCTCGCGGCCCGGACAGGTTTCGACGCACACGCCGCAACCGGCGCAATCCTCGGGCGCGACCTGAACCGTGAATTTCCTGCCCTCGAAGCCCTTGCCCCTGGCATCGAGCGATCGAAACGCCGGCGGGGCGCTCTCGAGCGCGGCCGGCTCATAGACTTTCACGCGAATCGCGGCGTGCGGGCACACCAGCGAGCAGGCGGCGCACTGGATGCAAAGCTCTGGGGCCCACTCCGGGATTTCCACGGCGATGTTGCGCTTCTCGTATCGCGTGGTGCCGATGGGCCATGTGCCGTCGTCCGGCATCTTGCTCACGGGCAGCAGGTCGCCTTCCCGCCGCATGATGACGGCGGTGACGTTCTTCACGAAGTCCGGCGCATCGGCCGGAACAGTGGGCGGCATCTTGATCTTGCCCGCCGGCTTGGCCGGGACCTGAACTTTATGCAGGGCGGACAGGGCGGCGTCCACCACCCGGAAGTTGCTCCGGACAACGTCTTCGCCCTTCTTGCCGTAGGTCTTCTTGATGGCGCTTTTGAGCGACTCGACGGCTTTGTCGCTCGGCAGAACGCCGGACAGCGCGAAGAAGCAGGTCTGCATGATCGTGTTGATGCGCGCGCCCAGTCCGTGCTCGGCGGCCAGTTTCACCGCGTCGATCACGTAGAACCGAATCTTCCCGGCGATTATCCGCCGCTCGACCTCGTCGGGCATGTGGTCCCAAATCTCGTCGGCTGGGTAGTGGGAGGCCAGCAAAAACACGGCGCCCGGTTTGGCGTTGGAGAGCATATCGCATTTTTCCAGGAAGGAGAAATTGTGGCAGGCCACGAAGTCGGCCTGAGCGCACAGGTAGGGGCTGCGGATGACGCCAGGTCCGAAGCGGAGGTGCGAAACGGTCATGGCGCCGGCCTTCTTGGAGTCATAGACAAAGTAGCCCTGCGCAAAGTTGTCGGTGTCGTCGCCGATGATCTTGATCGAGTTCTTGTTGGCCCCGACGGTGCCGTCCGAGCCGAGCCCGTAGAACATGCACTCGACGCGGCCGTTCTGGGGAATCTGCCAGCCGTGGTCCACGTCGAGACTTTGATGCGTGACGTCGTCAACAATGCCGACGGTGAAATGCTTCTTCGGCGCCTGGGCGCCGAGGTTGTCGAACACGGCCTTGACCATGGCGGGCGTGAAGTCCTTGGAACCGAGGCCGTAGCGGCCGCCTTGGACCACGGGACAGTCCTTGCCCTTGAGCCACTTGTTCTCCATCGCTTCGCCGAGGGCGGCGCGGATGTCGGTGTAGAGCGGTTCGCCTACAGCGCCCGGCTCCTTTGTGCGGTCGAGCGCCGCAATGGCCTTGACGCCGGCCGGCAGAGCGTCCACGAAGGCTTTCGCGTCGAACGGTCGGTAGAGCCGCACCTTGACCACGCCGACCTTTTCGCCGTGGGACACTAAGCGCTCGACGGTCTCGTGGACCGTTTCGGCGGCCGAGCATATAACCACGGCCACGCGGTCCGCGTCCGGCGCGCCCACATAGTCGAAGAGGCGATACGCGCGGCCGGTGAGCTTGGCCAATCGGTCCATGGCCTTCTGGACGATGGCCGGCGTGGCGGCGTAGTACTTGTTAACGGTCTCCCGGCCCTGGAAGTAGACGTCCGGGTTCTGCGCGGCGCCGCGCAGGATCGGGGCGTCCGGAGTCATCCCGCGCCCGCGGTGGGCAAGGACGAGCTTCTCGGCGATCATGGCGCGCAGGACGTCGCGGGAGACCATTTCGATTTTCTGGACCTCGTGCGACGTGCGGAACCCGTCGAAGAAATGAAGGAACGGCACGCGGGATTCCAGGGTGGCCGCGTGAGCGATCGCGGCAAGGTCGCAGACTTCCTGAACGCTCGCCGACGCGATGAGGGCGTACCCCGTCTGGCGGACGGCCATGACGTCGGAGTGATCGCCGAAAATGGAAAGCGCCTGGCAGGCGAGCGAGCGAGCCGTGACGTGAAACACGGTCGGGGCGAGTTCGCCGGCGATCTTGTACATGCTGGGGATCATGAGCAGAAGCCCCTGGGAGGCGGTGAAAGTCGTGCAGAGCGCGCCGGAGGTGAGGGCGCCGTGCAGGGCGCCGGCTGCCCCGCCCTCGGATTGCATCTCGACGACCTGTGGAATGGTTCCCCAGATGTTGGCGACGCCGCCCGCGCTGAGTTCGTCCGCGGTCTCTCCCATGGGCGAAGACGGCGTGATGGGGTAAATGGCGCAGACTTCGCTCAGAGCGTGGGCCACCGTGGCGGCCGCCGTGTTGCCGTCAATCATCACGACGTTTTTTTCTTTGGACATGATTGTTTCCTACCCTATCACCGGCCGGTCCTCAAGTACAGCCTCACTTTTTACTTGCGGCTTTGTCCTCGCCATTTAGACGCGCCGCTGAATCTCGGTTTCCCTTCCGGAACTGAGTTCGAAATCCGCCCGCGTATGGCGCTCGCGCAAGGCTGGGACGGAGGCGACGAAATAGCCGTCTTCATCCTGCTCAATCACGACGTTGAATTCCCTTTGTCCTTGCGTCCCCACTCTTCACCCCCTAATCTTCCGTCCCCCGCCGCCATTGAGAATTGTTAAAACGCGTCCTCGAACCCTTGCATTTTGGCCCCCGATTCGCTTATACTCGCTGGCTTGTTGGGATCGGTAAAGCAGGTCCCCCGAAACCATGAAACCCGGCGCAAAATACGACGCCACCAGCATCACCGTGCTCGAGGGAATCCAGGCCGTCCGCATGCGGCCCGCCATGTACATCGGCGACACGGCTGTGCGCGGGCTCCACCACTGCGTGTTCGAAGTCCTGGACAACAGCGTGGACGAGGCGCTCGCCGGCCACTGCACCCGGATTCAGGTCGTCATGAACTCGGACGGCTCCGTGAGCGTCAACGACAACGGTCGCGGCATTCCGATAGATATGCACGCCACCGAGAAAAAGCCGGCCCTGGAAGTCGTCCTCACCATGCTGCACGCCGGCGGCAAGTTCGACAAAGAGAGCTACAAGGTGTCCGGCGGCCTTCACGGCGTCGGCGTGTCGTGCGTCAACGCGCTGAGCGAGTGGATGGAGGCCGAGGTGCGCCGGGAAGGGACGGTCTATCACCAGCGCTACGAAAAGGGCCATCCGGCCTCTACATTGGTGACGATCGGCCAGACCAAGGGCACCGGCACCAAGATCACCTTTTATCCAGACTCCTCGATCTTCACCACGATGAAGTTCGAGTGGGACATTCTGGAAAACCGCTGCCGGGAGCTGGCGTTCCTCAACAAGGGTCTGGAGATCAAGATTTCGCGGGAGGAGCCGGCGCGCGAGGAGACATTCAAGTACGACGGCGGCATCGCCGAGTTCGTGAAATACCTGAACCGCAACAAGATGGCGCTGCATCCCAAGCCGATTGTTTTCGCGAATGAGAAGGACGGCATCCAGATCGAGATCGGTCTTCAGTATGCCGACACTTACAACGACAACGTCTTCTCCTTCTGCAACAACGAGAACACAATCGAGGGCGGCACCCATCTCAGCGGGTTCCGCTCGGCCCTGACCCGGACGATCAACAACTACGCCCGCGCCAATAAGCTCATCAAGGACGACAACGAATCCATGTCCGGCGACGACGCGCGCGAGGGCCTGACGGCCGTGGTGAGCGTCCTGGCGCCCAATCCCCAGTTCGAGGGGCAGACCAAGACCAAGCTCGGCAACAGCGAAATCCAGGGCATCGTCGAGTCCATCGTCAACGAGGAACTGGGCTCCTACTTCGAGGAGCACCCTTCCGTGGCGCGACGGATCGTCGAGAAGTCGCTGCTCGCCGCGCGGGCCCGGATCGCCGCCCGCAAGGCGCGCGACCTCACCCGCCGCAAGGGCGCGCTGGACAGCGCCTCGCTGCCCGGCAAGCTCGCCGACTGCTCCGAGCGCGACCCGGAGAAATGCGAGCTGTTCATCGTCGAGGGCGACAGCGCCGGCGGCTCGGCCAAACAGGGCCGCAACCGCGAGATTCAGGCCATTCTCCCGCTGCGCGGCAAGGTCCTCAATGTCGAGAAGGCGCGGCTCGACAAGATTCTGAACAACGCCGAGATTCGGACCCTCATCACGGCTATCGGCGCCGGCATCGGCGCCGAGGAGTTCGCTCTCGATAAGGTCCGCTACCGCAAGATCATCATCATGACCGATGCGGACGTGGACGGCGCGCACATCCGCGCGCTGCTCCTGACTTTCTTCTACCGGCAGATGCCCGAGCTGCTCGAGCGGGGCTACATCTACCTCGCCCAGCCGCCCCTCTATAAGATCACGAGCCGCAACCACGAGGAATACGCGCAGTCCGACGAGCAGCTTACCCACAAGCTGCTCGAACTCGGCTCGGAAGACGTCACCGTCCGGTACGCCGGCAACACATTCAAGGGCCGGTCGCTTTCGTCCATCCTCGAGGTGCTCACGAGCATCGAGCAGGTGGCCCACGGTCTCGGCCGTAAGGGCGTCAACCTGCGGGAGTATCTGCGCAAGCGCGACCCGAAGACCGGCCGTTACCCCAAGTATCGCGTCACAATCAACGGCGGCGCCGACGAACACTACTACGTCTACAGCGACGACGAACTGCAGAAGCTGCGCGTGGACGTCGAGAAACGCATGGGCAAGCAGCTCGAAATCTTTTCCGAAGACGGCGCGGAGGAGCCCGGGCCGCCTTCCGCCTTCCGGTGGGTTGAGATACACGGCGCCGAGCAGCTCGGCCGCTTCGTGTCCACCCTGGAGAAGAAGGGGTTCACCGTCGAGCAGTACGAAACGGCCGACAAGCCCCTCGGCCAAATCGTTGCCGAGGACAAGACTCTGGATGTCCGCTCGTTGCCCGAACTGCTCAACGCGGTCCGGGACATGGGGAAGAAGGGCCTGAGCATCCAGCGATATAAGGGTCTCGGCGAAATGAACCCCGACCAGCTCTACGACACTACGATGAACCCGGACACCCGCAAGCTGCTCCAGGTCATTCTGGAGCGATCCGCCAACACGGACGACCTGTTCACGGTTCTCATGGGCAACGAGGTCGAACCGCGCCGGCTGTTCATCGAGGAAAACGCGCTGAACGTCAGGAACCTGGACATCTAGCATGGCGACCGAGAAAGAGAACCCGCCCCAGCCGCCCGAGCCGTCTCCGCCAGCCAACCTCGGCTACATCAACATTGATGAGGAGATGCGCTCCTCCTACATTGACTACTCGATGAGCGTCATCGTGGGCCGCGCCCTGCCGGATGCCCGGGACGGGCTCAAGCCGGTGCACCGCCGCGTGCTCTACGCCATGCGCGAGTTGGGCAACACGCACAACCGGCCGTTCAAGAAATCCGCCCGCGTGGTCGGCGACGTCATCGGCAAATACCACCCGCACGGCGACCAGGCAGCCTACGACACGCTGGTGCGCATGGCCCAGGATTTCTCGCTCCGCTACCCGCTTGTCGAGGGCCAAGGGAACTTCGGCTCCATTGACGGCGATCCGCCGGCTGCCATGCGGTACACCGAGGTCCGCATGCACCTGCTTGCCGAGGAAATGCTCGGCGACATCGAGAAGGAAACCGTCGCCTTCACCCCAAACTACAACAACGAGTTCCTCGAACCCAGAATCCTGCCGGGCCGTCTGCCGAACCTTCTGCTCAACGGCTCCACCGGCATTGCCGTGGGCATGGCCACGAACATCCCGCCGCACAACGCGAACGAGACCGTGGACGCGCTCGTCCACCTCGTTGACAACCCCGAAGCCACAGTGGACGACCTGATGAAGTTCATCAAAGGCCCCGACTTCCCCACCGGCGGCGTCATCTGTGGGGCCGACGGCATCCGGAACATGTATCGCGCGGGCAAGGGCCAGATGACGGTCCGCGGCCGCGCCCACATTGACGAGACCAAGAGCGGCAAGGAGATCATTCTCATCACGGAGATTCCCTACGCGGTCAACAAGGCCAGCCTCATCGAAACAATCGCCGAGCTGGTCAACGACAAGACGATCGAGGGCATCTCCGATATCCGCGACGAATCCAACAAGGAGGGCATCCGGATCGTCATTGACCTGAAGCGCGGCGGAGTGTCCAAGGTGGTCCTGAACGCGCTCTACAAGCACACTCAGCTCGAGACGACCTTCGGCGCCATTCTGCTCGCCCTCGACCACGGCGCGCCCAAGATCATGAATCTCAAGGAGCTGAGCCAGTGTTTCATCCGGCACCGTTTCGAGGTCGTTACCCGCCGCGCGCGATTCGATCTCGCCAAGGCCGAGACCCGCGCCCACATTCTCGAGGGGCTCAAGATCGCGCTCGACAACCTCGACGCCGTCGTCAAGACCATTCGGGCCGCCAAGAACCGCGACGACGCCCGGACGAATCTCATGGGCAAGTTCCGCCTCAGCGAGGCGCAAGCCAACGCCATCCTCGACGTGCGCCTCTATCAGCTCACTGGCCTCGAGCGCGAGAAGGTTGACCAGGAGTACCTCGAAGTCATCAAGAATATCTCCTCCCTCAAGGACCTTCTGGCCAACGAATGGAAGATTTACGCCGTCATCAAGCAGGAACTGCTCGAAATCAAGCAGAGATACGGCGACGGCCGCCGCACCGACATCGCGCCCGCCGAGGGCGAGATGAACGTCGAGGACCTCATCGCCGACCGCGGCTGCGTCATCACGATCAGCCATCGCGGCTACATCAAGCGCGTGCCGACCGACACCTACAAAGCCCAGCGCCGCGGCGGCAAAGGCGTGGCCGGCATGACCACGAAGGAGGAGGATTTCGTCGAGCATCTTTTCGTCGCCAACACACACGACTACATCCTGTTCTTCACCGCGCGCGGTCGGGTGTACTGGGAGAAGGTCTACGAGATTCCCGAGGCGGGCCGCACCGCCGCCGGCAAGGCGATCGTCAACCTGCTCAATGTTCAGGGCGACGATAAAATTGCCGCCATGATCCGAGTTCGGGAATTCGAGGAAACCAAACACCTCGTCATGGCCACCGCCGGGGGCACGGTCAGAAAGACCAACCTGTCGGAGTTCGGCAACCCGCGCAGCGGCGGCATCATTGCCATCAATATTGAGGAGGGCGACCGACTGATGGCCGTCAAGATGACGGACGGCGCGAACGACGTCATGCTTACGACCCGCCGGGGCATGAGCATCCGCTTCGGCGAGAAACTGCTCCGCGACATGGGCCGGGCCACCTACGGTGTCAAAGGCGTCAGACTCGTCAAGCACGATTTCGTGGAGAGCATGGAGATCGTGAACCCGCAAGCCACGCTGTTGACCTGCACGGAGAACGGCTACGGCAAACGCACGAGCTTCGACGAATACCCCGTCCAGGGCCGCGGCGGCAAAGGCGTGATCGCCATCCGAACCTCGGACCGCAACGGCGTGGTCGTCGGCGCGCACTCGGTGATGGGAACCGACGCCCTCATGCTTATCACGGCCAAGGGCAAGATGATCCGGCTGCCCGTGAGCGACATCCGTGTGATCGGCCGCGCCACGCAGGGCGTCCGACTCATCAATCTCGACGAGGGCGACAAGCTCGTCTGCGCCACCATCGTGGAACCCGAGGACGAGTCTGCGCCGCTTCCGCCGCCGACCTGATCGCCGACTTGCGCCGGATATCGGGGAAACGGATTGAGTGGTGTCAACCGAATCTCGGCGCCTCGCCAGCGGATCGAGAGATGGCCGGCCGCGACTTCATTCCAGTCTCAGTTCTCCCTGGCGGGCGGGGCCACCACCACGCGACTTGAGGCCGAGCCGCTCGTAGCCGAGCGGGGTGACGACGCGGCCCTTGGGCGTGCGCTGAAGGTAGCCCTCCTGAATCAAGTACGGCTCGTACACTTCCTCCAGCGTGTCCGACTCTTCCCCAACCGACACGGCTAAGTTGCTGATCCCGACAGCCCCCCCCGAGAACTTCACGGCGATGGTCTCCAGAATCCGTTTGTCCATTTCGTCCAGGCCGTGCTTGTCGATATCGAGCATCTCCAGGGCCTTGTCCGCCGCGGTTTGCGTGATCTTGTTGTCGGCCTTCACCTGCGCGTAGTCGCGAACCCGCCGCAGCAGGTTGTTCGCGATGCGCGGGGTGCCCCGGCTGCGTCCGGCGATCTCGGCGGCCCCGGCGTCGTCAACGTCCACGTCGAGAATCAGCGCCGATCGCTTGACGATCGTCCGGAGGTCCTCCGTGCCGTAGTAGTCGAGCCTGTTGGCCAGCCCGAATCGCGAGCGCAGCGGGGCCGAAAGCAGCCCGCTCCGTGTCGTGGCGCCGATCAGGGTGAACTTCTTGAGTTCCAGTCGCACCGACCTGGCGTTCGGGCCCTGGTCAATCATAATATCAATGACGAAGTCTTCCATGGCCGCATAGAGATACTCTTCGACCGCCTTCTGCATCCGGTGAATTTCATCCACGAAAAGAACATCGCCCTTCTCCAGGCCGGTCAGCAGCCCGGCCAGGTCGCCTGGCTTGTCTATCACCGGCCCGGAAGTCACCTTGATGTTGACGCCCATGGCTTCAGCCAGGATGAACGCCAGCGTCGTCTTGCCCAGGCCCGGCGGGCCGAAGAGCAGGACGTGGTCGAGCACGTCGCCCCGCTTGCGCGCCGCCTCGACCGCCAGCTCGAGCCGTTCGCGCGCGCGCGCCTGGCCCACGAAATCCGCGAAGCGCGTGGGCCGCAGGCTCATGTCGAGCTCGCGGTCCGGCTTATTCAGCGTTTCCGTGACCTTGATTTCCGCCGCTTTCTTTGCCATATCCGTATCCCCGCTACGAACCGCACAGCGCAGGAAGCCGCAACCAAAGATTCCTAACAGAAGATCGCAAAGAACGCGGAGTTTGCGTCCCGCTCTGCGGCCTTTGCGGCCTTCTGTTAGAATCTTCTCTTCCTGCGAAGAAGTTGGCCATGAGTGTCACAGGGGACAGGCCCCGGTCACGCCCTGCGGCCGCCGAGCGACCGGCGCACGAGGGCCTCGACCGACAGGCCCGCCGAATCCCCGCCTTTCATCGCGCCGGCCGCCATCTGCCGGGCCTCGGCTTGCTTGTACCCCAGCGCAATCAGCGCCATCACGGCGTCGCGAAGCTTGAGGTCCTCCGCGGACGCCTCACGGGCTCCGGCCACCGCCTCCAACGCCTCGCCCGGCCCGATCTTGTCGCGCAGTTCCATCACGATGCGCTCGGCAATCTTCTTCCCGATCCCGGAGATGGACGCGAGCCGCTTGGCATCCCCGCCCACGATGGCGGCCCGCAGCTCGCGCGCGGACAACCCGCTCAGGGCGCGCACAGCCAGCCGCGGCCCGATCCCGCTGACGGTCATGAGCAACACGAACATGCTCCGCTCGGGCTCGGTCATGAATCCATAGAGCTGGTGGCAATCCTCCCGCAGGTGCTCGCAGGTCAGAATCCGACACGACTGCCCGGTCGCCGGCAGCCGGTCGAAACTGCTGAGCGGAATGATCACTTCGTAGCCCACCCCGCCCACGCTCATTACGACGTGCGTCGGCTGTTTCTCAACCAGTTGGCCTTCCAGAAACGCGATCATGTGCGTAGCGAGGCTGCGCCTCAGGCCGACGAGACATGGTTCGGCCGAAGAATCACCTCGCGAAACCGGCGACTGGAAACTTGGAAGTCGGGATGCCGAGTTTCCAGTTTCTAACTTCCAATTTCCCGTTTCGCGCAACTTGACCCATTCGCATGCGTTCTACCGGAACAAGGACTCTGGCTGGCGGCTCCGGGTTACTGCATCACGGTCTTGCCCAGCGTCGAGAGCCATGGCGCGCACCACTTGATCAGGAGCGCCACGATCAGAATGGCGCCGACCAGGCAGATCACAGTCCAGACGAAGTTCCGGACGCTGCTGACGATCTTCACCCGCGTATGCTTCGGCCGCTTGTACGGATACATGCTCATGGCGACCTCAATTCTTCATTCGGCATTCAACATTCGCCATTCACGTCACGTGCTTTCCCCCGGCAGAAGATGTTTCGCGCAATTGACCAGTTTCGCCACGGCCGAGCCCGACCGCCAGACATCGAGCACACTGACCGAGGCGTTGCCGATGTCAAGAAGAATGGACTTGAGCGCCGACCGACCGCCGAGCATCGGCATAACGGTCCGGATGAAGTTGCCGTGCCCCACCACGAGGACCTTTTCGCCGGGCTTGTGCGTGTGTCGCAACCGGTTCGCGAAACGCTCGACGGTTTCCCGCTCCTTCTTGATCGCATCCCGGCCGGCGGGCCCGAATCCCGCCGGCACGACGATGAAGTGGTCGCGGCTGACCTCGTCGAGTTCCTTCAAGACGGTCATAGGCGTATGCTTGTGAAACCGCATGATCTCCAGGGCGGTGTCATGCGCTCGCAGAGCGGAACTCACGTAGACGTGGTCGAACGCGAGCCGGTCCAGGCGCCGGGCCAGCCGGACCGCCTGGCGGCGCCCCAGCGCTGTCAGCGGCGGATCGTCGTCCTTTCGAACGCCCGTTGAACCCTGGTCAACCGCCTCAGCGTGGCGCGCGAACACCACGGTCAACGGCGTGTTAATCGCGTTCTTCGCATGATCCGGCTTGGCGGATGTTGTGGCGGTCTTAGGTTCCATCGTCTGTCCTGACCCTTGCGGAGGCGGACTATATCCCTTGCCACGGGGAAAATGAACAGCAAAATCCGCTAACCTTGCTTCCTCTCACGAAAAAGCGCATAATAACGGAAGCGGCGATTATTACGCGCCGGCAAATTCAAAGAATCCGCATCCTGGCGCTGTGCGCCGGCTTCATCGCAGCCGGCGGCCTGTGGTTGTATTTGTCCGGCCGGCTTCAGCCGGCCGGCCGCTCGGCCGGCGGACTGCCGGTTCCTGACTCCGCCGAGACGCGGCGAACCGCCCCTCCGCACTCCGCCGCCGCCACGACGCCTACGCTCTCGGATCGCGCGCTCGCCGCGTGGCTCCGGGACTTTCGCCCGGCCGTTCCACCTGCAGGGGCTTCCTCGGGGTCATGGCTATGCCTCCAGACGGGATGGATTGACACCGACCGCCTGGGCCCGTCCGATCCGATGTCCCTTGGGCAACCGGTCGAGGCGCAACGGCTTACCCCACGCGGCATGCTACCAGCGATCGTCCAGTTCAACGGGCCGGTGGGGGCCGCCGATCGCGCGCGATTGGAGCGCGCCGGCCTGATCCCGCGCGGTTACCTCCCACGGAACGCCTTCCTCGTCGAGGGAAACATAGACCGCCTGGATGCGTTCCGCTCCGAGCCGGGCGCGCGCTGGATCGGGTGTTACCCGCCGCCGCTCAAGATCGAGCCGTTCCTCCAGACATTGCCCCGGACATGGAGCCGCCACGAGACGACGCCTTTCGATCCGGCGCTCCGCCTGCCGGTGACGATCCAGACCCTGGCGCCTGACGACGTCGGTATGGTCGCCGATCGCGTAGCAGCGGCCGGCGGCCGCGCGCTTGCCAGCGCGGCAGGCCGACGCTGGGGTCTCGTGCGGGCCGAGATTCCCTGGCAGGCCGTGGAATCCCTGGCCGCCGAGGGCGCCGTTCAATGGATCGAGGTCTACCTTGCCCCGCGACTGGTCAACAACGTGGCGGTCCGGCCGGACATGATGAACGCCACCAACGTGTGGCTCACTCACGGTCTCACGGGGGCCAACCAGGTGATCGGTCATGCCGACACCGGCCTGGACGTGGGCAATCTGAGCTCGCTGCATCCCGATCTGCGAAACCGGATCAAAACCGCCATCGCGCTCGGCCGGCCGGGCGATTGGAGCGATCCGCACGGGCACGGCACGCACACCGCCGGGTCCATCCTGGGCGAAGGCGTGGCCAGTGCGGGCGCCATCAAGGGCGTGGCATTTGGCGCGCGGTTGGTCCACCAGTCCGTGCTCGACGCCGGCGGCGGCCTCGGCGGCCTGCCCGCCGACTTGAACGATCTCTTTCCTCAGGCCTACACCAATGGCGCGCGGCTCCATTCCGACAGTTGGGGCTCCTCCTCCTACGGCCGGTACACCATGGATTCCCGCCACTGCGACAAGTTCATGTGGGATCATCCCGACATGCTTCTGGTTTTCTCGGCTGGTAACGACGGCGCCGATGCCGACGCCAACGGCGTGGTGGACCCCGATTCCATCGGCGCGCCGGCCACAGCCAAGAGCGCGCTCACGATCGGCGCATCGGAGAGCAACCGGCCGCCTGGCTCCGAGAGCTACTCCAGCTACACGTGGGGCAGCGCCTGGCCCTGGGACTATCCGGCCAACCCGATTGCCGGCGACTACCTCTCCCGGCCCGCGGATGGGATTCATCAAGGCTTGGCGGGCTTTTCCAGCCGCGGCCCCACCGTCGACGGCCGAATCAAACCGGACCTTGTGGCGCCCGGCGTGAACATCGTGTCCTGCCGCTCGCTCCTGGCCGGCGCCGGAATCGGCTGGGGCGTCTACGCGGCAAACGCGAACTACGTCTTCTCGGGCGGCACGAGCATGTCCGCCCCACTGGCGGCTGGCGCTGCCGCCGTCGCGCGGGAGTTCTACGCCACCCGGCGCGGCCTCGCCAACCCATCCGCCGCGCTCGTCAAGGCCTGTCTGCTCAACGGCGCCCGCTCACTCTCGCCCGGCCAGTATGGCGTCGGCGTCGGCCGGGAGATTCCTGACGCCGCGCCGAATCCGGTCGAGGGCTGGGGGCAGGTTGACATCGAGCGCGCGCTCTTCCCGCCGCCCGGCGAATACGTCGCCGAGGACGACGCCTCCGCCCCGCTCCAGACCGGCGCCACGAACCGGTTCGTCTTCGTCGTGTCCGAGACCAATCGTGAATTGAGTCTCATCGCGGCTTGGTCCGACTACCCCGCGACGGCGGGCGCCGCCGTCACGCTCGTCAACGACCTGGACCTGCGTCTCCGCGCCCCGAACGGCGAAGTCTACTGGGCAACCCCCGGCGGGGGCGATCGGACCAACCCGGTGGAAACGATCGTCCTCACGCCGCCGGTCACGGGCGTCTATACCGCCGAGGTGTTCGGCGCGAACGTGCCATATGGCCCACAGCCCTGCGCCCTGATCGTTCGCGGCGCCATTCAAGTTCCGCCGGTTATCGAGCATACGCCGCTGGACAACACGTTCGTCACCAACGTCCCCTACGATGTCGTGGCTGGGATCACGTGCCTCACGCCGTTCGATTCCAATTCCGTGGCCGTCTTCTGGAATACCGTGGGCGTAACCGGCGCCTTCAGCCAGGTGGTCATGACGCAGCGCGTGGACAGCCTCTTCGCAGCCGCTCTGCCGCCACAGGGTTTCGGCGCAACCGCCCACTACTACTTGTCCGCCGGCCTGGCGCCAGCGGCTACGACCCACCCGTCCGACGCGCCGGCAACGCTCCACTCGTTCTCCATCACTGTCCAGCGCGCGCTGGTCGTATCGGGTTCTCCGTCAGAGCTGCTCACCGTTACGCCACCCTACGGGTCCAACATCATCGCCGATGGCGCGGCCGTCACGGCAACAGCGACGGCCTACAGCAACACCTCCCCAACCACGCGCATCGCCTGCGCCGGCTGGACCGGCGCCGGGAGCGCGCCCGCCTCAGGCACGAACGCGTCTGTCGGTTTCGTCATTACCGCGGACTCCACCTTGACCTGGAACTGGGTCCAGCAGTATTCCCTGTCGCAGACCAGCTCGATCGCGGGTGTGCTCGGCACGCAGACCTGGTGGACGGCTCTTGCCGCCGCCGGCACGGCGCTGGCGCCTTCTTCGGCCTCGGTCACCGGCGTGGTCTATCGGTTCACCGGCTGGTGGGTGGACGGACAGCGACAGCCGGACGACACCTCGCCCGCCGTGAATCCCGCCGGCGCTCTCACAATGGAGGCCCCGCGCGTCGCGCTCGCCGCGTACCTGCCAGAAAGCCAGGACGCCGATGCCGACACGCTTCCCGACTGGTGGGAATTTTTCTACTTCGGCTCCACGAACGCGATCCAAAACATGGACGACGATAACGACGGATTCACCAACCGCGAGGAATACCTGGACGGCGCCAACCCGAGAGACTCGAACGACCGTCCGGAAGCTCCCACCATCGCGTTTGCGCCGCTCGCCGATCCGTATCCCGCCCCAGCGCCCTGGCCGATCCGCGCGACCGTCACGGACAACTGGCAAATTGTTTCGGTTTCCGTCTGGTGGAATCGCAACGGCGGCGGCTGGCAGGAGACAGCTCTTTCGCGCGACGCCGTGTCCGGAGACTACATTGGCCGGATTCCAGCGCCTGGCACGAACGGGGACTCCGTGGCGTACCGGCTGGAGGCCCTGGATGCGGCGGACCTGAAGGCCGTGAACGGGCCCTACTCGTTCGAAGCGCGCTATCCAGAGGCGCGCGTCGGCGCCCTCGCCCCTGGCCCCTATCTCCTGCGCGATGGAACCGCAACCAACGCGTCGCTGATCGTCTCCAACGTCGGATTCGCCACGCTCCAGTGGGCGCTGTCCGAACGCCTCCTGCTCGACGACTTCGAACAGGGATCAATCGGGTGGAGCCATAACGGCGCGAACGATGTCTGGCACACGCAGCGGGCGCGTTTCTCCTCCGCCTCCAACGCCTGGCATTTCGGCGGCGGCCCCGGCGGCAGCTACCCGGACCTCGGCCACGCTTCGCTGGTGTCCACGGCATTCTTCCTGACGACGCCCGCGCAGTTGGTATTCAGCCACTGGGCCGCCATGGAGTACGACATGGATCAGTTGGACAACCACTACTGGGACGGCGGAATCGTCGAATTGTCCACGAACGGCGGAGTGTCGTTCTTTTCCATCACGCCGCTCGGCGGCTATCCCCACCTCATCACGGACAACCCCGACTCGCCGTTTCCACCCGAAACTCCTTGCTTCGGGAGCACCACCGGGGAGTGGGCCCAGGCCGTGTTCGATCTCTCGCCCTGGACCGGCGTCACGGCTCAGGTCCGGTTTCGTTTCGGCGCCGATGCCTATGTCACGGACGAGGGCTGGTACATTGACGACGTGGCCGTCACGTCCCTGTCCGGCGACGTGGATTGGTTGACGGCGCCGGCGTCGGGCGTCGTGTCCGCCGGCGGCGTCTCCAACATCCCCATCACGCTGTCCGCTCTGCCGCTGCTGCCGGCCGATACGCGCTCCGCTGCGCTTCTGCTCACCAACAACAGCCCCATCGCTCCTTGGCGGACCGTCCACCCGTTGACGCTGCACAACAAGTCCCGCGAGATTCTCGTGACCGTCTCCGCTCACGGCTCCGTGGCGCCCGCCGGCCGTGTGCTGGCGGATTCCGGCTCGTCGGCGTCTTTCCTGATGACGGCCGACCCATACTGTCAAGTCGTCTCGGCTCTGACGAACCAGGCCGCCGTGGCCGAGCTGATCGGCGCCACGGCCACGAATTGGACATGGCCGGACGTGACGGCCAACGGCGCGCTCGACGTGACGTTCGACTGGATCCGCGTCGTTTGGGACACGCCGCTGTGGTGGTTGGTCGCCTACGGTCTGACCAACGCCGCGCCTGAGATTGAGGCTGTCGGCGACCAGGACGGCGACGGACTGCTCTCCTGGCAGGAATACTGGGCCAGAACGGACCCGACCAATTCGGCCTCGGTCGCTCTCCACATCTGGCGGCTTGCGACGCTGTCCACCAACGGCATCAGGCTGGAATGGCTGAGCTTCACCAATGTGACCTACCGCTACGAGGTCTGGACCGCGCGGGACCCGGCAGCCGGGTTCACCCCGACAATTACGAACCTGCCCGCCACCCCGCCCGTGAACGTCTGGAACAATTGGGCGCTCCCGCCCGAAGGCCGCCAGTTTTACCGAATCCGCGTCCTTCGGCAGTAGCGATATCATTCCCCGAACAGCATCAGTTGGCGCGAAGCGTCGTCCTTGGGCCGGCGCGCGCGGCGGCGCGCGATCTTAGGCTGGCCGGTTTCGCCGAGTTCGTCTTCCTCCAGGTTGGCGAGAATCTCCTTGGCGCGGTCAACCACGTCCGGCGGCAGACCCGCCAGCCGCGCCACCTGGATGCCGTAGCTCTTGTCCGCCCCGCCCGGCGCGATCTTGCGCAGGAACACGACTTGGTCGTCCTTCTCGCGGACCAGCACGTTGTAGTTCTTGACGCCAGGCAGGGTCAGCGCAAGGTCAGTCAGCTCGTGATAGTGGGTGGCGAACAGGGTTTTGGCCTTGACCCGCTCGTTGTTGTGCAGGAACTCCGCCACCGCCCAGGCAATGCTGATCCCGTCGAACGTGCTCGTGCCGCAGCCGATCTCGTCGAGCACGATCAGGCTGTGCCGCGTCGCGTTGTTCAGGATGTTGGCCGTCTCCTGCATCTCGACCATGAACGTGCTGCGGCCGCGCGCCAGGTCGTCGCTCGCGCCCACGCGTGTGAACACGCGGTCCACGAGCCCGATGCTCGCCTCGTCGGCCGGCACGAACGAGCCCATCTGGGCCATGACTACGATCAACGCCACCTGCCGGATGTGCGTGGATTTCCCCGCCATGTTCGGGCCAGTAATGACGAGCAACTGGTTGCTCTCGTTGTCCAGCAGCGTGTCGTTAGGCACGAACCGCTCGGCCTCCGGCATCTGCTCGACCACCGGATGACGCCCGCCGCGAATCCGAATGACGCCGTCGTCGCCGATCGCCGGGCGAACGTAGCCGAGCGCGAGCGCGCGGTCCGCCAACGCGGCCAGCGCGTCGAGCTGTCCGAGCGCCTGGGCCGCCGCCTGGATGCTCGGCGTCTGCCTTGCAATCGCCTCGCGCACCGCCACAAACAGATCGTACTCCAGTTGCTGGGCGCGGTCCTGAGCGCCGAGTATCTTGTTCTCGTGCTCTTTCAGCTCCGGTGTGATGAACCGCTCGGCGTTGACCAGCGTCTGCTTGCGGACGTAGTTCTCCGGCACGCGCGGCAACTGGCCCTTTGACACCTCGATGTAGTAGCCAAAGACCCTGTTGTGCCGCACCTTGATCGTCTTGATCCCAGTCCGCCGCTGCTCGGCGTCTTGATGCTTCGCCAGCCAGTCCCGCGCCTCGCCGGCGATAGTCCGCAGTTCGTCGAGGTCCGCGTTGTACCCGGCGCGGATGAGCCCGCCCTCCTTGATCGCGATCGGCGGCTCGTCCACGATCGCGCGTCGGATCAGGTCCGCCAGCTCCGGCTGTGGAACGATCGCCCGATCGAGTTCCCGGGCGAGGTCCGCGCCGAGCGCGGCGGCCTGTTCCTTGACCGCCGGAACCCCGGCGAGCGAAACGCCCAGCGCGGCCGCGTCCCGCGCATTCCCGCTGCCGGACCCGATCCGCGCAATCAGCCGCTCCAGGTCCCGGATGCCGGCCAGCGCGTCCCGCAGCCCTTGCAGGGCCGCCCGGTTCTTCGCGAGCGCCTCCACGGTGTCTTGCCGGCGCCGGATCGCTTCGACGCGCGCCAGTGGGCGGAGAAGCCAGTCGCGCATCGCGCGGGCGCCCATAGCCGTCCGAGTAACGTCCAGCACCCGCAGCAGCGTCATGCCGCCTTCCTGTCCGCGAAGCGGCGCGAGATCGAGGTTCCCGCAGGTCGCCTCGTCGAGCACGAGATAGTCGGCCGTGCTCCGCGTGTGGAACGAACGAATGTGCGCGACGTGGCGCTTCAATTCGTCCCGGACATAGTGGAGAATCCCGCCGGCCGCGCCGACCAGCGCGGGCTGATCTTCGCAGCCGAAGCCCGCCAGCGAGTGCGCGCCGAAATGCCGCCGCAGACTCTCATGGGCCGCGTCGTACGCGAAGACCCAGTCGTCGCACCGGCTCGCCCGCGCGATGCCGAGATCGGCCAGGACCGAACAAATCTCGGGGTCCTCGGCTTGCGACTCGGGCGCCACGCATTCGCTCGGCGGCAGGCGCCGCAGGCTGTCCCGCAGGGCAGCCGCCCCGCTCAGGACTTCGCCGAAGAAAAGCCCCGTGGAAAGATCGAGCATGGCCAGCCCGAAGACCCCGCCATCGCGGTAGACCCCGGCCAGAAAATTGTTTCGGCTGGACTGGAGAATCTTGTCCTCCGTGACGGTCCCGGGCGTGACGATCCGCGTGACCTCGCGGCGGACGATCCCCCGGGCCGTCGCCGGGTCCTCCGTCTGATCGCAGATGGCGACCTTCTTGCCGGCCTTGATCAGGCGGGCCAGGTAGGCGTCCACGGCATGGTGCGGCACGCCGCACATCGGCGCGCCCTGGCGTTTCGTCAGGGCGACGTCCAGGATGGGCGCCGCCTCCTGGGCGTCCTCGAAAAACATCTCGTAGAAATCCCCGAGCCGGAAGAACAGAATGACCTCGGGGGCAAGTTCCTTCCTGATCCGGCGGTATTGCCGCATCATGGGAGTGAGGGCGCCGGCGCCGTTGCCTGTGATGTCGCGGGTGGTCATGGCGACGGCTTCCCGCTGACTTCGCTTCGCTCGTCAACGCCGGCCGCGTATCCGAGCAGGCGCAGTTTCGCCGACAAGCCGCAGTCCGGCGCTTCAATCGTCTTGTTGATTTCGACCTGTGGCTCGAAGTTGCGCCGCTCAAGGAGCACTTCGTCAAAGCGCCGGTCGCAGAATGAGCGCTGAAACACCTGTTGCGAACGGGCGAGATTGAGCCAGTCCGCCGCGCCCAGATTCTCGGGCCGGGCATTCTCGGGAACGCCCAGCGCCTCGAGCAGCCCGCGGAAGTCATCCGCCGTGATCGGTTCGCCGCCCTTCGACGCGCCCGCCAGGCTCACGGCCAGCTGCTTCCGACGATGCGCGAAGGCAAGCTTGGTCAGCGCGCGCGTCGCCTGCCGGTCGCTTAGCTTCGGCAATTCCGCCGAAGCCCGCCGCGTCAACCCCACGATGCGCGAATTCACGTCCGGCCTCGGCCAGAAGCAGTTCGCGCTCACCCGCTTCACCAGTTCCACGTCGTAGACCAACCGGCACCAGACGGTCGCCAGCCCGTAGCGCCGGGTCCCGGGCTCGGCTGCAAGCCGTTCGGCCACTTCCTCCTGCGTTGTTACAATCATCCGTTCCACTGGCGATTCCACGACGGCCAGATTGAGCAGGATGCGCGTGCCCACGGAATAGGGCAGATTCGAGACCACCCGATTGACGCCGTAATGGGTCAAGAAGTCCGGAATATTCAGCGTCAGCATGTCCGCGCGGACCAATTCCAGCCGTCGCTCCCCCGCAAAGCGCCGTCGCAAATGCGCGAACAGCCGCTCGTCCTTCTCTACGGCAATCACGCGCCCGCAGGTTTCCACCAGCCGCTCGGTGACCACGCCCAGCCCGGGCCCGATTTCCAGCGCGCAAGCCTTGTTCGAGAGATCCGCCGCGCGGATCAGGATGTCGAGGACGTTCCGGTCAATAAGAAAGTTCTGTCCCAGAACCTTGGACGGACGAAAGTCGAGTTCGCCGACGAGTTGACGAACCTGGAAGAGGCTGGTGAGGTTGATCATGCCGAGGCGCGGTTCTTCGGGCTATTCCTTGCGGTCGAGCACCGTTACGTAGGCCTTTCGCTTCAACTGTTCGATCCAGGCGTGGTACAACCGCTCGGCTTCCTGCTTCCGCAACTCCTGCTCGATCTCCGCCTGGACTTCCTGCAAGGGAACCGGCCCCTCCGCTTTTCGCTCGCCGAGCTTTGCGATGTAGACCTCCTCGGACGTCTCTACCGCGTCGCTGATCTCCCCGGGCTTTAGCGCGGCGATCGCTTTTTGAAGTTCCGGCCGGAGATCCTCAAGCGCCACCCAGCCCCAGTCGCCGCCTTCGTCCGCGTTGGCGCCCTGAGACGCCTCCTTCGCCACAGCGCCGAAATCTTCGCCTTTGGCCAGCCGCTGCCGGACCGCGTCCGCGGCGCGCGCATGGTCGGCCTCTTTCTTGAGCACGATCACGCTCAGCCGCGCCTGGGCCGGCCGGATGTAGCGCGCGGGGTTCTCGCCGTAGTAGCGTTCCACCTGTTCCGGCAGGATTTTCACGTTCTGCCCGACGTTCAGGCTCCGCAGGGAAGACACGACAATGTGGTTCTCGATCTCTTCCTTCCAGCTCTCGAACGTAACCTGGTCCTTCGACAGGGCCGCCATCAGGGCGGAGCGATCGCCTTTGAAGCTCTCGCGGATTACGGCCTCGACTTCCTGATCCACAGCCCAGGCCGGAATCTTGCCTTCCTGCTCCTTGTGGGAGTCCAGAATCAGATAGCGCTCGATGAGAACATTCAATCCGTCGTCATAGAGCTTCTTGATCTGGTCCTCTGGCGCTTTGCCCTTGTGCCGGGCAAACAATTCCTGCTGCCGGGGCGCGACCATGGCCTGCACGTCGCCCAGCGTGATCGCATGGGAGTTGACGTAGGCGATCGCGCCGTCCACAAAGACCGGCTCGGCGCCCGGCGCCGCCGGCAGCGCCGAAGCCAGCAGAATCGCCGGCAGTATCCGCATCCCTTTCATGGCTGTTTCTCCGGGCCCGGCTTGACATTTTTCCGCCGGAAATTCCCAATGATTCAAATATCTCGTCCGTAATCTACCGTAGTTGAAGCCGATTGACAATAACCGGGAAAACGGGATTAATGCCTGCTCAACCAGCGGGCTGCGCCCGCAGGCGAAAGGCTGAATCCATGAGCCTCTTGCAGAACAACCGAGAAGTTCGCAAAAAGGTTCGCGTCGTCGGCGTCCTGGCGGTTCTACTGATCGTTGGAGTCGGCTGTGAAACGGGCACGGATGTGAATTCGGCGACCCAGGCCGAGATTCAGATTACCCCAAATTATACGTCGCTCGGCAAGGGCCAGGCGGCCGAGTTCACGGCCACGGGCTGGCATGAATACACGTGGAGCCTGGCGTATGCCGACTGGGGCACACTGACACACAAGACCGGCAAGACCACCGTTTACACTTCGGTGATCACGACCAACGACATACAGATTCTCACGTGCGCGGCTACCGTCGCCGGGACCAACGCGTTTTCCACGGTCGCGGCGCAAGCGCTGATCGAGCATCACTAGTCCTGCGGCAGAGCAGAAGCGATCGGTGATCAGCGCCGGAGATCGTGGAATGATTCGTTCGAAAGGCGCGGATCGCCCGGAAGGCGTCGGACGCCAACCGTCCGGACGCCAACCCAACCGCTGACTGCCGACTGCCGATCACTCCTATGACTACGACAGCCCGCCCACCCAGCCGGCTCTCCAGCCTCGGCAACCCGAGCGTCAAGCAAGTCGTCAAGCTGCGCATGCGGTCGCATCGCGACGAGCTCGGTCTCATGATCGTCGAAGGCTACCGCGAGATCAACCGCGCGCTCGACAACCGGCATTGGCCCAGGCAATTGTTCTTCTGCCGCGGGATGTTCCAGGGCGAGAACGAGGACACGCTCATCCGCCGCTGCGCGGAAGCCGGCGCCGAACTGTTCGACTGTTCCGCCAAGGTCTTCGACAAGATGTCCTACCGCGACCGGCCCGACGGACTGCTGGCCGTTGCCTCGCAGGTGAAACGGTCGCTCCAGGACCTGGCCGTTCCGGCCGATGCCCTCGTCGTGGTGGCCGAATCCATTGAAAAGCCCGGTAATCTCGGCACGATCCTGCGTAGCGCCGACGCCGCGGGGGCGCATGCCGTGCTCGTGTGCGACCGATGCACGGACCTCAACAACCCGAACGTCGCGCGCGCCAGCATCGGAACGCTGTTCTCCCTGCCGGTCGTCGAGACATCCAGCGCCGAGGCGTGGAAATGGCTGGCAAAAAAGAAGTTTCAGGTCCTGGCCGCTACTCCCCACGCCGACAAGCTCTACACCGAGGCCGACATGACTCGCGCCACCGCGTTGGTCCTGGGAACGGAGCAATACGGCCTGAGCGAAGCCTGGATGAAGAAGGCCAGCCTGCGAGTGCGGATTCCCATGCTCGGGCAGGCCGACTCCCTCAACGTGGCCGCGGCCGCCACCATCATACTCTACGAAGCTGTCCGCCAGCGGTCGCCGGCAAAGCGATGAGGTCCGGCCTCGAAACACGCGGAGTAGAGATCACGCGCGGATTGCGCGAGTTCTGGCGAGACGATGTTCTTCACCACGGTTACCTCCGCTGAATGACCCGCGCGATCATGTAGACCGCGCGCCGGCGGGGCGACGCGCGAGTTTACGGTGCGGCCACGGAATGAGCCGGCGACCGACCAGAGCGATGTGCCGAAGGACAATCCGCAGGTTGTCGAGCCCCGGACGAAAGTGCGAGATGCGTTTGTCCGGCGGCTGGTAGGACACTCCGATGGGCGCGCGCTTGAGCGCCAAGCCGGCCCAACTGGCCTTGACGAGCACGTCGGTCTCGAAGTCGAACCGGTTGCCACGCAGCCGCAGGCGGGCCAGGTGCTTGACCGGATAGGCGCGGAAGCCGCTCTGCGAGTCTCCAGGCGAGACGCCCGTCTCAAGGCGCACCCAGAAGTTGGAAAACGCGCGGCCAAATCGGCTGCTCCGAGGCACGTTCGGGGCCGTAAAGTCGCGGACACCGATGACGATGCTGTCCGCGTCCTCGCGGAGCGCTGAAACGAACGCGGGAATATCCGCCGGCCAGTGCTGTCCGTCCGCGTCCAGCGTGATCATGAAGCGGCCGCCCTCCGCCTCGACGCGGCGCAGACCCGTGAGGAGGGCGCGGCCTTTGCCGAGATTGCGTTCGTGCCGGAGCACGACGATGTCGGTCCCCGCGAGCAGGCCGGCGACGGAGGCGTCGGTGCTGCCGTCGTCAACCACCAGGACGCGCCGGAGCAGGCGGCGGCAGCCGGCGGCGACGGCGGCGACCGTGTCGGCATTGTTGAAGACCGGAATGACGCACCAGATGTCGTCAGCGCCCGGAAGGAGGGGCGAAACAAGGGGAAGTTCCGGAGTGGGGTTCATGGGCATGGAAGTCTTCTTTCGTTCTTGTCCTCGTCCCTCGTCCTCGTGTTCGAACGACTGGGCGGACGAGTGGTCGAGGACGAGGACGAGCACGACGAAAAACAAAGGAAATCCCACGCCACTGCCTCGTTCATGCCCCCAAAAAAACTTTGCGACAGCAGACTTTGACGAACTCCTGCCGGCCCCGCGTAGGCCGCGGCAACGCGGCCGCGCGCCGTTTGCGCCAACCAGGCGGGCGGCATCATCATCGCGTGCCCACGTTGTCACGTGGCGCGTAACTCACGTGGCGCGTAACTCACGTGGCGGCGCGAAGGGCGCATGTTTCACGCGGGAGTGTGAAACATACCGGCCAGGGCCGCCCGCGCCTCCGCGATCTTCTCCTCGATGTACCGCCGAGCCGGCGGGTTGTCCGGGCCAGGCATCTTCCGCTCCAGCGCTGCCGCGTACGCCTCCAACGCTGCCCGCGCCTCGGCCGATAGGGGCCGCGGCGGTCTTACCACTACGTGCCCGCGAACGTTTGTCCGCGCCTCCTTCAGTTCCGTCTTCGCCAATGCCTTCACCACTGCCGATCCGTAGTCCGGCAGCCAATCCGGCCGATTCGCCCGTCGCAATTCTTCCATCAACAACCGATCACCAGCCGACGAATCCAACTCGCCCAGCGCCTTTACCGCCGCCCCGCACACCCGCTCGCCCCACCCGTCGGAACGCGCCCAGTTTCTTCGAACGAACGCCCGCATTTCCGCGATGCTTGCGTCGCCCAACACGCGAATATAGCTGTGCGCCGAGGCGCACACCACCGACACGTTCGAATCCCCGAATCGCTCCTTCAGGACTGCCCCAACTCGCGCATGGAGCGAGGTCGCTCCCGTCTCGCCAAGCGCCTCGATCGCCTCCAATCCCATAGGCGCCGACTCGCGGCTTAGAGCCAGCAGGGCTTCGACGCCTTCTTCCGCGCCTTGCCTTGCCATTCGAGTCAACTCCACCGGCAAGGCTCTTGCCCCCAGATTCGCGCTTCTGATCGCCTTCGCGCGATCCTCTGCCGTGCCGTTCATCCACTGGCCCGACCGTTTCAACGCTTCGCCAGGCGAAACCCGCTGCCCGGCTTCTTTCGTCTGCCTGCCGGGCAACTCGTCCGGCGCCGAACCGAGCGCCGGCGCCGGCGGAGTCGGCGGCGACTTCGCCGCGCTTTCCTCCTGTTGCCGCGCCTCGCTTGCCGGTCCGTGGGCGGGCGCGGGCTGGGCCGCCGGACGTTCCCCGGCGGTCCGTTCCTTGCTCCGGCCGTCCTCGGCCCCGTCAGGTTCTACGGACTTGCGAGGGCAACCCAACGCAAGGATCAATCCCGCCCACAACACCGGGCCCAGCATGGTTCCAACTTTCGCGCTTTTCATGTCACTACCCTTGCCTTTCTTTTGCGGCGCTATTGCACCCGCACACGGAAGAATTCCTGACCGACGACTCGGTTCACGTTGACGGTGCGGCTGTTCACGTCCGGCGTGGCCGGGATGTTGCTGCTCACCGTCACCGGGAACCCGGCCGGCAGATTCGCGCTCCCGTCGATCGCGTAGTGCTTCCCGCCCACGCTCGACCAGCGCACCACGAAGTTCGTGCCGGACACGAGCAACCAGTCGCTCACCCTCAGCAGCGAGTTCGCGTCGGTCGGAATCGTTCCGGCCCGCCATTCCGCGTAGTTGTTCATCCCATCGCCGTCCGCGTCGTCGTTCGCGCCGCCGTTCGGCGCGTTCGCGCCGCCGAAGTATAGAATCTCCCAGGCGTCCGGCAGTCCGTCCCAGTCCGCGTCCGGGATCGCCGTCTGGTTCTGATCCGCGCCCACGTCGTAGTAGGGGCCGGCCCGCTCCTCGCCGTCAATGTCGGTCCCCAGTCCGACCGTGCCGCGGCACCGCGCGCCTATATCCGCGTCAGCCAGATGATAGTCGTTGCTCGCGGCGTTGACAAAGCTCACCGCCTGATTCGCCGCGTTGCCTTCCCGGCCGTCCGCCCAACCGTCCCATGCCGTTGCCGTCCCGTCCACCGAGACGCAATGACTCGCGTAGGCCGGCGCGCGCCCGCTCCTGCTCATAAATCCGTTCCCCATGTCCGTCGCGAGGCAGTTCACGTATCGCGCCCGCTCGCGGCTCGGAGCGTCGAACCGCGTCCCCGTGCAATT